>JAGCUO010000126.1 GCA_017962825.1 Lachnospiraceae bacterium | reverse complement strand
GACAAAACTGATGCGTCCCCACTGTCACATAAAAATAAATTATACGTTCTTAAGATCGACTCCAAGCATATTTCCTATAAGATCATAAAGCTCAGCGGTAACTTCAATGGTAGAAATACTCTCACCCGTCAGTCCGAATACCGCAAAGAGCACGGATGAAGCCCTTGCTCTTGTATTGACTATCCTGAGCACTCCTTCTTCATTTCCTCTTTCGAGAAGTGCTTCGAAAGAATCCAGGAGCTTGTAGTATGTTCCGATACGTACACAGTCAAGCTGATACCTCATTGCTTCATCACCGAAACATCTGTCGGTATCTTCCTTGTCTTCCTTAAACTGACGCATACAGAAATACACGAATGTTTTAAGGATCTCCTGAACGGACTGGTCTTTGTTGACCATAAGAGCTATCAAAAGATCTGCCGACTTCTGCGCCCTTCTGTCCAGTACGCATTTGAAGAGGTTTTCTTTTGAATCAAAATAATGCAGTACGGTCCCTCTTACTACGGACGCCTCTTTGGCTATGTCATCAAGGTTTACTCCGTAGTAACCATGCTTCAAAAACAGTTCCTCGGCAATATCAAGGATCTGCTTTTTACGTTCCTCGGTATTATTCATTCTTTTTGCCATGGAATCACCCCTTTTATAAACGACCGCAAGGATCCGGTCAGTACCCTCCGAAATCAAGTATATTCCTATTATTGACGATTAGTCAAATATCTGCCGTTTCCTATTCGTTTCCCACATATTAAAATTCCCTTATTTTCCGCGTGTTTCCTATGACAGAAGGCCTTTTTGGTGGTAAGATAAACACTGTACGGAGGTAACTAAATTTGCGTAAATATTTGAAGAAAATTGCAGTTCTGGCATCGGCCGGCTGTCTTCTTTTATCCGGATGCTCTCGTACCGTTTGGGGGATACCCGGTGTATTGCTCGATCTTGTGGAGGAAGCGGCGGAATACGAAGAAGATGAGTATTCCAACGGTGATATCTGGACCTGGCCCGATACCGACGAACACGAAGAAAGCTATGAATGGGATGATGACGATTATGAGATTTCCGACAATGATGCGGACCCCGGAACCGTCACCATCTATATCTATCTGAACGGATCAAACCTTGAGACCGAATCGGGAGTTGCGACCACCGACATTCTCGAGATGATCGATGCCGGCTATTCGGAAAACGTTAATGTTCTGATCCAGACCATGGGTACCAAATATTGGTCCAAGAAACTCGGTATCGAGTCTGACAGATCCCAGACTTACCGCATAGGTCCCGACGGACTGGAACTTATACGTGACAATCTCGGCCAGCTTGACTGCACCGTTCCCGAAACCCTCAGAGATTTCGTACGCTACGGAGCACAGGAATATCCCGCTTCCAGAAACATTCTCATCTTATGGAATCACGGCGGCGGACCCGCTTACGGTTTCGGCTGGGATGAATTTCAGGATGACTGGGAGAACTTAAGCGTAGACGAAATGGTCAAGGCACTTAACGGATGCGGTGTTCATTTTGATTTTATCGGAATGGACAGTTGTATCATGTCCTGTCTCGAAGTTGCATATCCTCTCAGAGATTATTGTGATTACATGATCCTTTCAGAGGATTTCGAAAGCAGTCTCGGATGGTACTACACCAACTGGCTCGAAGCTCTTTATGATGATACTTCCATCTCAACTTACGATCTCGGTAAGATCATCATCGATGACATGGTAAGTAAGAACGAGCGTGACAGATTCTACGGCGACAGATCCATTCTTGCCCTTATAGATGAAAGTAAAATTGAGAAATTATGGGACGTATGGACCGAGTTTGCATATACCAACGAAGAAGAACTTCTGGCCACGAACTTCAGTCAGGATATGGAAGAAACCGGTAAAGGAGAAGGCTTCTCCGAAAGATTCCGCAGAGGAAAAGACGGCAAGATCTTCGACATACTCGTTGACGGTATGATGGATTATCTTGAAGACGAATACGGACTCGACGAATTTTATGACGACTCGGATGTATATATTTCCGATTACTGCATCACCGACCTTATGGGGCTTGCATACATAATCGATTCGGATATGTCCGAAAAGCTCGCACACGCGGTTGATAAAGCTCTTCTCTATGTCGGTGCCACATCCGATAACCTGAGTCTTACGGGTATATCCGTTACCCTTCCCTATAATGACAGAAGTCTTTACAGAGATCTGGCCGATGTATTGGAAAAATGTGATTTCGATAAAGAATACATCGAGTGGCTCGAGAAATTCTGTGACGTTACCGGTGACCGCCAGGGTGTCGACTGGGGTGAATGGGGACGCCAATTCTGGGATGAATGGGGTGACTATCAGGAATCCGACGTATGGGGCGAATGGGAAGATGAAGACGATACGGAAGATTCCGACGAAGACTCTTCAAGTTTCTGGGGAGAATGGAATCTTGAAGGCTCCGATCTTTTTAACATATGGGGTGAATGGGGCGACTTTTGACCCCGTTAACAATATAAATGAAAGGATGTATTTTTAATGAAGAACTATTTTGATCTTACAGGACAGGTTGCCATAGTTACCGGTTGTTCTACCGGACTCGGTGTACAAATGGCAAAGGCACTCGCAAATCAGGGATGTAACATTGCCGCTCTCGCACGCCGCAAAGAGAAAATCGATGAGGTAGCAGCTGAGATTGAAAAAGAATTCGGTGTCAAGGCTATCGGCATTCAGTGTGATATCACCGACACCGCAAGAGTCGAGGAAGCAGTAGACGAAGTATTAAAGGCTTTTGGAAGAATCGATATCCTCATCAACAATGCCGGAACCGGTGCCGTAGCTCCCGCTGAAGATATCACCGACGATCAGTTCAAGGGCGAGATGGACATCGACCTCTTCGGAACCTTCAAGGTTGCCCGTGCAGTCGCAAAGAAGGCCATGATTCCCGCGGGATACGGACGTATCATCAACATCGCATCCATGTACGGACTTGTAGGAAATAAGATTGCGGGAAGCGCTCCTTATCACGCAGCTAAGGGCGGAGTCGTAAACCTTACCAGAGCACTCGCTTCAGAGTGGGGAGTAAAGGGAATCACCGTTAACTCCATCTGCCCCGGATATTTCTACACCGACCTTACCACCGATACTCTCAATTCCGATTTCTTCCAGGCTAATGCGAAGACCATGATCCCTCTTGAGAGATACGGAAAAGAAGGCGAGCTCGATTCAACAGCAATCTTCCTTGCTTCTCCCGCAAGCTCCTATGTTACCGGTGTAATGATCCCCGTTGATGGCGGATACACCTGTATGTAATTCATAAAACACTGATATCAAAAATCCCTGCAGATTGGGTCTGCAGGGATTTTTTTATTTCTTCTTAAATAATTTTTTCAGTGCCCACTTCATACCGAAGATAGGATTTTTAATGGCACGTTTCATTTTATCTATATGCGCCTGCTGCTCGGCAACTATCCTCTCAAGCTCTGCGATCCTTGCCGCCTCACTGTTCTTATCTTCCAGAAGTTCCTCCACTCTTTCAAACTTCTTACCGTACTTGGTAAGGGTATCCCTTCCGAGACCACCTCCGGTTACCATAGCCTGGAACTTATCTTCCATCTCATCGAACGCATCAACAAGAAGCGTATCTATTCCGAGGAATACGGCAAATTCCTGTCTGGTCTTTATCTTCGTCGAGATATTGGCATAGCTTTCGAATATGCATCTGGCTACTCTGTATCTGATAAAGTCCTTGGGAACAGGGAAATCAAAGAACCACTCGTAGTCTATGCAGACAAGACCGTCCTCGGTTCTGATAAAGTTACCGAAGATCATATCCGCATTTGCAGCTTTAAGTCCGGGAAGATCTTCGGGAAGTTTTATATCACCGAATACTTCTTTGAACTTATCCGTAGCTTCAAAAGAACACTCATATGAATCCGAGATATCATCCATGAGCATATCGAGTTTATCATTGATATCTTTTCTGATTTCCTCAAGATCGGCGCTTGAATAATCGATGCATTCGGAATACAGGGAAGTTCCGTTTATGAAGTCAAAATACAGATCATCCCCTCGTCTTGTTACATCCGCTATCTTGATCGTCTTATAGAAATCTTTTGCAAGATCCTTATTACGGACAATTTCTTCGATATGAGGAAGTGCCTCTTTACACGCAGGTGTCTTCACAGCATAGAGCTTGCCTTCCTCTGCCACCATCTTGGTATCTACGCGGTAAGGCTTGTCTCTTAGTGTATTGAACTTGGCATATATGCATCCGGCGCTTTCAGGTTCATTTCCGTTATACGCAGTGATGAGAAAAGAATTTGCAAAGTCCGGGAACATTCCGTCCGCACATACCTGATCGGTCACCTTAACCTCATCGAAGGAATCATATCTGTCCCTGTCATAATTGGGTGATCTGTAGGTGATATCACCGGGTGCGGGAAGTCTTAAATCGGAATAGATCTCCATTGGAAGCTTGTAATCAGGCACGGGATATCTGAATTCAAGTCCCGTAAATCCCGCAGCTTTAAGCATTGCATTGAGAGCATATCCGGAGAATGTCCTTACTCTTTCTACGCCGTGATACCCTTCAATACCGTCATACGCTCTTCCGGTATGGTCTTCTTTTGCTCCCGCAAAATACTTCATGCCGTACTTATTCTCGATAGCGATATAAAGTCTTCCGCCCTCTTTAAGAAGTGATCTGCATTTCTTCAGCATATCTACAAAGGGATCATCCGAAGAAATATAATAAATGGAATATTCAAACACTCCGATAAGAGTTATGACATCATACTTCTCCGAAAACTTTACATCTTCAAAATTCCCCACCATGATACGGAGATTATCATAAGCCTGATTTCTGTATGCATTGATGGTGGAGCGCTTTTTGGAAAGATCGACCGCGGTTACGGATCCGAATTTTTCACAAAGTATTCCCGTAACAGCTCCGCATCCGGAACCTATCTCAAGCACGGACGCTTTCTTATCCGCATCCGCCCATGACAGAATATTTTTCCTGATATCCGATAAGTGGTAAAGCTCTGCCCAGTCATCGCCTGCGGCAAGCCTTTCACCTATATCCTCTCCGTCCCTTACTATTCCCAGAAGTCTGTCTTCCACGGATTCTCCGTCCGAGTAAGCATCGCTTCCCTTGTAATAGGTCAGATCCAGTATTACATTTCCTATTTTTTCTTCGCTCATCTTATAAGTTCTTTCCCGGTATCATACTTTCCGATCTTGGACCAAAGGCTTAATTTGTATCTGCCTTCCTCTATCAGTTCATGATCGAACTGTGCTATAAAGCCGCAAAATTCCGTATTGGGTATTCTTTTTATCTTATAGGCATCGGGCCTGTACCAGCTTTGCAGCTCCGCAATGTAATAGTTCTTATCATCATAAATGACCATCTTGCGGTCTGTCTTGTGATTGAATTTATGATCCGATGCATAGCTCCACCCGAATATGTGGACATACTTGAAGGCATCGATCTCATCAAATGCAATCTCGGTATCCTCTCTTACGGGAGCATCCTGCCATGCTTTGATCTCAGCGGGAGTCATCTTCCTTACTTTAGTCTTAACCTTGTACATCCATCTGGTATAGTCGGGACCCGTTCCCGCATATCTCATGGCAAGGTTTATGTTGTAATACGGATGTGGAGAATCTTTAAGCGCATGCTTTGCATACAGACGCGTATGCTCTTTTATAAGTCTTCTATATTTGGTCTCGTTTACTTCATCAGTTCCGCGGCTTACGGATTCTTTATGTATCAGGTGTATGTCACCTCTTACGCAATTTACATATCCCGCATTGATAAGATCATAGCAAAGAGCAACATCGTTATAGCAAACTGACATCTCTTCATCGAAACCGCCGACTTCATTGAATTTACTCTTTTCAACCGCAAGACATGCTGCGGTAACTCCGTTCACATCCATGGGGAAAATCGCATCGGGGCACCCCTCATCTCCGGGATGATATCCCTGATATATATGATTGGGGCCGTCCACACAGTCTTTGGTTCCGCAGTGCTGGATCATGTTTCCCTCGGGATAAAGTAGCATGCATCCCACAGCTCCGGCATAAGGAACTCTCGCCTGCCCTGCCATGCTTCCCAGCCACTTGGGTTCCGTTATCTTAATGTCGTCATTTAAGAAAACAAGCACGTCTCCCGATGCATTCTTAGCACCGAGATTGCACATATATGAGAAATTAAAATCCTTTTTCTCATATATATATTTCGCTTTGTATTTACCGCACAGCTCCTCATAGATACGTCTGTTCTCATCCGAACTTCCGTTATCTACAAGAATTATCTCGTAATCTTTGTACAGAGTAACTTCATCGAGTGAAGATAAACAATCCGTCAGATAAACCGGATTATCCTTGGAAGGAATTATGATACTGACAAGGCCTTCCGTCTCATGGTCGATGATGCATCTGTCCTCTGCGACACTTACACTGCCTTTGAGATTTCTTCTTGCAAGTGCTCTTTTGACAGCCTCGGGATCTGCTTTTGAAACCGCCTGATCCCCCGTTCTGTGGAACAACACTCTATCGATGTGGGCAACTTTTTCGTGCTCTGATATCCTGAGCCACAGGTCATAGAAAGGATCTTCGCTTACACCCTCTTCGAGTCCTCCCGCATCTATATATGCTTTTTTCGATATGAAAACAAAACCGCCGTAATAATCATGGGACATCAGCTGATCGGGAGCATAGTCCGGTTTAAAGCATGGCTTTGATCTGACGCCTTCGTCATCCATGAAATCTTCATCGGAATATATAAGAGCTGTTTTTTCATCCGACAAAAGAACTTTTCCGCACTCATAAAAGGCCCTCCTTTGAAGGACCGCTCCGCTTTTGACAAAAGCTATATATTCGCTTTCGGATTTTCTTACAAGGGAATCTGTCTCTTTGATATTTATTCCGCATACATTTACGGATTCAATTTTTGCGCATGCCTGATCTTCGATAGACATGAGAGTCTTCTTAAGTCCCGCTTCCCCTCCGGTTATCATAACGGATACGGAAGGCTTTCTGCGGAGATAAAGGGGCTTTTCGTATTCGCTGTCGAGAAGCTTTAAATACAGATCGGGAGTATTGGTGTAATACTTACAAAGATTCCACAGTTTATATGCTCCTACAGTTCCTGTATGAACATAATTGTACTGAGCTTCTTCAGGCAAACGCGCCCATATATGATCGGTGATCTTTTTCTTAAGATTTAAACTAGGCATACAAGGGTATTTTATCATATACACAATAATTCTAATATATTTTGAATCAAAAAAGAGGAGTCCGCACTTGGCGGACTCCCCATATTTTGGAAGACTGAAGGTATTATCCTTCAATAGCGATGTATTTATTCTCGGTCCTGTCGGGAAGTGCTTCCTTCTTGGGCACGGTAAGTTTAAGAATACCGCCCTTAAACTCGCCCTTGATATCGCTCTGAACAAGGCCGTCACCTACATAGAACTGTCTCATGCAGCTGCCTGCATAACGCTCTCTGTGAATCCACTTGCCGTCCTTCTCCTCTTCGTCCTTATCAAGGCCCTTGGAAGCCTGTACGGTCAGGTAACCGTTCTCAAGAGATACCTGGATCTCATCCTTGTTAAAGCCGGGCAGATCGATGTGGAGTTCGTACTCTTTATCCTTCTCCTTGATATCGGTCTTCATCAGGTTGCCCGCATGGCGTCCGTAAAGCTTCTTCTCGCACTTCTTCATGTCTCTGTCATTCCATACAGGGATATCGAAAAGGTCATCGAATAAATCGTTGTTGTAGATACTAGGGAACATCATCATAAGTCATTCCTCCTTCTATTCGAGGGCATCCTGATGTGCCGTTGTGGTCACCTTTGAGTTATCCGGATGTCCTTTGTTTTCTTTGTTCTAGATGCAATATAACACGCATTGTTAGCACTGTCAACAGGTGAGTGCTAATTATTTTATAAAAAAAATATTAACTTCAAAAAATGCACTATTACCGCGGTTTTCCGGTAATGGTGCATTTATATTGTTCACCTCATGACTGCCCGTCCCGTTGGGCAAAGCCTTGATCTTATCCTCTTCTCATCGAGATTTTTTCCGATTATGACGCACTGGCATTCATCATCCGTCGACCCTGTTACGGCATACATCCTGTCCGCAAGGTCAAATCTTACCATCTCACCGCCAACCCAGAGAGTGCCCTTTGCCCTGCTTACAAGGCCGAACTCGCCTCTTAAGGCATCTTCCAGAAACTGTATAAGCTGCACCGGATTTTTGACTCCTGCCTTTTGAAGGCTTACCTGTGAAAAGACATCTTCCGGTTTCTTTTGCGGGGAAGCGGTATGAGAAGCCACGGCATCTTCCCCGCCTTCCCATATATTCTCCCACCACTCATCATCCATCTTGGAATAGTGCATTCCGCATATCTCGGCTGCAGTATTGATCTTTCTTATCTCATTCGATACCGCCTCTATCTCTGCGGGATCGGTATTTTCGCATTTGGAAAAGATAATCTTTTTTGCGGATGCAATCTGATCCGAATACAGGTCAGGATATTCCTTCATGTTATGCCTGTAAGTCTCCGGGGATACGATGACTATGGGAGGAAGGAGGTTATTTACTGTTTTGAGTATGGGATCCAGGTTATCGATTATACTGCTGAGCCTTCCTACGCCGGTGGGCTCGATAATAAGATACTCGGGGCCGATAGAGGAAAAGATGGTGAATACAGAATTTACAAAGCTGTCCTTCATGGTACAGCAAACACAACCCTCCATGAATTCCAGCACTTTTATCTCACCGGCTTTGGGAGAAGAATTCTGAAGTTCAAGAGAATCGAGGTTGTTTGCACCGTACTCATTCTCCATTATCACGGGCTTTTTATCGGTCCGCTTTATCAGCTCTTTTATGAAAGTTGTTTTGCCTGCTCCGAGAAAACCGGATATCAGTAAGATCTGCATCTGATGCTCCATAAAAACATGGGGCAGTCATATTGACTGCCCCATGATGATTTCGATTAAGGCTGGTTATCAAGGATTACAACGGGCTTGATAAGATCAGCGGGCTTATCTTTCATAAGCTGCAGTGCTTCGGGAATGTGCTCCCATCCGTGGAATACATGTGAAGTAAGCTTGCTTACATCAAGTTTTCCTGATGAAACGAGAGCTCCCAGCTTCTCCATACGAAGTCTTCCGCCGGGCATGAGGCCTCCTGCAATCTGCTTGTGGCCCATTCCTACGCCCCACTCTACGCGGGGGATATTGATGTAATCACCGCTTCCGAGATAGTTGACATTACCGATCTTTCCGCCTGCCTTAAGAGACTTAACTGCGGATTCGAAAGTATCAACACCGCCGCCTGCAACGACTACTCTGTCAACGCCCTGACCGTTTGTTGCGGCAAGAACCTGATCTTCAATGGTGCCGTTTTTATAGCTGATGAACTCATCTGCTCCATAGAACTTGGCAGCTTCTACGCACTTAGGGCGGGTTCCTACTGCGATGATGCGGGATGCGCCACGCATACGGGCACCTGCTACACTCATAAGACCTACAGGTCCGATACCGATTACGAGAACGGTATCACCAAACTGGATATCGGCAAGTTCAACGCCGTGGAATCCGGTAGGAACCATGTCGGAAAGCATGCAGGCATCCTCAAGGCTCATCCCTTCAGGCATGTGTGCAAGGTTTCCGTCCGCATCGTTTACATGGAAGAACTCCGAATCAAGACCATCCTTGAAGTTGGAGAATTTCCATCCTGCGAGCATTCCGCCGGAGTGCATTGAGTATCCTGCCTGTGCCTCAAGTGAATTCCAATCGGGAGTAATGGCAGGAACAAGAACTTTGTCGCCGGGCTTGAAATCCTTGACCATGCTTCCTACTTCAACAACCTCAGCACAGCCTTCATGGCCCAGGATCATGTTGTGACGGTCACCTACCGCACCTTCCCATACAGTGTGTACGTCAGAGGTACAGATGGCGATCGCCAGGGGACGACAGATCGCATCCATCGGTCCGCAGGCAGGACGTTCCTTTTCGATCCAGCCTACCTCGCCGATCTTCAGCATTGCAAAACCTTTCATGACTAATCTCCTTTGTTTGATATTTTTTTATCAAAGTATCACTTCATCATTATAGCCATAAAAAAGTTAAATGTCATCAGATTTTTGTGAAAATTGCAAAATTATTCTACGAGTTTTGCGTTCCTTAAAGTGCAATATGTATAACCGCCGTCCTCATATGTATCAAATTCTCCTATTACGGTGACATTATCACCATATTCCGGATAATCATCCGGAAAAGAATACGAATCATCGAGGACAAACTCTATTCCCTGTGAGCAACACTGCGTCGCATCCTGTATTATGCAGGCACAGTAGAACTTTTCAATCTCAGTGGTTTCGGTACATGCATACATTCCGGTCATCTTAACGGTCTTCCCCAGATATCTGTCGGGTTCAGAAATCAGACTGTAGACCTGTGAATAGACCATGATAGCCGGCAATACCGTAAGATCGATATCAACGCCCTCTGTCTGCATAACGGACTCATCAAGACCGTTCATATCGGGAGCCGGCGCATCGGAATTCACTCCGCTCTGACGTTCATAATCATCCCCGGCATTTTCGGAAAGTCCGGGCACTTCACTAAGGTCTCCCTGGTCCGCGTACCTTTCCGCATCCTCTTCCGCCATCCTTGCTGCAAGTACATCTTCCACGGAAGAAGAATCCGTAAAAACAGCATCATGTGATGCGTCGGAATTACCGCAGGCGGTAAGCATCAGCGAAGTACATATTAAAAGTGCAAATATATTTTTTTTCATATCATCTGGTTCCTGTAAATCTTCCTATCAGAGAACATATTCCGAATGCAACGATATCCGCCGCAACTATGGTGGATCCTACGGGAGTCCCCGCAAGCATTGAGATCACTATGCCAAAGAAGGCACAGAATACAGAAAGTATCGCCGAAAAAACGGTTACGCTCTTGAACGTCTTGAATATCCTCATGGATGAAAGTGCGGGGAATATCACAAGTGCCGATATGAGAAGCGATCCCACAAGATTCATGGCAAGCACGATTATAACGGCTATCACCACAGCGATCAGCAGATTATATGCGTTAACCCTTGTTCCGGCACTTTTTGCAAAAGTCTCGTCAAATGTAACCGCAAATATCTTGTGATAAAAATATATAAATACGATAACGACAATGACCGATAAAACTGCACAGATAGTGACTTCTCTTCTCGTAAGTGTAAGTATGGACATGGATCCGAAAAGAGTACTGCACACATCCCCGGAAAGATTGGTCGAGGTAGAAAATTTATTCATAAGGAGATATCCGAAAGCAAGCGCACCCACGGAGATCATAGCTATCGCCGCATCACCCTTGATCTTGGCATTCTGCCCGGTTCTTAGCAGAAGTACCGCTGCGAGGATCGTTCCGGGAAGAACTATGATCATGGTATTGGTAAGATTTAAAACCGCTGCGATGGACATGACACCGAATGCAACGTGGCTTAGTCCGTCACCTATGAAAGAATATCTCTTAAGTACGAGTGTAACGCCAAGAAGCGATGAGCAGAGAGCTATCATCACTCCCACTATCATCGCATAGCGCACAAACGGATATTCCATATACATCATAAGTTTATCTATCATATATTCACCGTCCGAAGCCTTACCTGTTTCCGACATGCGGATCTTTACTCTGCATCATCATAAAGATCTTACCGGCTTTACTGTTCAAATATTCATTCTTCGATCCGAAATAGATCGTATTTCCTATATGAAGGATATGGTCCGCATACTCAACCGCAGACTTGATGTCATGAGAGATCATCACTATAGTGATACCCTCTTTATTGAGCTTTGCCACAAGCTCGTACATCTCTGCAGTTACCTTGGGATCCAGTCCGGATACGGGCTCATCCAGGATCAGCATCTTCTTGGTTGCACAGAGAGCTCTTGCAAGAAGTACTCTTTGCTGCTGTCCTCCGGAGAGCTCACGGTAGCATTTATTGGAAAGATCCGTGATACCCATCTTCTCCATATTATCCGCAGCGAGTTTTTTCTCCTCACTGTTATAAAAAGGTCTGAGTCCCATTCTGCTCTGGCATCCGGATAAAACTATTTCCTTGACAGACGCAGGAAAATCCCTTTGCACAACAGTATGCTGAGGGAGGTATCCGATCTCGCCGGGCATAAGGCCATCTCCGTACTTTACCTCTCCCGCAACCGGCTTTATAAGCTTTACAAGGGTCTTCACCAGTGTGGATTTACCTGAACCGTTCTCTCCGACAATGCACAGATAATCACCAGAATTTACTTTAAAATTCAGATGCTCTGCAACTGTCTGACCGCCGTATCCGACCGACAGATCTTTTGCCGTTATCAGTGCCATGTCCTTTCCTCCGAATCAATAATAAGATCACGCCTTGTTCTCAAGGCAATCGTCACACATTCCGTAAAATACAGTTCTCAGCGGATCAAGCTTAAACTTGTGCTCCGAATAAAGATGATTTTTGATCTCTTCAAGTTCTTCACACTTTAAGTGAATGAGCTTTCCGCACTTTTCGCATTTGCAGTGAAAGCAGGTTTCGTTCTTTTTGTGAACGCTCATTCCCACATATTCAAAACATGCACTGCTTCCGCTCTCGAGAATGTATTTATTGAGGATACCCTCATCCACAAATTTTTCGAGCTGACGGTAGACGGTGGACTGACCGATGGTAACGCCCTGCGCTCTGAAATGGTCATATACATCCGCCGCGGTGATATGAACTCCCGGTCTGGATTCAAGATAAGACAACATTATTTCCCGCTGTTTGGTCTTGTAATTGGAACCTGAAGCCATAATATCCCTCCTGTTTCGAATTTGAGAACCGTTACCATTTTTACCATTATGATCAAATAATGTCAAGATTTGATAACGATTTTCATTTTCTTTTAACAGACTTTACCGGCAATCTGTGTAATCCTATGACCGAAACGGCCATGACAAAGCATGCCACCGCCATCAAAGCGTAGCATGAGATATAGAGATTACCGTGCCTCTGGACATAGTATTCCATGAAGCCGGTAAGAGAAAGACCGAGCAAAAAGGCCAGGATATAGAAAATATGTCCCGCCCTGAAACTGCGTTTTTTGATAAGTTTAACCGTGCCTGCGATAACGCACAGGATCAGGAATACTCCCGCAACGATCTGCATCAGACTCACAAAACCGTTGGATCTTAAGAAAGACGCATCGTACCTTGCACTGTCCAAAAGTGCCATTGCACAAAAATACATTATGTATGTTTTAAGTGCGGATTGTTTTCTGATACAGTTTGTCACGGCAATAACCGTGATAAGTGCAAGTATGCAGAATTTCCAGAAAAAGACCGCGGTCCTGTACTCTTCCGAGCCGGGCATGGTGGGATATGAAAAAGGAAGACACTGATACACCGGATTATCTATCACTGCCTTACCTCTGTCACATTCATTAAACATGGATGTAAGTGACACAAGTGTCATGAAAAGCATGATCCCCGCAGATGTCGCCGATAAGATCCTGCTTCTGTTTTTCCTGCCGGCAATGCCTGCAGATATGAATGATGCCGCGAACGCTCCGATAACAAGACCTGCTTCGTGATAACTTCCTTCAAAGGATGAAAATGCACTGTAGAAGGAACCGTAGCTTTCGTAGTGCGAATACCAATGCACAAATCTTCCCAGGTAAGCTCCGAAGACTGCGGACATTATGACATATGTAAAAAGAGAAAACTTAAATCTGAAACGTGCGACATCGTTTTCTTCTTTTACGGGACACAAAGAAATCGTCAGCATCACTGAAGATATAAATGCAATGACGGTGATCAGGATTCCGTATCCTATCTGAGTATTTCCCGCATATATCGCGGTTACCGTATGAGTATTCATCTGTCGTCCTCCGGTACCGCAGTCGCAAAATAGATTATATCGCTAACGGTTCTTTCAACGCCCCAATCCACGTAGCTGTAAGGTTTGTCCTTCCAGATGACTTCGGCGGTCTGACCTCCGTCCAGAGTGTAGGCATTGATGCATCCTTTCAGCATCATGATATCCTGAGCACCTTTAAGAGTGCAGCATTCTCTGTAAGGGTACACATGTCCTATGGTCATCATAAGATAATGTCCCTCTCCTATCTGACCTATGGCAGAACGAGAATACCGCTGCATGGTCTCACCTATCCTGTAATTTAAATTCTCCTTCGGAACTCCGTTATCTATGAGGACGGGACCGAATGAAAGTGAAAAGAGAATGTCATTATCATCAACAAACTGCTGTGCCTGCTCTTTGGAAGTAAGCTCACCGGCATAGGAAAAGATCATATTTCCGCGGGTATCAAAAAAGCAGGTATCGAGATATGTGCCTTCGCATCGCCATACTATACGGTCATAAACCGTAAGACCGATGGATCTGAATTTATAAAAGTCACCGTTCATTGCAACTACGGCATTTGCCTGTGATGCAAGCTGTGAAGCATACATCTGTACTCCGTATCCGTAGGTATCGCCGGCTATCTTACGTCTGAGCTGGCTGGGATCTGCTATAAACACTTCGGCAAAATTGCAATAACAATCATTGCAGAACTCTTTCCATACTATGGCAAAGATGGAATCATCCGCATAGTAATAGATTTTCTGCCCGGTTGCGAAGGTAACATTCGGATCGAATACCAGAGACTCATCACCTATAAGATGCTCGCTTCCCGCAGTCGCTTCCGCAATCATAAAGGGATCGGTCAGTTCATGAAACCCCGCATCATCAGGCATATAGCCGCATACGGCAGTCTCAGGTATGGAATAAAGTTTGGGAATATATACAAGATCCGCTAAGATACTTGATTTGGTGTTATTGGTATAAAGTCCCAGCTTATCGTAGAGAATATCTGCGGACGAGGGATTGGCACAGACGCCTCCCCCAAGAATATTCAGAAGCTCATCCGTGGGAGTGATGTTCCATCTGCCGTTTTCGAATCGAAGATCTATACTGATATCCGCGGTAGCCGTAACGGGATCCGATGAAAGGACATCTTCGTAAGCAGTCCTGTATGCTTCTTCAACAACCCAGTCCTGATATGATGATCCGTCCCTGTACACTTCTCTCATGGTATGACTCTGAACAATCTCATCGAGCTTAACATCAAGCATCTCATCAATGCCCGCGGAAGCTGCGGACAGATCCGAGTACCGGATCCTTACGGGTACAGATGCGGTAAGATCGTTAACCTTCATTTCACCCGTATATTCAAAACCATATCCTGCTTTGAGATAGTCCAGATACATTACGGCATTTTGATCTTCATAAAGATTCGTCAGGGAAGTCCGGATATCTCCCTGAATCCCGGGTTCGAGGCCGTATAAAACATCATAAGCATCGGAAATACGTCCGTCCGATAAGGCACTTAGAAAAGACGCTACTTCATCCGCCGGATTTCCGCCGGGATGAGCATAGAGCATATCCACATAGGGGTAAAAAATACAGATGAGTATTATGACAGCTGTCAGTAAAATACTGAAAATACCGGTAAAAAAACGGATCTTCTTTTTGACCGCGAGCATGATTATCGTCAGGATGGAAAATAGTACAAAGATTGTCAGTATATACAAAAAATTGATGCGCGAATCGGGTAACAGCGCCAGCGCATCATACATTCTCAGATAGGTTTCTTTTACGATCTCAAACAGCATTTTTATAAGGTCTCCACTTATATTTTTCGCTGTTATTATACCGCATGAAACATTCATTTGTGAAAATTAATAAAGTGTTCGGTTGCGAAAACTTCCACCTGATTATAAAATTCATATACAAACATACGTTCGGAGTGCGCTATGAGTAAAGTATTTGTGGAAGTGACCGCAAAATTTGATAAAGACGGTAAGATCGAACCCTTGCAGGTATCCTGGACGGACGGCACCAGATATACCGTGGACAAGGTTGTGAGCGTATGCCGCGCAGTCTCCACGGGAGGAGGCGGCTTAGGGCTCAGATACACCTGCAGGATATGCGGAAAGAGCGCTTTCGTATTCTATTCGGAACGCGACCACAGGTGGTTTGTGGAGGGCAAGGAAGGTCGCAGATCCGACTGGGTATATACAGTAATATAAAACACCTCGCAGGATACGCGAGGTGAATTTATTCTATAACCATCGATGCGCAGTTAAGATCTTCCAAAAGGTTGTATATCTTGCCGGTCTTGAAACCGACGACCACGGGGCGCATGGGATAGCCGGGATTGTTGGCAACTACCTTTCCCATCTCACCGTTTGATAACTGTACGTAGGAATCTACAGGGAAAATAATGACGGAATCCATGAAGCTGGAAATTGCTTTGGTATCAAGCTCCGTTGACATTCCGAAGATCATCTCAAGCGCTTCTCTTTTCGGGAAGCCTTTTTTATAGGGACGTTCGGTAACAAGAGCATCATATATATCGGCAACCGCAAGGATCTTTGCAAATTTACTGATTGCTTCGCCGGTAACTCCAAGAGGATATCCTCTTCCGTTCATCTTCTCGTGATGCTGTAAAACGCCTTTCATGATCTCGTCGCCAAACGCATTCTTTTCCTTCAGGATCTTGAATCCGAAAAGTGAATGCTGCTTCATGAGTGCGAATTCATCATCATCCAGTTTTCCGGGTTTATTTAAGATCTCAAGCGGGATTTTCGATTTACCAAGATCGTGTAAGAGCCCCGATACACCGATATCCCTTATCTCGTCCTGTGAAAGGCCGTAATTTCTTCCGATGATCATTCCCATTGTGGCAACGTCTACGGAATGTTTGAAAGTATATTCATCGCTGACCTTGATCAGGTTAATATCGACTGCGATAGCATTGTTGGCTTCGATTGCTTTTACAAGTTCGCCTGTAACATTATTGGTGGCTTCCAGGAAATTTTCCGATTCCACATTGTCGTAAAGGAACTGTACACCTTCACCTACACGTTTGATAACCTCATGGCTGAGCGATACCTTGCTCTTATCTTCCACACGGCTCTTTACCATGAGTTCTTTTGTAAATGCGGGAAGCTGAGCCTCGAGGGAATGGATCTCATCGGGATCCGGTTCGCCCTCGGAAACATAGATGCCGCCTATTGATTTCTTCTGAAGGTACTCAATCTGGAAATCATCCAGATAGGCACCTTTCGCGATAAGCTCGCGACCGGTCTTATCAAGAATCGCTTGATCGATCCTCATGCCGGGCTGAAGAACTCTTGTACTTACAAACTTGCGTTTAATCATCCGGCCCCTCGCCATCCAAATACTTTTCGTAGATTTCAAAAAAACTGCAGGTTGTAATCTCAGGATCGTAATTAAGAGTTACTGTCTTCCAAAGTTCACTGTTCAGATTTCTTATGCGACTTCCCACGAAGTCATCGTAGACGGATTCAAACGCTTCATCTCTGAGTCTGCGCGTGATAAGCACTTTATTTTCATCCGTCTGGGTCCTGTCGAGCGGCATTATGCATTGCATCAGATAAAGTCCGTCCGCAGTCCCCACTATATCACTGATCTCTCCTCCGGCGAGTGAAAAAGCTTCTTCCTCCACCTCGATATCCATGGTTCCTTTTCCGAATGAGATAACCGATTCATCGGCTTCGTTATATTTCATCGCTTCGGTTTCAAAATCAAGGCTTCCGTTCAGAACACCTGCCCTGATACCCCGGAGAGTGTTATATACTCTGTCATAATCTTCATCCATATACGGGATGAGAGAGTCACCGTTTTTATATGTGGTGCGCATATAGATGATCCTGACTTTAACGAATCTAGCTTCGTCATCCGAGATCTCCGGAGATATATCCTTAATGATCTCATCATATGCGAGCTGAGCCAGTGCCATCTCGTAGTACATGTTTTCAATGAGTTCCTCGCTTGCCCCGAGTTCTTCAATCTCCGCTTCCGTCAGCGAAGAGTAATATTCCAGCGCGGCCTCTCTGACCGCATTCTGCGTCGCAGCATCAAGTGTAAGTCCCCGATCCAGCGCCATCAGGTACATTGTCTTGATCTGTGCCAGCTGCGCAAGTGCCGTGTTTTTAATGCTCTCTTCAAACGTGACTCCGTCCGAAGTGACGGTTCTTATCTCCTCACCGAAGACATTTTCATAAGACTTCTGGATGTTGGTGATATATATCATCAGTTCCGGCAGGCTGCAGCTTTCACTTCCGACGATAAATACTTCGTCTTGTTTAAAACCGGTGGTAAGCACGACCTGTGCCCTGCCGCAGCCGAATAATAAGCTGACGGCAAGGAGTGCACATATGGCCGGCATTAGTTTTTTTCTAATAAAAATCAAAGCTTTATCTCGTGAACCCATCCTTCGGGTGCTTCTATGCGACCCATCTGAATTCCGGTAAGAGTATCATACAGCTTCTTGGTAACAGGTCCCATCTCTTCCATTCCGCTGGGGAAGCAGATTTCCTTGCCGTGATCGTTGATCTTTCCGACAGGTGAGATAACCGCTGCGGTTCCGCAGAGTCCGCACTCTGCCATATCGGCAACTTCTTCGAGAGTGATCTCTCTCTCCTCTGCTTCGAGTCCGAGATAATCTCTTGCAACCTGGATGAGACTTCTTCTGGTGATGGAGGGAAGGATGCTGTTTGACTTGGGAGTAACAACCTTGCCGTCCTTTGTAACGAAGAGGAAGTTTGCTCCGCCGGTCTCCTCAACCTTAGTTCTGGTTGCGGCATCGAGATACATATTCTCTGCAAAGCCCTCTTCATGTGCGGTAACGATCGCATGAAGGCTCATTGCATAGTTAAGACCTGCCTTGATGTTTCCTGTTCCGTGCGGTGCGGCACGGTCAAAATCGGATACCTTGATAACGATGGGCTTAGCGCCTCCCTTGAAGTAAGGTCCTACGGGAGTTACAAGGATTCTGAACTGATATTCGTCAGCGGGCTTAACGCCAATAACGGGATTAGATCCGAACATGTAAGGTCTGACATAGAGAGTTGCACCGCTTCCGTAAGGGGGTACAAATGCTGCATTGGCCTTAATGGTCTTCTCAACCGCATCAATAAATCTTCCATCGGGAAGAGTGGGCATCTCAAGTCTTGCAGCAGACTGATTGAGACGCTCTGCGTTAAGGTCGGGGCGGAAAGTAACAATACGTCCGTCCTCGGTGGTATATGCCTTAAGTCCCTCAAATACGGTCTGTGCATACTGAAGAACGCCTGCACACTCGCTAAGTACAACCTTATCATCAGTGGTTATCTCACCGTCATCCCACTTGCCGTCCTTAAAATTTGAGACGTAGCGATAATCGGTTTTGATATAACCAAATCCTAAGTTGCCCCAATCAATGTCTTTCTTTTCCATTTCAGATCCGCCTTCTTTCTTAAATAAAATAAAAAAAACTTTAAAATATTTTAGCACAACGGGGTTTTTGGTACAATAAGCTCTGTATTTACTACTTTTGAGGGAATTTCAGACATGAGAATTTACAAGAAAATAAACCTTTCGCTGATAACAGCATTTCTGACGATATTTATGGGTGCATGTTCGCAGACTTCCGCCTCACCCGTTCAGACCGTGAATACCGAGGTCGCAAGTGAATCCCCTGCCCCCACAGCAGACCCTTCGCCCGGAACTGAGTCCGAACCGGAATCTGAACCTGAGGAAATCCTGCCCGTAACCGTAGAAATCCTCGGAAAAGAATACGAAGAAAACGTAACATACCTCGACCTGTCCGATATGCATCCCGAAGATATCTCGGAGGTATCGGAGAAAATGGCTGAATTGCCTTATCTGTCAGAGGTAAACCTCATGCCGGAAGGCGGCGAGTCACTTCTTTCCCTTCCCGCAGTTTTTGTACTTAAGGAAGCTCATCCCGATGTCCACTTCATCTATGAATTCGACATGTATGAGCAGCATCTTACCACTGCAGATACCGGGATAAGCTTTGTTAAGGCTGAAATCGGGAATGAGGGCGAAGAAACCATACGTCAGGCTCTTACAGTGCTTGATAAATGCGAATATTTCCTTCTTGATGACTGCGGAATAGATGATGAGATAATGGCACAGATCAGGGAAGATTTTCCCGATACGAAAGTTGTGTGGAGGGTACATATAGGATGGAAATCGGCACTTACCGACGACCAGGTCATACGAATGACCCACGGCATCAATGATTCCATGACAGGTCCCTTAAAATACTGCAATGAAGTTATTTATATGGATCTGGGCCACGATATGGGCATTACCGACATCTCATTTATAGAAAATATGCCGGATCTGGAATGTCTGATATTATCGGATGCACATTTTACCGATCTTACTCCGCTTACAAACTGCCGCAAGCTTGTATGGCTCGAACTGGTAAGCTGCTACTACATTCAGAATCTCTCCGTCATAGCGGATATGGATTCCATCAAATATCTGAACATCAGCTTTACACAGACAAGGGATATCAGCGGAATAATGGATATGGATCTGGAGCGTTTCAGCTGTATCGGAAATCCGGTATCCAGAGAATCTTTCGATGCATATTGCGAAGCACATCCCGATTGCCTGTGCGTATACACCGGCAATCCTTACGGATATGCCTGGAGATACGACGATTACGGATATACCTACTTCTCATATTACGCACGAATGCGTGATGTATTCAGATATACACAAAGTAGTCCAAGCGGCGGATTCAAGATGCCGGAAGAATAATGTATGACAATAGGGACGTACCCCTCTGTCAGGAAGGTCCTCCTGACAGAGGGGTACGTCCCTATTGTCATTTATTTTCTTTCGTAAGTTACGAAGTGGTAAGTCAGGTCAAATGATGTCATTTCATCGGAGGTATTTGTAATCTCCCACTCTTCATCGGCATCAAGGTCATGGAAGTAGGTATCAGCCTCGTATGCATGATCGAGTCTTGTGACAACCGCTTTGTTGCAGTAAGGAAGGAGCTGATCGTATACGGTGCCTCCTCCTATTACAAAGACCTTATCATCATCGTACTGTTTTACGATCTCGAGAAGTTCCTCTACGCTGTGAGCGACTATTGCGCCTTCAACCTTATACTCCGGATCGCGGCTCATTATTATGTTGGTTCTTTCTTTGAGAGGTAATCCGCCGGGGAAAGTACATAATGTCTTACGTCCGAGGATAACCACATTTCCCTTGGTAAGTGCTTTGAAATTCCTGTGATCTTCTTTGATCCTTACAAGAAGATCGTCTTTATTTCCGATAGCCCAGTTTTCGTCGGCTGCAACAATTATAGTCATATCAATCCTTTCTCAGATCGCTATGGGAATATTCTTGATCTGCTCGTGGTGCTGATAGTTCTCTAGCGATACATCATCCGATGTGAACTTATAGAAGTCATGTACATCGGGATTTAAGATAAACTTGGGAGCAGGCAGTGGCTCTCTTTGCAGCATCTCCTCGATAAGAGGAATATGTCTGTCATAAATGTGGCAGTCTGCGATCACGTGTACAAGCTCTCCGACTCTCATATCGCATACCTGCGCAAGCATGTGTACCAGAACCGCGTACTGAACTATGTTCCAGTTGTTAGCGGCAAGCATATCCTGTGAACGCTGATTGAGAATGGCATTCAGGGTAAGCTTGTCATCTCCCTCTTTCTGAGTGACATTGAATGTCATGGAGTAAGCACATGGGTAGAGATTCATTTCATGAAGATCCTGGAAAACATAGATATTGGTCAGGATCCTCCTGGAGAAAGGATTATGCTTAAGATCATAGATAACTCTGTCAACCTGATCCATCATCCCTTCGGGATACTTGTGCTTAACAGCCATCTGATATCCGTATGCCTTACCGATGGAGCCGTCCTCATCCGCCCATTCATCCCAGATATGGGAATGAAGATCATGGATGTTGTTGCTCTTTCTCTGCCATATCCAAAGAAGCTCGTCCGTGGCGGATTTAAGCCCGGTACGGCGAAGGGTCATGATAGGGAATTCCTTGGACAGATCGTATCTGTTTACGACGCCGAATTTCTTGATGGTGTATGCGGGAGTTCCGTCTTCCCAGTGAGGTCTTACTTTCTGTCCCTCGGTACTGGTGCCGTTATCAAGAATATCTCGGCATGTTTGTTTGAATACTTCATCTGCATAACTCATACTTGTAAAACCACCTTTTATTTCCTGTCATCATACTTCTCGCAAAGAGCAGTGATCTGGTCTGCGAACTTTCCGACATCCTTGTTGGGATATCCGTCCATACCTTTGATGATGGCCATAAGTCTCTGACCTGCGGCAACAAGACGGGCATAAACACCGGATACGGTCTTTCCTGCTTTCTTGGCCTTCTTAACAGGAGCAGCTTCATAGGTAAATCTTCCTGCACCAAGATCAAATTCCGATCCGCTGTAGGGAGCAACCGCCCGCTGTCCGTATTCTATCTTAAGAGTCTCGGCAAACTGAGTCGCAACCGAATCTTCGCCGTGAACTATAAATACCTTCTTGGGCTTTTCGGTAAACTGTGAGATCCACCAGATAAGTCCCGATTTACCCGCATGGCCCGAAAGACCTTTAAGCTGCTTTATCTGCGCCCTTATCTCAATCTCTTCACCGAAGAGTTTAACGGTCTCGGCACCCTCAACTATGGCTCTTCCCAAAGTTCCGTTTGCCTGATAACCGACGAAGAGGATCGTACATTCGGGTCTCCACAGGTTGTGCTTCAGGTGGTGTCTTATACGTCCCGCTTCGCACATACCCGATGCGGAAATGATTACCTTGGGCTCTTCAATAAAGTTGATGTTCTTGGACTCTTCACTGGTGATTGCAAGCTTAAGTCCCGCAAAAGAAATCGGGTTGATCCCCTGCTTTACAAGAGACATTGCTTCTTCCGAGAAGCAATCCATACGGTTTGCTGTGAAGATCTCCGTCGCATCAACCGCAAGGGGTGAATCAACATATACCGCAAAATTCTCGTGTCCCTTGATCCTTCTTCCAACCTTGATCCTTCTGAGATAATACAGAAGTTCCTGAGTGCGTCCTACGGCAAAGGAAGGAATTACGACATTTCCGCCTTTATCAAATGTCTCCTGAATGATATCCGCAAGCTGAGTTTCAAAATCACCTTCTACGGGAGGGTGATCCCTGTCACCGTAAGTTGATTCCATTACGACGTAATCTGCCTCGGTGGTAGGCTTGGGATCCTTGATAAGAGTCTGTCCGCTGTTTCCGATATCACCGGAAAATACGATCTTCTTGGAATTATTCTCTTCGGTTATCCATATCTCGATACTTGCGGAACCGAGAAGATGTCCGATATCCGTAAATCTTATCTGAATACCGTCGCAAATATCGACAATAGTGTCATAATGACATGCCACCAGTCTTCTGATGGCTCCCTCTGCATCTTCCATGGTGTAGAGAGGTTCAACAACAGGCATATCCTTGGTACGACGGCCTTTTCTGTTTTTGTACTCCGCATCCATAAGCTGGATGTGAGCACAGTCGCGAAGCATTATAGAGCAAAGATCGCAGGTTGCATCGGTTGCAAAGATCTGTCCCCTGAATCCCCTCGCATAAAGGAGAGGCAACAATCCCGAGTGGTCGATGTGCGCGTGAGTTAAGAATACGTAATCGATCTGTGCTTCTGGCACCGGAAGGGGAACATTTTCGAAAGTATCGATCCCCTGTTCCATACCGCAGTCAACAAGAATGTTCTTGCCGCATGCATTCAGGTAATGACAGCTTCCCGTTACTTCATGTGCTGCTCCGACAAATATAAGCTTCATAGACTGCCTCCTTGCAAAGAGTTAATCCGTTATACCGGCATCCTCAAGAGTTCTGGGTTCCTGTCTGGGAACATCCGCAAGATACCAGGTACCGTTCTGCTTAATGAATACCCATACGGCATCACTGCCTTCATTCTTGGTCTGATATGCGGTCGAATTGAATCTGACCACAAGATCGAAAGTAATATTGGCAGATACGCAATTGTCGCAATAGGTAATGAAGTTATCCGCGCTCACATTGTAGTAATCGTAAGAGGTGATGTGTGAGGTGGGATAGAAATTTGTCATCGCAGTGGAAAGTGATGATCTGTATTCGGAATCGGGAAGGAGGTAATTATATACCGCACCCGAGTTAACTCCGATGAAGTGCTTGCCGTAAGCATCTACGATGGTGGGGATCAGCGCATTGATCTCGGCCATAACGCTCTCATCAGTCTGAAGAGGAGCGCTGTAATCGGTTCCGTTGCAGTCGAGATTTACGATACTGCCGTCAGCTGCCTTTGCAGTCACGATCGGATCGTTCCAAAGCCCGCTTACGGAATATGTGGTAAACGTGGGAACGTAATTCATGTATGATGTGACATTTGAAATAACATCGATACCGCTTACGACCGCATTTCCGTTCTCATCCTTCTTGATATCCGCACTCGTAAGATTTCTTCCGGATACGTTGACGGTAAAGTCGGAAGGAACGGTGATGGTATATTCCTCGGTCGACATCAGATACTGATCGGGATAGAATTTGTCGTATCCCCAGATATCCATGTCGTAATCATTCTGTCCCACAACCTTGAGTGTTACATCGGTAACGGGCTCTCCGCCTGCTTTGATCACATATCTGGGCACCTCTGCGGATGACTGTGAGGATTCCTCAATGGTGATATCTTTGTCGATGATCAGTTCCTTGATATGTGCTTCGTAATCGAAAATATTGTAATAAGTGGATTCGGTCACGAGGTTTTCACCGCTCATTACTTCCTCGATGGCGCCTCTTTCGAAGGCGTCTCTCACCTCTGCAATACCCGTTGCGGGAAGCGCGGATTCATACCCCTTCAGATATCCGTTGAACCAGCGCAGGAAAAAGAATATTCCCACAAGTCCCAACAGAAAATAAATCAGTAATCCGATCTTAAAAAAACTTTTTTTCTTATATCCGTTACTCATCAGCCTTCCTCCCCGTTCATGATTGCAAGAGCATCATAAGAGGAATTCTCAGGAGTGCTCATAACTAAGAATG
>JAGCUO010000125.1 GCA_017962825.1 Lachnospiraceae bacterium | reverse complement strand
GGGTACGTCCCCATTGTCAGAAGCGTCCCCACTGTCACTTATAACAAAAAATGAAAAGTTTATTACAGAAATATACAGGCATTGCCCGCCGTTCTGAAATACAATTACCCTGTGATGATAAGCAAGGGGGTAATATGGAGTGGAAATCACCTGATATAAATCTGTTTAAGACAGGGATCTATAACCGCAGCGGGATGGGAAGCGATACTGCGCTTGCCAATATTGTACTGCTCGGGGATAAATATGACACGGAAATAGCCGTATCTGACGGCGTTTTGTACCGCTATTATCAGGGTAAGACTCCTAACAGAAGGGGATACGGATTTCCGCTTTCTGCAGGAGAATTTGACCTTAAGCACTCTCTGGATATATTATTAGAGGACTCCGTTAAACGCGGAGTTCCTTTTGAGTTTTGTCTTTGTGATGAGGATCAGAAAGCTGCTATAGACAGCATTATGAATGCATCCTGGGACACTACGGTCGATGACAATGATTACATATACAGCAGGGAGAGACTTGCGTCCCTTTCCGGAAGAAAGCTTCAGAAGAAGCGTAATCATCTGAATCACTACAGGCATACATATCCGGACAGCATTTATGAGGAGATAAACGACTCAAACAAGGGCGATGCATTGTACGTTGCATCCGGGTGGCTGGAAGAAAGAGAAAAACCGTCGGAGGCCGAGATCCTTGAACATGAATCCATAAAGCTTGCACTTGATAACCGTGAATCCATGGGAATGTTCGGAGGTATTCTTTATGTATGCGGTAATCCCGTGGCCATGACCCTGGCATCCGCGATTTCGGAGCGCTGCGTCGACGTTCACTTTGAAAAAGCAATCGGTGAATATGCCGTAAACGGTGCATTTGCCGCGATCAATAACAGTTTTGCTTCCTCCGAAGCCGCATCTTCTTACGAGTTCTTCAACCGCGAAGAGGATATGGGAATCGAGGGAATAAGACGGGCCAAGGAGACATATGATCCTGTGATAAGGCTCGCAAAATATTACGGAAAGATAGGAACCTGACGGTGGGGACGTACACTCTTTGTCAGGAGGGGCTTCCTGACAAAGGTGTACGTCCCCGGCGTCAGGTCCCCACTGTCACCACTAAGAAATATATATGTTTAAAGATTTCAGTAAAGAAAATTTCAGAACGGTCCTTGCAATGGCCTGGCCTGCCATAATCGAATCATTTTTCGTGGCCTTTGCCGGACTCGTGGACTCACTTATGGTAAGCCGCATGGGTGCATATGCCGTAGCGGCGGTAGGACTTACGACACAGCCCAAGTTCATGGGGCTTTCTTTATTTTTTGCGGTAAACGTATCCGTCTCGGCACTGGTTGCAAGGCGCTTCGGCGCAAAACAAAGAGAGGATGCAAACCGTATCTTCGTTACTGCGGTAATTTTCGTGCTGATCGCAGCGGTGATCCTGAGCGTGTTTTTCGTAACGACCGCAAATCCCATCATCAGGCTCTGCGGCTCATCGGACGCAACTCCCGAGGACATCTCAACTCACAATGCGGCGGTTACTTACTTCAGGATAATCATGGGCGGCATGATCTTTAACTGCATTCAGATGGTCATAAATTCAGCCCAGCGCGGTGCGGGAAATACCAAGATCACCATGCGCACCAACGTAACCTCTAACGCGGTAAACATCGTTCTCAACTATCTTTTGATCGAAGGTCACTGCGGTTTTCCCGCACTTGGAATTGTGGGCGCCGCAACTGCAACGGTACTCGGAACCGTTGTTTCATCCGTGATGAGTATCATATCCATCCGGGGAAAAGAAAACTTTATCAGCATTCCCTACATCCTCACAAACAAGATCAGAGGTGCTGTTGATTCTTTGAAGAGTCTTGTGAAGGTGGGGTACGGTATCTTTTTCGAGCAGCTCCTTATGCGTATCGGATTCATGGCTACCGCGGTAATGGCGGCTAAGATGGGCATGGATGCAATGGCTGCGCATCAGGTCGGAATGAATCTCATGGGACTTACATTCAGCTTCGGTGACGGACTGCAGGCGGCAGCCGTTGCGCTTATCGGAAGATCACTTGGACAGGGCGATACCGAGCTTGCCAAGACTTACGGACGTACCTGTAAAGCAGTGGGCTTGGTGATCGCGGCGGTTCTTACAGTAATTTATTTCTTCGGAGCAAGATGGCTGATGTCCATGTTCTTTAGGGAAGAACACATCGTGGTTCTGGGCGTATCCATAATGAGAGTCATTATCTTCGTCGTAATATTCCAGATCACGCAGGTCATCAACATGGGATGTCTGAGAGGCGCGGGAGATACCCTTTATACCGCATTGGCATCCACCATATCGGTAACCATAGTCAGAACCCTTGTATCATGGATCGGAGGATTTATCCTTGGTTTTGGAATAGTCGGAATCTGGCTCGGAGTACTTGCGGATCAGATATCCCGTTTTATTTTTGCAAGTATCAGATACAGAATGGGAAAATGGGTTAAGATTCAGATATGACACAATTGCTCATTTCCATCGCCCCATCCGCTTAGGACTACGATCTTGTGGTCACCGACGGAGACAGGATTGTATAATCCGAGTTCCTTCATCCTATCCATGGCTTTGGAAATGTAGAGAGCTATTTGTTGCAGAACTGCAGAACTTTGTCGTAGAAATCTTTGCACTCTTCAAAAGCACCATGCCCGAAGCCTTTGTAGATGAATACTTCGCTGTCTTTGATTGCTTCCGACAGTTCGTAAGGTGCATCGTTTCCTACGGTATTGTCATCATCGCCTGCGATAATGTAAGTAGGGCAGGAGATGCGTGAAAGACCTTCTCTTGAATCGAAGTTAAGAATAGCTTCAGCATTTCTAAAAAACCGCTCGTAGCTTTTGGGCTTGGTCATTTTGGCAAGTATCGGCATAGCTTTGCGGTTTTTCTCAAAGAATTTGGCGGTATACATTTTCTCCGCCGTATCAATGGTAAGTTTCATGTGGTCGCCTGCATTGGCCATTTCTATCCAGCCCCCTACCGCACCCTTTACAACGTCATTTGCGTAAGGCGCGGTGACGGCAAGAATTAGTTTTTCCACGACTTCGGGATGGTCGATGGCAATGTATTGGGATATCATGCCTCCCTGCGAAACGCCCAGAATGCAGGCTTTATCTATGCCGAGGGAGTGCATCGCGGTGACCTGATCTTCCGCCATCTGCCTGATGGTATAGCCTTTCGGCATTTTATTTTTTCTGCTGAACATATAGACGGTGTAATCCTGCATGAACTTCTTGTAGGAAGGAGCGAGGAAGAAGGCTTTGCCCTTGACCGTTGCCAGGCCGTCGCCCAGTCCGGGAATTACCACAAGTTTCTTCGGGCCCGAGCCGAATGAGACGTAGTACATTTCGGTGTCGCCTATCTTAACACTTCCGTTTACTCTGTTACTCATTTGATCTTCCTTTCAAAACACCAATTATCGATTCAGGCATAACAACGTCCATACTGTCAGATTATCAAGCCTGAATCTGGGGGTGTACTGCAGGTTTGGGAAAGCCGCAGCAACCGCAGAAGTTGTAAGAGGAAGGGCTGCCGCAGGAGGGGCAGTACCACATGCCGCCGACGTCGGGACGCATGGATCCGCATCTGGAGCAGAAATTTAAGGAGTTGATCATTCCGCAGCCGCAGATCCACTCTCCGCCGAAGGAAGGCATGTAAAGAGCCTGAACATTTCCGGGATAGTAAACGATACAGAAATCGTTCTTTGATGCTTTGACGATGGTGATGATCGACAGTACAAAAAGAGTTACGACAAATCCGAACCATATGAAGATTCCGGACAGAGTAACGAGGATGCTCTCTGAGGTCGAGCTTCCGAAGATGATCCCGTCGTAAAGCCCGTGGCCGATTATGGGGATCAGTATTGTGAGAGCAATGTTTTTAGAGTAGTCGCTCTTATTGTTGGTAAGGGATGCGTATTTTGCCCTGCTGTAGAAATATCCCATAAGCACGGCAAATGAGGCATGTCCCGGAACCGCAGTGAACATACGCAGGATGGCGGTACCGAACCCGTTCATGAAAACATATCCGATATTTTCAAAGGCCGCAAATCCCAGTGAAACGAAAACCGCATAAACTATGGCATCGTAGCTGTAGTTGAAGTTTTTATTTTTCCAGGTGATGAGCCTGAGAACCATGTATTTTCCGAGTTCCTCGGCAGGTGCTACGATCAGCATCGCCATGAGGAATTGCCTGAGGGCTGAATCGTAAGGCCAGATGGCATCAAATATCAATTCTCCCACAACTTCGCCGATGAGGGCTGTTATGACAGTTGCCATTCCTGCGAAAAAAAGACCGATCAGAAGGCCCAGGGGCTCTTTTTCTTTTTTATCCTTTTTATAGATAAAAATAAGGATGATGACTACGGGTATGATCGACATTGCAAAAAGCATGGTTATTCTCCGTTTTTCTCAAAATTTATTCCACTCAAAAGTACACAACGGAGATATTATATCATATACTTATATACATGTTGGTACAGACGGGGTGACAGTGGGGACGTATCATTTTTGTCACCTTATAAGGAGGATAGAAAAATGCAGTTTACGACATTACAGAAAGACATGATCCAGGCTATGAAGGATCACGATAAAGTAAGAAAGGATGCCATCTCAACACTTGTTTCCGCAGCTAAGAAGCTGGGTATTGATGAGGGATGCCGTGAGGATATTCCCGATGCTTTGACAGATCAGGCTATCCTCAAGGAGATCAAGAGCGTTAAGGAGCAGATCGACACCTGCCCCGAATCCAGAGCAGAGCTTAAGGCAGAGTACGAAGCTAGACTTAAGGTATTCGAAGAGTATGCACCCAAGATGCTCTCTGCCGATGAGGTTGAGGCCATTCTCAAGGAGAAGTTCTCCGAGGTCATCGCATCCGGCAACAAGGGCCAGATCATGAAAGCTGTTATGCCCGAGCTTAAGGGCAAGGCTGACGGGAAGGTTATTAATGAGGTGATTTCCAAGTTGCTGGGATAATAATGTGACAGTGGGGACGTATCAATTTTGTCACCAGGTGACAAAATTGATACGTCCCCAACTGTCACCGGGTGACAAAAATGATACGTCCCCAACTGTCACTGCAATCACCAAAAGGAGATATACATGGAACTGTTTGATTTTATAAAGAAAAGCCCTAACGCTTACTATGCCGTCAGTACCATGGCGGAGGAGCTCAAGGCTGCGGGCTTCACGAGACTCGAAGAGAAGGATGCGTGGAAATTAAAGCCCGGAAAGTTTTTTGTAACAAGGGATGATTCTTCACTCATCGCATTCATTATTCCCAAGAAGGATTTTACCGGATTTCACATCGTGGCAAGCCACAGTGATTCGCCGGCCTTTAAGATCAAGCCCGCTCCCGAGATGAAAGTGGGAGAGGCTTACGTAAAATTGAATGTGGAAAAGTACGGTGGAATGATCGTCTCCACCTGGTTCGACCGTCCCCTTTCCGTTGCGGGCAGGGTAGTGGTTGATACCAAGGACGGGGTTAAGACAAAGCTTGTAGGTGTGGACAGGGATCTTTTCATCATCCCCTCACTTGCGATCCACATGGACAGAACCGCAAACGAAGGCCATAAATATGAGGTTCAAAAAGAGCTTCTTCCTCTTTTTGCATCAGGTGAAAAGAAAGATATCACACTGCTATCACTGATCTGCAAAGAAAACGGGATCAAGGAAAAGGACGTGCTCGATGCGGACCTGTTCCTTTACAACAGAATGGCTCCCGTGACCTTCGGTGCAGACAACGAATTCATAGGATCACCCAGACTTGACGATCTTCAGTGCGTATACGGTTCTCTCGAGGGAATACTCAAAGCAAAGCCTGCGGATTACGTAGCAATGCATGCGGTATTCAACAACGAAGAGGTGGGAAGCGAGACCAAGCAGGGAGCTGCTTCATCATTTTTAACCGATGTGATTGACCGCATCTGTGAAAAGTTCGCTGCGACCAAAGAAGACCGTGTAAGAAAGATCTCGGAGTCTTTCATGATCTCTGCGGACAATGCACATGCCCTTCATCCCAATTACGGGGAAAAGACAGATCCCACCAATAAGCCTGTTCTTAACGGCGGCATTGTCATCAAGTACAATGCAAATCAGAAGTACACCACCGATGCGGTATCTTCCGCTACATTAAGAAAGATCTGCAAGAAGGCGGGTGTTGCGGTTCAGGAATATGTTAATCCTTCTGACATCCCCGGAGGCTCAACCCTTGGAAGCATAGCAACCGCAAGGGTTTCAATGAGTACGGTGGACATCGGACTTCCGCAGCTGGCAATGCACTCGGCATACGAGACGGCCGGGGCGAAGGATACGGAGGATCTGGTGAAGGTGGCTAAGGAATTCTTTAATCAGTGACAGTTGGGGACGTACACCTTTGTCAGGAAGGTCGTCCTGACAAAGGTGTACGTCCCCACTGTCACCGTCACCCTGTCACCTTATGATATAATGTTCTAAATGTTTTGAGAGGAGAGATTAATATGGTACTTCTGGCTGTTATCCCCGGAATACTGCTGTTTCTGGTAGTATGGAAATTCGATACCGTAGAAAAGGAATCGCCGGCGCTGCTTTGCAAGCTTTTTGTATTCGGTGCACTGTCGATCCTTGCTGCGATCTTACTGAGAACCCTGGGTGTTCATGCGTTTACGCCTCTGTTTAAGGGTGACCGATCCATCTGGTTTCTTTTTGTGGACAGCTTCGTGCTGACTGCTCTTATCGAAGAGTGTGCGAAGATCCTGGTTCTTAAATTCACCACCTGGAAAAATAAAGAGTTCAACTACACCTTCGACGCCATCGTATACGCCGTTTGTGTTTCCGTAGGTTTCATGACCGCGGAAAACATCGTATACCTTATCAAATATAGGGGCGAGGTTGAGGCTGTAAGGCTGCTGCTTCCTATTTTTGCACAGATCATAATCTCGATCTTCATGGGATATTTCTACGGTCTTGCAAAGCTTGCGGATGCATCGGGCGATAAGAAAGGCGCCAAGATTCATCTTTTTGAGGCATTTCTTATTCCTTTCGTAATGCACGGAATGTTTGAATTTACATGGGGCGCATCCAAGCTTGTTCTTTTCATCATATTTGCCGTTTACGTAGCCGCTATCACGATCGTTGCAATCTGCGGATTCGTCAGGCTGTCACGAAGCGACAAGATGATCCCCGAAAGCAGAGCTGAGAAATCTTCAGCTTCCGAAGAATGGTAAGGAGGGTGAAGAGATGAAAGTTAAATGCGATTATTGTCAGTCACTTGTTGATGAAAACGAAAGATCCTGTCCAAACTGCGGCGCCGTAATGCCCACCGTTAACCGCACCGCGCCTGATCAGCCCAAGACCATAGAGCAGCTTCAGGAGTGGTACAGGGCACGCAATCTTCCTCCCGAAAATGTCACCAGATTTTTCATCGGAAAAGACATCAAGGAAGCGAAAGCCTTCGGTATCTATAAGAATTCAAACGGCGATTTTGTCGTCTACAAAAATAAAGCGGATGGCTCAAGAGCAATCCGTTATCAGGGCGTCGACGAAGAGTATGCGGTAAATGAGATCTATCAGAAGCTGAAGGTTGAGATTGCCAATCAGAAGAGCCGTAATGCAAGCACAAGTTCTTACAGTGCGCCCCGTAAGAGTTCGAAGAGTTCTTCGCCTCTTTCATTTATTTTCGTCCTGCTGTTTGCTCTGTTTAAGCCTATCGGCATCGGAATCATAGCCATAGTAGCGGGAATATTCATTGCTCTTTTCGACCACAGTCCTTCGGAAGGGTATTACAGATATCAGGGTAATGATTATTATTATCAGGGTAATTCCTGGTATGCATACGATTCGGATTCCGATTCATGGGGTTATGCATATAACAGCGGAATACTGGATGATATTATCAATGACGATACGGATTCCGATTACAGGATCTACAATCATAGCGGATACGATTTCGAAGATACGTCCTGGTATGATGATGACGATGATTACAGTTACAGCTCAAGTTCAAGTTACAGCTACAGCTGGGATTCGGGAAGTTCATGGGATTCCGACAGTTCCTGGGACTGGGATTCAGGCAGTTCGTGGAATTCGGGAGGTTCCTGGAACTCTAACTGGTAAGCAGGATTTAATGCGAAAAAAGTGAATAATTATACAGCAAAAAAGTCCCGAAAGCCCCGTATTTACGGGGCTTTTTTGTGTTATGATATATGAGCAGGGTGACATTGGGGACGTACCCCTTTGTCAGGAAATTCGTCCTGACAAAGGGGTACGTCCCCAGTGTCACCCATCAAGGGGGTAAAGAGATGAAGAAATCAAGATTTCATGTTGTGATGCGTGTTCCGATGCTGGTCATTGCCTGTGTGATCTTTTCCATCAATATCAAGACCTTCGTAAGGACGGGAGGGCTTATCCCGGGCGGAGTGATGGGTGTGTCACTTTTGATCCAGGAAATAGTGGAGAGATTCTTCGGGATCACAATTCCCTATTCGCCCATCAACATCGCACTCAACGCAATCCCCGTGTATATCGGCTTCAAATATATCGGTAAGAGATTCACGGCGCTGTCATGCTTTGTCATCGTGCTCAGCTCTCTCTTAACCGACCTGATCCCCGCAAACCTTGTGACAGAGGAAATGATCCTCATCACTATTTTCGGAGGAATCTTAAACGGAGTCGCGACCAGCATCTGTCTACTTGCGGATGCAACCAGCGGCGGAACGGATTTCATCTCTATTTTCTTAAGCAGAAAAAAAGGAATCGACGGCTTCAACGTGATCCTTTGCGTAAATGCGATGGTACTTGTCATTGCGGGAATTGTTTTCGACTGGGACAAGGCGCTGTACTCAATAGTATTCCAATACGTATCAACCGCAGTGATCCATCTGCTCTACAGGAAGTACCAGCAGAGTACGCTCCTAATCGTCACATCCAAGGCGGATGAGATCTGCAGCATGATCTACGACATGACGGGTCACGGATCCACCATCATTTACGGAAAAGGTTCCTACGAAAAAGAATCCGATAAGTCCGTTGTTTACTCCGTTGTATCCGCGGCGGAGGTGCACAAGGTTATGAATGCCATCAAAGAAAAGGATCCGGAGTCTTTTGTAAACGAATTCAAATCAGAGCGCATCGGCGGAAAATTTTATCGAATCCCCGAAGAGTAAGCGCGTAGTAAGTGAGTATTAAAGGTCATGAAGAAAGTAAAAAAAGAACGTAAAGTAAAAACCGTAAATCCCGAAAAGGACGCAAAGAAGTTAAGGCGACGTCAGAGCATTAAAAGAACTCTGAAGGAACTTCCGCTTCTTATCATTGGTGCGACCCTTACAGCCATTGCAACAAAATACGTCTATGATCCCGCAGGGCTTGTAACGGGCGGCGTCACTGGTCTTTCCATCATCGCAAAATCAGTGGGCTTCAGATATTACGAAGTGGATATACCGCTGTGGATGGGCAGTCTTATTTTCAACGTGCCCATTTTCCTCTATGCCATAAAACAAAGCGGCATCAAGCATGTGATCCGCACGGGCTTCGTATGGGCAGTGCTTACCGCAGAGCTTTATTTTATGCCGGATATGTCGTTTATTCCCGATAACCTGCTGCTTGTTTCCATTTACGGAAGCATCCTGATGGGCGTGGGTTCGGGCATGCTTCTTTCTGCAAGGGCAACCTCGGGAGGCTCCGATATGCTGGGTGAAGCTTTGCACCGCACTATCAGAAGCGTTAGCGTGGGAAGGCTGATCCAGATAATTGACGGACTTATTGTTGCTCTGGGACTTGTTACTTTTGGCATTGAGCGCACATTGTATGCTATTATTTCCGTGTATATCATGGGCAGGGTGATCGACATTTACCTTCACAAAGGAAAGAGTGCCAAGATGGCAACGATCATCTCCGAAAAAAATGACGAGATCGCGCAGGAGATCATGACATCTCTTGACCGCGGCGTCACCGGACTTTACGGAAGCGGCATGTACACGGGCAAGGATAAAAGAGTGCTTCTGTGCATCTGTTCGAATAAAGATCTGGTGGAGATCAAAGATATAGTTAAGAAGCATGACCCCAAGGCGTTTTTCGTAGTCGGAAATGTGGACGAGGCGATGGGTGAAGGCTTTTTGGAAGAGTGGTACTAGGTGACAATGGCCGCTTCTGACAATGGGGACGTACCCCTGTGTCAGGAAGACCGTCCTGACAGAGGGGTACGTCCCCATTGTCAGAAAGAATGATATGAGATATATAGAAATAACCGACATTAATGCACCGGAGCTGGATGTGTTCTCACGTATCTCCGAGGTGCAGTTATACAGATACTATGAGCCGGAGATCGGGATCTTTCTGGCGGAGAGTGCAAATGTGATACTGCGTGCACTTGAAGCGGGATATGAACCACTTTCCATGCTGGTAGAAAAGGACAGGATTGAGATCGAAGCTCGTCCTGTTTTTGATGCGATCGAAAAATTATACGGCAGGGAAAAGCTGGATTCCATGCCAATATATACCGCAGATACTGAGATAGTGACTCAGCTTACGGGATATACTCTGGTGCGGGGGCTTTGGATGACGCTTCGGAGAAAGCCGGAGACTGCCATAGAGGAATTCTGCAGGGATAAAAAGAGGATCACTGTTTTATTCGATGTGGTGAATCCTACAAATGTTGGTGCAATAATAAGATCCGCCGCGGCTCTGGGGATGGACGGAGCGCTTCTTTCATATGCATCGGTGGATCCTCTTACAAGGCGCTCCGCAAGAGTGAGTATGGGTACTGTTTTCCAGATGCCATGGACAAAGGCGGACAAAGAAGCGTCTGAGGGGATTAACCTGATCCGCACTTTGCAGTCATACGGATTTAAGACTGTTGCCATGGCGCTTACGGAGGATTCCACAAGTATCGACAACGACGATATCAGAGCTAACGAAAAGCTGGCGGTGATCATGGGAACGGAAGGCACAGGTCTTCCCAAGGAGGTCATATCAGCCTGCGACTACCGTGTGATGATCCCCATGTATCACGGCGTGGATTCGCTTAACGTTGCTGCGGCAAGTGCCGTTGCTTTTTGGGAATTACTGAAAAAATGAAACGATTACATTATCTGGCAGCATCTGTCATTCTATTAGTCATCGAGATTCTTATCGGTCTTTATGCCCACGGTTTTATCAGAAACTATGTGGGGGATGTTTTAGTCGTTATCCTGCTTTTCACCATTTGCAAAACGATAAGTCCGGACAAGCCGAAGAGGTGGTATGTTCTGCCTCTTTGCATACTTATATTTGCTTATGGGGTGGAGTTTTTGCAGCTGTGGGGATTCTGCGACAAGCTGGGAATAGAGAACAGGTTACTCAGGATCATCATCGGAACAGGGTTTTCCGTAGGGGACCTGGTAAGTTATTCTGTAGGAGTATTGGTGACATTAGGGACGCTTCAATTTTGTCACCGGGAGATCAATGAAGAAGATTCCTGAATTCCGGGGGTCCTGCCGCGACGCATAACTGTCTCGCTTTTCGATTTCAGGCGGAAATGCTTCACTAGGCAAGTTTTTACTCATGACGCGAGGCCACTCACTGCGTTCGGGCCGAGCGGCCGCATTTTTTCGCAGAAATCGAAGTCTCGACAGCTTATGCATTCGCGTCACCCCTCGGAATTCAGGAATCTTCCCCGATTGGATGCGGTGACAAAAATGAAGCGTCCCTAATGTCACAGGAGGTAGAGTATGGGATTATTTGGGTTCAAGAAGAAAACAGAAGATTTTGAGCAGGTTGTTCCTTTTGAGTTCTTTCAGGATAAGGACGGGGAGATCAACTCTTTCTTCTCGCTTAAATTCGAAGGATTTGCACAGGGCAAAAGATACCGTTTCAATGTGGGATTCTGGCAGGATCTGAATGCTGGGGACGATAGGGCGGATTGCAAGCCTTTCCTTGATGCGCTTGAGAAGATGGAGGAAAAGGTGGTTCCCGTAACTCTGACTATGAAAGACGGGGAGCTTGAATTCGGGGGCCTTAGGGTGGATACGAAATATCTGGCTGAGAAGACCGGGTATGAAGCCTTCAATAAATTGGATTATGATTTCAACTATGAGTAACAGGCAGGTACTTAGCAAAGCATTTTACAGGTCTCTGCCTGTTATGGCGGGATATATCGTTCTTGGCACCGGATTCGGAATACTTCTTCGAAACGCAGGTTACGGAGTGGTGTGGGCCTTTGCCATGAGCTGTTTTATTTTCGCTGGATCCATGCAGTACGTGGGGATCAGCCTCATCGCAGGCGGCGCGGGAATGATCACCACGATCCTTACAACGATCATGGTCAATGCAAGGCATATTTTCTACAGCATCTCCATGATCGACAAATATAAAGGGGCGGGAAAATACAAGCCCTACATGATCTTTGCACTCACGGATGAAACCTACTCCCTACTGGTGGATGACAAGGGACCGTCCGAGGAGACTTTGAATAAATACCGCTTTTTCGTATCCATGTTCAATCAGTGTTACTGGATAATCGGAAGCGTCATCGGAAGCCTGCTGGGGGCGGTACTTCCCTTTTCTACGGCGGGCATCGAATTTTCCATGACGGCACTTTTCATTGCATCATTTACAGAGCAGTGGCTCACATCCAAAGACCACTCATCTGCCGTAACGGGCCTTGTATGCACGGTTTTGTGCCTTATCGTATGCGGTCCGGACAATTTCCTGATCCCCTCAATGCTCCTTATTACATTGGTGCTCACACTCCTAAGGGCAAGAGAGGAGAAAAAGAAATGACGGCAGCAATTCTTATAGCGGTCATGGCTCTTACGACTATGGCGCTTCGTTTCCTTCCTTTTCTCATATTCGGTAAAAAGACACCGGCTTACATCTCATACCTTGGCAGGGTTTTGCCCCAGGCTATCATTGCGCTGCTTGTGGTGTATTGCCTCAAAGATGTTTCTTTTGCGGACGCGCCTCACGGGATTCCCGAAATTATCGCAGGCGGGGCTGTTGCTGCCATGCAGGCATGGAAAAGAAATCCGGTAATGAGTATCTTGCTAGGAACGGCATTGTATATGATAATGTTACATGTGATCGGGTGACAGAAAAATTTAGGTCCCCGTAAAAGAAAGAAGATCTGAAATGAGCGATTTGGTAATACGGGACGCACGTCCCGAAGATGCAGCAAGGCTGGTAGAAATTTACGGTCCTTACATCACAGGTACGGCGGTTTCTTTTGAATATGAGGTTCCGACCGTAGAGGAATTTGAAAAGCGTATCAGAAAGATATCCGCGGTATATCCGTATCTTGTATGCGAAAAAGAAGGACGTATAGTCGGATATGTCTACGCAGGCCGCTACAGCGTAAGAGAGGCCTATAACTGGACCGTAACCACATCCATCTATCTGGATGAAAACTGCAGAAGACAGGGCATAGGAACCGCCCTCTATGCAGAACTTGAAAAGAGGTTAAAAGAAAGAGGGATCATCAATCTTCTCGCGGGCATAGCCTATGCGGAGAAAGAGGATGAGTACCTGACTCACGACAGCGTTAAGTTCCACGAAAAAGAGGGCTACAAGAAGGTAGCTCATATGGAAGCGGTAGGAAAGAAATTCGACAGATGGTATGACCTCATCTGGATGCAGAAAAGAATATAGGTGACATTGGGTGACTTTGGGGACGTTTCTGACAATGGGGACGTACCCCTGTGTCAGAAAGGTCGTCCTGACAGAGGGGTACGTCCCCATTGTCAGAAACGTCCCCATGTCACAGACTAAAGGAGGAAACAAAAATGGTTAAGCACGTAATACTCTGGACACTTAAGGAAGAGTACTCAGCTGAAGAGAAGGCTAAGATCAAAGCCGATATCAAAGCAGGTCTTGAAGGACTTAAGGGTGAGATTCCCGGACTTATCGATATCAAGGTAAATACCGAGCCTTTGGAGAGCTCCAACTGTGACCTTATGCTGGATTCGTCATTTGACAGCGAAGAGTCCTTAAAGGGCTATGCAGTTCATCCCAAGCATGTGGATGTAGCAAATACAAAGGTCCGTCCGTTTACAGCAAGCAGAGTTTGCATGGACTATGAAAATTAAGGTGACAGTTGAGGCTTCTGACAATGGGGACGTACCCCTGTGTCAGAAAGGTTTTCCTGACAGAGGGGTACGTCCCCATTGTCAGATATTAGGAATAGGAGAAAACTATGATTATTGAACACGTAGCATTATTTGTTAACGATCTTGAAGCAGCAAGGGATTTCTTCATCAAGTATTTCGACGGAAAGTCCAACGACGGATACCGTAACGTTAATACCGGCTTCAGATCATACTTCATCACCTTCGAAGGCGGAGCAAGACTTGAGATCATGAATAAAGACGGCATAGCTGACGATGTCAAAGAATGCGAGCACATGGGCTATAATCATATAGCCTTCTCGGTAGGCAGTAAAGAGAAAGTCGACGAGCTGACAGAGCGCCTCAAGGCTGACGGTTATAAGCTCAGAAAAGGTCCCAGAACCACCGGCGACGGATACTATGAGTCCAGCATCTATGACATGGAAGGCAACTCCATCGAGATCACGGTATAAAGGGGCTGACACCGGGGACGTACCCCTGTGTCAGAAAGATCGTCCTGACAGAGGGGTACGTCCCCGATGTCAGATGTTTGCATCAGCAGAAAATAAAAGTATAATGTATTCAGTTGATGTGGATATATATGTGGTTGCAAAATATTGGACGGATTTTTCCGAGTGTTTTCCGAAAGAGAAAAATACTTTAGGAAAGGAAAATACCGTATGATAGGAGAATTATACATGGAAGTTATGATTCCTTTAAATGATACTCCGGATTTGCTCAAAGAATTGGACAAGGGTATAAACGATATGGAAAATGGTCGTGTTACTGCTCATGAAGATACGATGAAAATCTTAATGCAGCGGTACGAGGATCATGTATCGCAGAATTCTTGAAACAGACGAAGCTATTAGAGATTTGAGCCATATTTCTTATGAAGCATATAAATATACCGGAGACAAAAACTCAGGTTTTATATTCCTTAAGCTGTATGATGCGACAATCGAAAATATGGCTGTTTTTACGGAAGGTTTTAGTAAAACCGGAATCGAATATCGCGGATACGTGATTCATATACTTCCTTTTGGGAATTATAATCTCTTTTATGTCGATGATGGTAAAAAGGGAATCATCACTGTTCTGCGAATCCTGTATCAAAAACAGGACTGGCAGCGTATCTTAAAAGTAAATGATACTTATCATGTTCATGGTAAAGATATAGGCGAATAAATGTCTGATAAGCTCTCAACAGTTACAGTTGGGAGCTTTTTTATGAGGTGACAGTGGGGACGTACCCCGTTGTCAGGAAGGCCCTCCTGACAACGGGGTACCTCCCCACGGTCACCGCAAAAAAAAGCGCCCAACTGTAACTGGTGAGAGCTTATCAGACATTTATTCGCCTATATCTTTAACATGAAAAT
>JAGCUO010000010.1 GCA_017962825.1 Lachnospiraceae bacterium | reverse complement strand
TATTTGTAGGTCCCATATATTCCAAGATAGGCGAATGCATCAGGGACAAGAATCCTGCGGAGAAGTGTCATCTGGGTGTAAGGCAGATGCCTGTGACTCCGGGCGGTGAACTGTATCCCTGTACTTCTTTTATCGGGGATGATGATTACCTTCTCGGAAATGTTTACGACGGGGTCAATGATGCCAAGCTGATAGAGATTGCACAGAGATCGTCCACTCCTTCAACCTGTGTCGGATGCGATCTTGTAAAGCGTTGTACCAATTCCTGCGGATGTGCCAACAGGATGAATACGGGAAATGAAAATGAAATCTCGCCTCTGCAGTGTACATATGAAAGGATGCTGATCGAGATCAGCGATGCGCTCGGCGAAGAACTCTACAACATGGATCCCGCAAGATTTGCGAAGGAGTTCGCGTGACTTGCGATCTGCGGTGAAATTTAATGAAAATTTAGTGGCGTATATACGCCACTATTTTTTATAATATTAATGATATGGATGAGCGTGGAGTTGAGATGAAAAAAACACTTTATGTCGGCTTTAAAGGAAAGAATAATTCTTCCGGTATGTTGGCGGAAAGAATATCTCCGGATCATCTGCTTCTGACTAATTCCTTTGCCGGACTTAAGAGGGATATCGATTCCGTTTCCGGGGAATATGATCACATCGTCATGTTCGGAGTCGATAAGAATCTGATATCATCCGTGAGGATTGAGAGAACGGCATTTTCGAACGGTGAAAAGAGGTCATCTTGTCTGAAACTTGAAAAGATAGCGGATGCTTTAAACATCGCAGGAATACAAACGCTTATATCAGATACCCCGACGGCATATTTATGTAACGAAGCTTACCTGCACTTGCTGGAGAAGTACTCTGGCAGAGCGGTCCTGATACATATTCCTACTATCAAATACGCAGATGATGCTTTTATGGAAAAGCTAAATGACGAAAAAATATATTGTCAGGCATGCATGTAAAAGGTGATTGGAGCGAAAATGAATAAGAAGAAAATCGCGGGTGAAAAAGCAGCGGAATATATAAAGGACGGAATGATTGTCGGTCTTGGAACGGGTTCAACCGCAAAGTATCTTGTGGCCAGAGTTGGAGAACTGGTCCGCAGCGGCCTGAAAATAAAAGCCGTAGCCACTTCGAAAGCTACGGAAGAACAGGCGCGTGAACTTGGCATTCCGTTACTTGATGTAAACGATGTCAAATACATCGATATTGCCATAGACGGAGTCGATGAAATAGACGGTGAATTCAACGCCACAAAAGGCGGAGGCGGAGCGCTGTTTCGTGAAAAGATAGTTGCAAGCCTTGCTAAGGAAGTTATCTGGATCATGGATGACTCCAAACTTGTTGATCGGATCGGTGCATTTCCGCTGCCCGTAGAGATTCTTCCTTACGGATATAAGGTTACCCTGCGCAGATTAAATGATCTCGGGTTAAATCCCGTCCTTAGGATGAAAGGTGATGAAGTGTATGTTACCGATAACGGAAATTACATAGCGGATCTTAACCTGACTAAACCTGCAGATGTGATCGATATAAAGAATAAATTGGATAATACCGTCGGTGTGCTTGAGACCGGACAGTTCTTGAAGATGTGCGACCGAATAGTAGTGGGCACGGACGACGGCGCAGTGGTTTATGAAGCGGCAAACGGAGCAGGAAAATGATAAAAGGAATACACCATATTTCGATGAAATGTAATACGGAAGAAGAATTGTCCAAGGTAAAGGATTTTTATCTGTCGGTACTAGGACTTAAGATCATCCGTGAATGGCCAGGCGGGATCATGATAGATACCGGGAACGGTCTGATTGAAATATTCACAAATGCCGAAGGTGAACACAGGCTTGGAGCAATACGCCATTTTGCGTTGCTGACCGACAATGTTGACGAACTGACCGAAAAAGTTAGAAATGCAGGTTATGAAGTGATCGTGGAACCAAGCGACAAAGTGATCCGGTCCGATCCTGAGTATCCCATAAGAATGGCATTCTGCTTCGGACCTCTCGGAGAGCAGATAGAATTTTTTTGTGAGAGATGACATTGGAGGGTTAACAAACAGGATAGACGATGGAATACGAATGCCAGGAGCACAACATGGATAAAGAAATAATGATTTCAGCAATTAATTCGAAATTTGAGGAATTAAAAATAGCTCTTGAGGGCGATGAATTAATGAGGATCCGTGAGTTGACCTTGGACTTGCATGCAATGGTTCATCCTGCGGAAATATCCGGGAGGGATGAAAAGACCATAGCAGATTTTGTTTTGGATTATATGATGAAGGGTAATCAAAATGAAATTGTTCAAAGGGAAACATGGGATACGGATTTGAAATACGCCGGTTCAAAAACTGTTCCGTTATGCTGGCAGTTTTGGCATACATATAGGATAGAGGATTTGGTCAGCAACATACTGATGGAAAACGGCAGTCAGATCTTTAATGACGATTGGCAGAAAAGAATCGGCTCATCTATAACCGATACAGGAAATGCATTGGAACCTGATGAATTAGCTTCCTGGGCTAAAGGAATCAATGTAGAAGAATTACGTAAATATATGATGGAAGTTGGTAAAAATTCGCGTCGTATCTTATCAAACCTGTCCCTTGAACAGATTAAGCACATGGTGCCTGAGGAATGGGTAATGCGTATATTGGAAGAAGGTGGCGTGACAACTGATTTCCGTTCTGTATGGCTGTTGGTATTCTGGGGACGACTGACAATTGGCGGAATGATCTTGACTCCGATGACATCGCATCACATGATGCACCTTCCGACGGCGGTGGACCGGATCATTGAAAAAGAAGGCTGATATTTCGATTTGCAGGGATTGCGCAAGCACGTTATTTTAGAATATATTGGGAAGATGCGAGTGATAGGATTCATATATGAAGATAAAAACGATAGAAACTAAAGGAATTACATATATCGAGCCTGTTCCCGGAGCTACAACTGAGTGGTATTACGGTCTGGATTATGAACACGGTGATCTTTATGAGGCCGAAGAACTTTTTAACGCTGGGCATACTGTAAAAGGAAGGGAGCTTTGCCTTGTCCATTATCCGGATGGGGAGGTTTTCTTTCCGGTTCCGAAGACACATGGGCATTATAGCGAGAAACCGGTATTCTTTGACGGCGGAATATATATTCTTGATGTGGATTTCCCGAATGGATTGATCAGGATCATCAGATTCGACTGTAAAGATCATCAGGTGATCATTCATACGGAGCTTCCGCTTTCATCGGTGAAGGATTGTTATAATTTGCAGCTGCATATCATCCCACTTACGCTTTCGAGACAGAGTGGTAATGAATTGGATATTGTTTGGCCGGAGAAGGTCAGCATTTCCATGGAGGATCATGATTCTTTCTTTTTAAGGGATGGAGAGAAACTGTTCTTTAACAGATGGTTTGAAGAAGGGGAAGGCGTGGATTACAAGTACTGGGAGGAGACCATAGTTCGGGATCTTAATGGAAATGTAATTGAGATACTTTCCGGGGATGTAATGCAGATGGCAAACGGAGAACTGTGGCACTTGAAATAGATCCTTAATAGAAAAGTGAAGATTTGAAATATGAGTGAAAAGGTTTATTTTGAAAATGCCTATTTTATCATAGGCACTGCATACGCCGGCAAATCTACGATGGTAAAAGAGTTGGCAAAAAGGCATGGTGGAATCGCTTGTGAAGAGAATTACCATGATAATTATCCGGAAGAACTGGATGCGGGGGAATTTCCATGCTTAACCTATACCAGAGATCTTGAGGATTGGCATGATTTTATAAGAAGGCCGCCCCAGGAGTACAAAGCATGGATCGACGGAGTGAAAAAGGAATGTGAAATATTGGAACTGCGTATGCTCCCGGAAATCTGCAATCAGGGAAAGCTGGTATTTGTCGATACAAATATCAGTATAGCGACTTTGAAGAAAATAACACCTGAAAATCATACGCTTGTAATGCTGGCAGATCCGATGATCTCTGTACGGAGATTTTTTGAACGTCCGGATCCGGAAAAACAGTTTCTTTATAGGCTGATCCTGGAGGAGCCTGACCCGGAATATGCTATGCAGAATTATCGTAAAGGGCTCGAACTAATCAATTCAAAAGAGACATACGAGGAGTTCCTGAATTCCGGCTTTACTACGATCCTGCGTGACGAAAATAGAACAATAGAAGAGACGGTTGCTTTGGCAGAAAAAGCATTTCGGTTGTAAGAATATATTCCAGTTAAACGTAGCAATGGGGTTGGTTTTCTTGGCATAGAAAATCATCAGGAACGCAGGAACTTCATAGTGACAGTTATACCCAAGGAGTAAAGGAAAATATGTATTGGCTCCCGATTGCTGAGCTGGATAAATACAAAGTATTTCCGACTTTTATGAAAGAATATCTCCAGAAAGAACACATCGGTGTAGAGCATATAGTAACAGACGAAAGAAAACAGGGGTGAAATTATGCGTGAAGGAATGAGATTTGTATTTCCTACTTTGGATTATAAAGATAAGGCAACTGAGTATATAAATGAGTTTTATGAATATGGATCTGAGATTAATGGAAGTGGAGCACTTGACCGGTTT
>JAGCUO010000124.1 GCA_017962825.1 Lachnospiraceae bacterium | reverse complement strand
GGATACTGAAACTGATCATACTTGAGGCTGTGGTACTGCTTATTCTTTTTATCAGGAATCTTATCAGAAAGAGCGTGCTCAGGAAAAAGGAAGACGCGGAAAGACTCAGGGATTACAGCCTGAGCGAGATGCACCAGATCCGGAAAAATAAAGAGCTTGTGATAAAAAGCTTTTATTCCGACAAGAATGCAAGACTTCTTGAGAGGGAGAATATCAGCCGAAATATCCATAACAGCGTGGGGCATTCCATAACCGCAGCGATAATGACCCTGGAGACTGCGGATGTGCTTTTTGACAAGGATCCGGATGAAGCTCACAGGAGGATGAACGATGCCGGAACAAGGATCCGCGGAAGTCTTTCCGCCATCAGAAGCGCGGTTAGGGCGCTCGATGAAGAGTCCGGTGATGTTACGATGAAGGACCTTATCTGCTACATGGACAATATCATGGATGAGTTCCTTATGGATACGGAGCGGAATTGTGAGAGGATTTATGATATCATATCCGAGGACTATCTTATTCCGACGGAGCATGCGGAATTTCTGACGGGAGCTCTGAGCGAACTGCTTACCAACGGAGTAAAGCACGGTAATGCCACCTTCTTCATTGTAGAACTGTCCGGTGACAGAGCTCACGTCAGACTGAGTGTTACCGACAACGGAAAGAGCGATTACTGCGATGAAAACAGTGAGCAGAGGATCCGTGAGGGCTTCGGGCTCAAAAAGCTTACCTCATACGCGGAAAGGTGCGGGGGAAGCACTAAATTTTGGAACGAAGGCGGATTTCACGCCGTTATAGAATTACCTGTGAAGTAAACAGGGGTGAACCGATGGAAACAGGGGGACGGTTCCGCTGTTTCACATTCATATAATTTGGAGATCAAATGTACAGAGTATTGCTTGTAGATGATGAAAATATGCTTCTGGACAGTCTGGAGATCATACTGTCCGTCAACGATATGGAGATAACCGGCAAGGCCCACGACGGGCATGAGGCCCTGGATATCCTTAAAGAAAAAGAGTGCGATATCGCCCTTGTCGACCTGAACATGAAGGGAATGGGAGGTATCGAGCTTATCGGTCACATGAAGCGCATGTATCCGGAAGTCAGGATCCTGGTGCTTACCACATTCTATGATGATAAGAACATCACGGATGCCATCAGCAGCGGAGCGGACGGATATCTTCTTAAGGACAGCGGAAAGGATGCGATACTTGGCGCGGTGAACCAGCTCATGACAGGTGTCAGCGTGCTGGATCCCAAGGTTATGTCCAGACTTACGTCTCTTATGACGAAGAATACCGATGTGGATCTGTTTGGCGAGATGACTGACCGGGAAAGGGAGATCGCAGCGCTTCTTGCGGAGGGGCTTACCAACGGACAGATCGCGGATAAGCTCTACATCTCGGAGGGAACCGTCAAGAACTATATCTCATCGATATATGATAAGACCGGTATCCATGACAGGGTCAAGCTGGTGGTTGCCCTTTCCGGAAAATAATCCCATAACCCAAAAGTTCTTTTTTGTCTTATAATTGGAATATATGACGGAGGTGGGAGTATGAGTTTTGAATTGTGGCTGTTTGCGGTAAAGCGTCTTGCCCAGACGATGGATGCCGCCCAACTGATATATGACGGCCTTTCCGATGCCGATAAGGAACGTCTTAAAAAAGAATACGACGAATTTATAGCGGGCGGTGCGGGCGCTGAGGAAAAGGAGATCGAAGTCAGCCTGCGCAAGTTCTCCGATAAGGATCTTACCCAGATGATAAAGATCTGGAATGAGGTAGTCGAAGAGGGCATAGCTTTTCCCCAGGAAGATATTCTCGATATCTTTTCTGCCAAGAAGCTCTTCAAATCACAGAGCTATGTCGGTGTTGCTGAAAGCGACGGCAAGATCGTGGGCCTGTATATCCTCCACCCCAACAATGTGGGGAGATGCGGGCATATCTGCAATGCTTCTTTTGCGGTGAGCTCCAAAATGCGCGGAAAGCATATAGGGGAAAAAATGGTCCTGGACTGCATTTCCAAAGCTTCGGAGCACGGTTTTCATATACTTCAGTTCAATGCTGTGGTTGAGACCAATACCCATGCAAGGCATCTGTACGAAAGACTCGGCTTCATGCGCCTCGGAATAATCCCCGGCGGATTCAGGATGAAGGACGGTCATTACGAGAACATCTGCCCTTATTACAGGGTTCTTTAAAAGGTTCCGGAGGTTTGATGTAATATGCTGGCTGAACATGATTTTCCCATACTTGAATTTGACGATGCGGGGGTTGCAAAGCTTAACCCCGCATCTTTTAATCCCGGAAAGCTTTCATCCGATAAGATGATCATTACCTTCTTTCCCGAGGTGATGAACAAGCTTCTGGAAAGCGGCAAGCTGGAGCCGGAGCATACCATCCCCGGTGAGAATCCGGTGTATATCTACCGTTTTACCGATGATCCGAATGTGCTCATAACTCTCGGACAGGTCGGCTGTCCTGCGTGTGCGGGAAATCTGGACCTTTTCAATGAGATGGGTATCGGGAAGGTTATGTTCTGTGGCGGAGGCGGCGTCCTCGACAGAAATATCGAAGTTGGACAGATCCTTCTTGTCGACGGTGCGATCCGTGATGAGGGCTTTTCGTATCATTACCTTCCGCCTTCAAGAGTTGTGAACACAGATCCTGCCGTCACCGGTAAAATAGCCGCATATCTCGAAAAGGAAAACGTATCGTACTTAAGAGGCCTTACCTGGACTACCGATGCGATCTTCCGCGAAACTGCAGACAAGATAGAGCGCAGAAAAGCTGAGGGAGGCAAGATAGTTGAGATGGAGCAGGCCGGATGCATAGCGGTCGCAAAGTTCCGCGGATTCGAATACGGTGCTCTCATTTATGGCGGAGACGATCTTTCAGGTGAGGAATGGTCGGAAAGAGGATGGAGAAGCCGTGAGGGTGTAAGGTACGATCTTGTACAGCTATGTAAAAAGCTGGTTTATGTGATCTGAATAATATTTTTAAAAAGTGTGTTGACTCTGACATTATGTGAGGGATTATCGTTGCAGTGAGCTCAAAAATATCCATGGAGGTTGCTACTAATGCTTAAAATAGGAGAATTTTCAAAGTTATCCAGAGTAAGCATCAGGATGCTCAGACACTACGACGATATCGGACTCCTGAAACCCGCGGAGATCGATGACTTCACAGGATATCGTTATTATCGTGAGGATCAGCTGTTTACCGCAGGAAGGATCGCATCGCTCAAGGACATGGGGTTTCCTTTGGCGGATATCATCAAGATCCTTGATTCGTATGATGATAAGGAGAAGATGGATGCATTCCTTTCCGAAAGGCAGAAGGAGCTGGCTAAGCTTTCCGAAGAGACTGAGTACAAACTGATGCTTCTGGATTCGGCCCGAAAGAGGCTGAGGAAGGAGCAGAATATGAGTTTTGATGTAACGGTAAAGACAATACCCGAAAGATATGCGGCTACGGTTCAGATGACTGTTCCCCATTACGAGGACGAGGGAATGCTTTGGGGAGTCATGATGGGTGAGTGCAAGAACCTGATCCCTGACGATCCATGTCTTGCGGCTGCGGAATTCCTTGATGACGAATTCAAGGAGGAGAATGTAGAGATAGTCGCATGGATGACCGTAAAAGGAAAGTACAGCGATACGGAGCATGTTAAGTTTAAGACACTCTCTGCCGTAAAGGTTGCAAGCTGCATCATCAAAGGCAGTTACGATCAGATGGGTGAAGCTTATGCAACGGTGGTTTCCTGGATCAAGGAAAACGGCTACAAGCTGAACGGACACATGTTCAACATCTACCATGTGAGTCCGGCACAGACGCAGAATTCGGATGAGTACGTAACGGAAGCCTGCTTCCCCGTAGAATAAATAAAAAAGTAAGGCCAAGGGGTATTTATAGCTCCTTGGCCTTAGTATATAATTGAATCTGTCTGAAGTGCAGATCGTGGAGATTATCAATGAATTTTGATGCCTTTGTAAATGATATACGGACTAACGGATGGAATGTATTCGGTGCGGAGGTGTATGAGGACGGAAAACTTACCTGCTCGTACGGAGATACCAATGATAACGTTCACGAGATCTACTCCGCTACAAAAGCGGTTCTTTCCGTTACCGTAGATATAGCAAAAGAAGATGTTGATTTCGATATCGATAAGCCTGTAACGTATTATCTTCCCAAGGGCAGGCTCGATGCTCTGCCGGAAGAACAGAGAAGAACCTTTGACAGGTTAAGCGTTCGCAGGTTTCTTACGATGTCGGTCGGTGATCTTCCATTCCGTGCGGAAGGGAACAGCTTTCTTGATTTTGCACTGGGCGTAAGGATCACGGATCCCGATGCGCATGTATTTAATTACAGTAACATCAGCGCATATCTGGTGGGAGTTGCGCTTGCCGAAGCGCTGGGAACGGATCTGGGAAAGTATATAGAGGAGAAGCTTTTTGCACCTCTCAGGATAGATAAGTTCGAATATGACAGATGCCCCGAAGGATATTTCTACGGTGCATCCGGCATGAAGCTCACCGTGAACGAACTGAGCAGGGTCGGTATGCTGCTATACAATAAGGGTATCTTTGAGGGAAAGAGGATCCTGTCGGAAAAGTATGTCGAAGAAGCGACATCCATACAGCAGATGAACCGCGAAGGCGGATACGGATACTTTCTGTGGAAATACCGTGACGGCTTCAGCATCAACGGCAAGTGGAAACAGAAGTGCTACATACTTCCCGAAAGAAAACTGATGGTCACATATCTGTCGCATATAGAGGATGATTCCCACGATCTTCTTGACAGTATGGAAAAGAACATACTTGGTGTAACCGGTTAAAAAGCAATTGCGAAAGACAGGATATTATGAACAAAGAATGGTCGGAAAAGAATAAAAAGATGCAGACGCTGATCGGAAAAGAAGCAGGCTTTTCCGAAGGGATTGATGTGCTTTTGGAGCTGAGGGATGATCTGTTCAAGCAGATAACATACATTGTGGATTCTTATCCTGCGGATGCATATTATCAGATGCCATTTGCGGGAGCCGACGGTTATCACAGCAAGACCCTTATCTATTCGATGTGGCATATTTTCAGGATAGAAGATATCGTGGCCCATACACTTATCAGGGGCGATGAGCAGGTTTTCTTTTCCGGGAAATGGCAAAAGAAAACAAAGAGTCCCATCATTACTACAGGAAATGAACTGCAGGGTACAGAGATCGCAGAGTTTTCGAAAAAGCTTGATGTGAAGGCTGTGTATGAATACTGCAAGGCTGTAACAGAATCGTCGAACGAGCTGCTTCGAAGCCTTTCATATAAGGATCTGAAGCGTAAGTTTAATGAAGATGACAGAAAACGAGTGATCGAGAGTAAGTCCGTGAGTGAGGATGAGAGTGCGTTCTGGCTGGTGGATTACTGGTGCGGAAAGGATATCCGCGGACTTATCAAGATGCCTTTTTCCAGACACTGGATCATGCATATCGAGGCAATGTGCAGGATCAAAGACAAATTGTGCGCTCAGGCAAGGAAGGGTGTGGACCCGATAGCTCGCTGTGGCCTGTCCTGTGATCATTGCTTTTCAAAAGATTGGTGCGGAGGCTGCAGAACTGCTTACAATACCTGTTCATATGCGATCTGTCATCCGGACAAAGTCTGTCCCAATGCTTCATGCTGCATTGAAAAGGGAATCGACGGATGCTACGAGTGCGATGAACTGGAAAAATGCGCTCACGGCTTCTATGCTCTCGGAAAAGAAGTGGCTGCCATAAAGGCTCTTGCTTTATTTATCCGTAAGTACGGAAAAACGGAGCTTATGAAAACTCTCGACAAGCTCCACCGTGAATATGAATTTGAGAAGGTTCAGGAGATTCTCGGTTACGATATGAAAAAGGGACTTAAGATCCTGGAGGATAAACGTTCCTGAGGATGATTGTTCCAAAGTGTTTTTGAGGAGGGGACCTATCGTGAAATTTCAGGGTGTAAAGAGATTCAGGGTTTCAAGAAATAAACTGATGATATCATTGCTTTTGTTTGCATCCGGTTTTATCGGCACTCTGTTTCTGACAAATCCGATTTTTGATCTGGAAAATAATCCGTTGCCCTGTGTGATCACAGCAGGAATAGCGGCAGTGGTTCTTGCGGTTCTCGGCGGTATATTGGTCAAGGAATACTATATGCAGATTTCCGAAGACTGTTTTGAACTCATAAAGGGAAAGAAAGTAACAAGGTATTCATATTCCGATTTTGCGGGGTCAAATGTAACCAGGCATTATATGAACGGAATATATACCGGAACAACCCGTGAGATAAGTATCAGGGAAGCAAACGGCAAGACAACAAAGATCAATGCAAACAATCTTTCAAAGTCTGATTTTGCCGAACTTGTTACATATCTGGGAAAGGCCGGCTATACGAAGTCACATGACATCGAAGCTACCGCTGAATATTTAAATG
>JAGCUO010000123.1 GCA_017962825.1 Lachnospiraceae bacterium | reverse complement strand
TATTTTTTGCACCCCTGGTAAAAAAAGTTACGCGTCCCCACTGTCATCCTTATTCAACTACAAATATAGTGCCTCAACCCTTCCCCTATGATAAAATCATACATGTATCGTTATGTAAGAACCCCTATATATCACCATGAAAAACGATTTAAAAAACGACAAACTTTTTCTTGAGAAACTATCAACCCTCGGCATCGCTTCAGATGCCCTCATCCTCTCAAGTCCCATCGATCTTTCCGAAGACGGAACCTACATCAGCGGATACATCTTTGTAACTTCTGATAAAGTTGGTGTGTGCACGGGAAAGCTCCCCGATAATTACATCAACTGTTTCAAAGGTATCGATACCAAGGATCTCGAAGTGATTGATCCCACGGATCTTGAGATCATACTTTACGAAAACGCAAAGCTCGCTCATCTTCGCCTTGATGCCTATATCGGATCAAACATACTTTCCGCTGAGTTTGACGGAAAGCCTGTTCACATCGCAGCTTTTACCAACAGATATCAGGCCGAGATGAATGTACTCTTCAGGAAGCTCCGAGTCTTCCTTAAAGAAGGAATTCTCCCTTCCGAGGAAAATAAAGATGAAGACAGTGATGATCCGGATACGCTGACCAAAAAGAAAAGCAAACGAAACATCTTCTTTCGAACCCTCAGCTATTTCCTGTGCTACAAGCTTCAATTCATCGTTTTGTTTTTAACCTATATGATATCGGCTGCGGTAAGTATCGCATGGCCTTATCTGACCGGAACCGTGCTGTTCGACAAGATCCTTGCCAAGGACGATCTATTCCTGACAAGGTTCGGGCTGGCCGGAAAATATACCCTTGCCCTCCTTTTCACCGCACTGGTGATGATTGGTGTAAGAGTCCTTCAGGCCGCTTCCAATTTCATGCAGATCTTTGTCATGGCCAAGGTTGCAAGCAGCACCGTCAAAGATATCAAGACCGATGTCTTCGATTCCATGAGCAGACTTTCTCTTAATTTCTATGTCAACAAACAGACCGGAGGACTGATGACCAGAGTCTTAAGTGACTCCGAAAGAGTAAGGGAATTCTTCATAGACGGTCTGCCCATGCTGTTTGTTCACAGCGCCACCATTATCGTAACATTCACCGTAATGTACAGGCTCAATTGGAAGATGGCGCTTCTTGCATGCATACTCCTGCCTCTCCTCGTATTCCTCACCGTCAAGCTCCGTCCGGGGCTTTGGAATCTTTCCGGCAAAAGACATCGTGCGGAAAAAGCAGTCTCCGCAAAGGCTGTCGACAACCTGACCGGAGCGCGTGTGGTCAAGGCCTTCGGTCAGCAGGATACGGAGATTGCGAAATTCATCCATCCCAGCGAAAACCTCCGGGATGCGGAGATCAATATAGTAAGACTCAGGAATAAATTCGCAATCCTCTACAATATGGTCCAGGAAGTATCCAGTATCTGGATATGGATTGCAGGTGTCTTTTTCGTTATTAAAACCGGCGAGATTGAGCTTGGTGTTCTGATAACCTTCGTCGGATATGTAATGCAGCTTAACGGCCCCATGAATTTCTTTTCTTACGTATTCAGACTTTGGGCCGACAGCATCAACTCCGCGGAAAGACTCTTCGAGATAATCGATGCCATCCCCGAGATCAAAGAAATTGACAATCCTGTCAGATTAGATCACCCCAGAGGCGAGATAGATCTGAATAACGTAACCTTCGGTTACAGAGTCGGAAGACCTGTTTTGAAAAATATCGATCTTCATGTCAAAGAAGGCGAGATGCTCGGTATAGTCGGAAGATCCGGCGCAGGCAAATCAACTCTCGTCAACCTCATCTCAAGACTCTACGACGTTAACGAAGGTGAGATCAAAATCGACGGAACAGGCGTTAAGGATCTTTCACTTTCGGATCTTAGAAGAAATGTCGCAATGGTCTCTCAGGATACATACATCTTCATGGGATCCGTTGCCAAAAACATTGCTTACGGCAATGAACACGCTACCAAAGCAGACATTATAAGGGCTGCAAAACTTGCTTCCGCACACGAATTCATCTCCAAGCTTCCGGACGGATACGACACCATCATAGGTGCATCGGGCAAAGACTTATCCGGTGGTGAAAAACAGCGTATATCCATCGCACGTGCGATCCTCGCAGATCCCAAGATACTTATTCTGGACGAGGCAACAGCAAGCGTGGATACCGAGACAGAGAAAGCTATACAGCACTCCCTTAAATTCCTTGTTCAGGGAAGAACCACTCTTTCCATCGCCCACAGACTCTCTACCTTAAGAGATGCCGACAGACTGATAGTCATCGATGGCGGCAGGATCGTGGAAGAAGGAACCTGGGATTCGCTTCAAGACAAGGAAGACGGAATCTTCAAGAATCTCTTAGACCTGCAGAACAAATCACTTCAGCAAACCGCTTCATTCTAGGTGACAGCGGGGACGTACCCCTTTGTCAGGAAGCCCCTCCTGACAAAGGGGTACGTCCCCACCGTCACCACCTAAGGAGATACCCATGTCCGATAACACACTTAACATTTACGAACAAAAAGCCGAGGAAATGACCGCGACTCACATCATTCCCACCGATGCAAAGTTCTCCGCAACGGAAGGTGGCTTTGTAAGCCTCGATCATAACGGCAAGCACTATGACAGAGTCAGGATCGTAAGGCTCTTTCCATTTACGGATGCGGATAAATATCTCTCCATAAGAGAGTATGAAGGCTCCGGCAAGGAGATCGGCATCATAGAAGATCTTCAGGCAATGCCCGAAGAGACGAAAAAGATACTCAAAGCTCAGCTTACACTTTGTTACTTCACGCCCGTTATCAGTAAGATCTACAGCATTAAGGACGAGTACGGATATGCATACTTCCATGTACTGACCGACAAAGGCGAGTGTAAATTCGCCATAAACATGGGCTCAAATGCGGTAAGTAAACTATCCGATACCAGACTCATCATTCAGGATGTAGACGAAAACCGTTTTGAGATAAGAGATACCGATGCTCTTTCCCAGAAAGAAAAGAGAATGCTGGATCTGTTCATGTAACTAATAGGTAGAAAAATGATCTTAAAATATAACATTCCGAAAACCGCAGAGAGCAAGATAATTCTTAAAGAAGATGAGCGTATATATTACGCTGTTCCAATAGATATAGATGCAGAAGGTAAATTCACAAATGACTCCTACTTTGTGGTAACGACTTCCAAGATCTGCATTATCCGCGGAACCGATTTAAAAGAATATCCCATCAAAGATCTTGAGAAAGCTTCCGCAGAGCCCGGAATAGGCGGAGGTATTCTTACCGTACAAAAAGACGGATCGCATCACGTTCTTGCTCACTACTCATCCAAGCATTTAAGCAGATACGCTTATATCGCAAGAGGGATCAACATCCTTATCTCCGGAAGATTCGAAGAAGTTATCAGTCCCGAATATGAAAAGATGTGCCCAATATGCGGACGTGCCATCCCCGGTACCAAAGCCTGTCCCAAGTGTTCCGGTCAGGGCGGATTCTTAAGCGTATTTATCAAGATGGCAAAGCCTTATAAGAAAGATTTCCTCGGAATCTTCCTCGTAATGGTAATGGTAGCGGTAACAACGCTTCTTAATCCCGAGATTCAAAAGCACCTCATTAACGATGTGCTTAAAAAAGACGGTTCGATGCAGGCCGCACTCGTATTTCTCGCGCTCATGTTCACCTTCAGCGTGGCCATAGTCATCCTTAACATCATCAAAAGTAATGCCTCGGCAAGACTGGGTTCCAAGATCGCTGCAGATTTAAGAAAACAGCTTTTTGAGAAATATCAGAAACTTCCTTTGAGCTTCATTAATGACAGAAGGCCCGGAGAACTGATCAACAGGATAATCAACGACACCAGATACATCAGTGATTTCATGGCCGATGTATTCTGTAATCTTTTTGCCATCTTCTTTATTTTCATATGGGATGTAATCTTCATGATGGTCCTTAATCTGAAACTTGCCCTGCTCACCTTCATACTGGTGCCCTTTGTCTCCGCCCTTATGATAACCTTCCGCAAGACTATGAGCAGGATCTTCGGACTCCAGTACAGAAAAAACGATGACGTCTCAAGCAGCCTTCAGGATGTCATCTCCGGGATGAGAGTCGTTAAGACATACGGCAAAGAAAAAGATGAATCCGAAAGATTCAAATCGGTTGCCGAAACCTTTGCAGTCATACAGAAAAAGAATGAAAGATTCTGGGGAATGTTTGATTTTCTGGTAGGTGTCCTTATGGGAATGGGACTTGTAATAGTGGTGTATTTCGGAGGAATGGATGTACTTGGAGAAGAAATGACCACCGGTGAACTCTATCAGTTCATTGCATATACTCTCCTTCTTTTCCAGTACATCGGATGGATGGGAAGACTTCCCAGAGAATTATCAAGACTCACCAGCAGTCTCGAAAGAATATACGATGTACTCGCTCAGGATGTTCAGGAAGAACCGGAAACCGTTCATGACATTGATATAAAGGGAGAGATCAAATTCGACCATGCAACCTTCGGATATAAATCCTACAGACCTGTTCTCGAGGATATCAATGCGGTGATCAAGCCCGGCGAGATGATCGGAATCGTCGGAGCGTCCGGTGCAGGCAAATCAACTCTCATCAATCTCATGATGAGACTTTACGAAACCGATGACGGGCGAATTCTGGTGGATGGTGTTGATATGAAAGACATAAGCCGGAAGTCATATCACTCACAGCTTGGTGTCGTGCTTCAGGAGACATTCCTATTCTCCGGAACCATCATTGACAACATAAGATTCTCCAAGCCGGATGCAACCGTCGAAGAAATAATAAAAGCCGCGAAGCTTGCAAATGCCCATGACTTCATCTGCGCACTTCCCGACGGATACAATACTTATGTGGGTGAAAAGGGATACACATTGTCAGGCGGTGAACGTCAGAGAATCGCCATTGCAAGAGCCATCCTTCCCGATCCACGCATTCTTATCCTCGACGAAGCTACTGCAAGCCTTGATACCGAGAGTGAGTTTATGATCCAGAAAGCTCTCGAGAGACTTACAAGAGGCAAGACCACCTTTGCTATAGCACACAGACTATCAACCTTAAAAAATGCCGACAGGATAATGGTTATAGATGACCACAGGATAGCAGAGTTCGGAACTCACAAAGAACTCCTGGATAACAAAGGCATCTACTACAACCTGTTTACAGCCCAGACATCATGACGAAACAAACACTGCTTTACGAAAACTTATCATTTAACACTCACCCCGCGCTTGTGACGGAAGATTACGACGGATGGCTCATCAGATATTCAAACGGCTACACCAAACGTGCAAACTCGGTAAGCCCATTAGGTGAATCTTCCATCGATATAGATGAGAAGATTGCATACTGTGAAGAATACTATCGCAGCAAAGATCTTCCCTGCGTATTCAAGACCACGGATGACGAACCCGAATTTGACGAACATCTCGCAAAACTCGGATATAGGGAAGTTGCTCCCACGGATGTACTTGCGATGCCTCTTGAAGGAAGATCTTTTAATGAATCCGATTGCATAATCTCCTCAGGTCCCACAGAAGAATGGTTCGATGCATACTTCGGAATGGCCGAGTACAGCAAGGACATTTACATCCAAACCGCGAAGGAAATGATAAAAAGTATCAGCCTTCCTTCTTTTTACTGTATAATCAAACGGGATGGCGTTCCCGTATCCGTCGCATCAGCAGTTATCGAAGACGGATGCATGGCAATGCTCAACGTATATACCGATAAAAATCACAGACTCAAAGGCTATGCAAGAAAAGCCTGCGAGAACCTGTTAAACGAAGCCGTAAAGTTCGGTGCCCACACCGCATACCTGCAAGTTGTTGCGGACAACGGCCCCGCTTATCACATCTATGACTCTCTCGGCTACAAAAAAATCTATACTTATCGTTACAGAGAAAAGTAAGTACTGTACAACAGCTAAAGTGACGGAAGATAATACATGATTTTCGACGGAACAGAAAAAATAATAGGACGCGGTGCACAGGCCGATGTTATTGAATACCAAGGGTACGCATACAAGATATACAAGCCTTCCTATCCTGCCGAATGGATAGAATTTGAAAAATCTCAGCAAGAAGCCGTGAACCGTGCCGGACTATCCGATGTAAAATATTACGATACTGATGACCTGCACATCGTGAAAATGGATCTCGTTGTCGGTGATGTACTGGAGAAAAAAGTCCGGGAGGGATTCACCGGAGCATTTGATATTCTTGCGGATGCTTTCAGAAAGATTCACTCGGCGGATCCTGTGAGAATAAATATGCCAAGGCTCTCAGAGACCGCAGCAATAACCCTTTCACCCGAGGAGAAGGAATCTCTGCTCCCTTCAATCGACAGACTGTCCGCAAAATACAAGGAATGCATTTGTCATCTTGATATGCACTTCCTTAATATCATGATCACGGATGACAAATATAACTACACAATTATCGACTGGATGAATGCGAGAATCGCACCGCCTGTTTTCGACTATGCAAGAACTCACGTGATCTTGGAGGAATTTGCGAAAGACATTCTTCCATATTATGAATCCGTAATAACGCCTGACATGAACAAATTGGAATTATTACCGGAGGATTATGCGGAAGCAATCAAAATCTGCTACGCTCTCCGTCAACATGAGAAATAGAATCCGGAGAAATATTTATTATGCAGAAATTAACCAATCAGGAAAAGATGAAACCCTGGATGGGATTTGTCCTGTTCTTTGTGGGAGTCTTGTTCCTGCTTTTTGCGGGATCCTACATGCAATCTAACTGGGGAATTCCCGGACTGATCTTTACCGAGATCGGATTTTTGGCAATCTCGGTCATCTACTGCCTGATCCGTAACGCACAAAAAGCGCACAGGTAAATATTTACCGGCTCACAGATGAATACGATAATCCAATTCGGCATATACAAACAGACCCTTTCAGGCCACATCTCATTTGCATTTACCAAATCGATTATCTATGCATCTTCTCACCTTACGCAGTAGCGCCTTTCTTTTAACTAAAGCTACAGTAACACGAAAAATTAATGCAGTCAACAGGAGACAAAAGAACCGTCCCTCTGTCGTCTCAACCCTTATACTTCTTCAGCGCCTCATCCATCTTCTTATTCTCCGCCTTCTCCTTCAACCTGCTGAAGCATACTCCCGCAAGTGAGCAAATGGCGAATGACACAAAGAATCCGACCCATGCCATTGCATCATAGACCGGAAACCACTTGAACGCCAGGACGAAAATAACGATTGCGCAGGTTACCGATACAAACATCAGGATTATCCTGATTGCGATGGACATACTCTTGATCACTCTGTCTGTAAGAAATAAAGTCTGCAATATGATCACGATGACAGACAGAACAAAGAGCTGAAGTATGGTGCTCATTGCAAGACCCTTCGCCCCGAGAGAAAAGAGTGTGGACATTTCCGAGGCATCATTCCCAACAGCCGAACCTATTATCACGTGGATCAGTATCACCACTCCGAATACAGTAAACACTTTAGATATATAATCAAAAATACTCTTGTTGTCTTCCATATCACTTAACTCCCAATCTCTTTCTCAGCTCATCCGAATACATTCTCGATACGACTATCTGCTCGTCGTTCAAAAGTGTTACACGTATCTTGCGATTAATGTCTGACCGCAGGCTCTTAACCTTTCGCAGGTTCAGGATGCTCTGCTTACTGATCCTGATGAAATCTTTCTCCGAAAGCTGCTGCTCGAATTCGTAGAGCTTAAGCGTAGATTCGTAGGTTTCTTTTTCCGTATATATAAATGTATTTCTCTCAACGGCTTCGATATACAGGATCTCTCCCACATCAAGAAGCACCGTCTCATCGCCATTCCTGACCGCGATCTGCATGTCCATCATCCGCATCAGTGAAATGATCTTCTCCACCTCCGGCGTGAGGCTCGGCACGTGGATATCAACACTTATATCTTCGTATTTTGAATCAACATCGATATTGATCTTCATGGAATAAATTACTCCAATCCCTTTTTATGGTATGCAAGTGAAAATAAAACGATAAAGAGTGCAGCGTTAACTATAATGATCGCAGTACCCGATCTTCCAACCCCTTCACTTCCGTTTAATATTATACCATCCATCAGATTCATGATCTGTTTTGTATAAAAAATTTTTGAGATCCCGGCTACTGTATCGTTGAAGATTGAAATCATTGGAACGAATGAGAGCACCATCATGACAGGCATTACAAGAGATGTTGCGGCCATCTGATTCTTCGCAAAGATACCGATGCAAGAACCGACTATTATAGAGATCACAAGCCCCACAGCCATAACTCCCAGAAATTTCGGAACATTCTCAGCAGGAATCCCGCTTGCCATAACCCCGGCTCCGATCATGCATATGCTCCATACATAAAGCCCTACTCCGATGATATACTCTGCAGGTTTTACGTTGGCCATCATAAGTACTCTGAGTGTATTTCTTTCTTTTTCCTCCGATATAATGGCAGCCGCCGATGTAAGAGGAGCCATTCCGATATACATAACGGAGAAAAGCCTTGTAAAGAAAAGCTCAGGCATGTCATTCATGGTAATCGTATTCTCCATGATGATCGTCATTAACGGGAAAAGAATAAATTGTATCAGGATTGTTTTGTTCTTGAAGGTATCCTTTATCTGTTTTCTTATCACTACGAAAATATTTCTCATCATCCTGCCTCCTGAAGTCCTCTGCCGGTAAGTTCCAAGAACACTGTCTCCAGTGTGGGTTCCGTGGAATGTATTGTTTCAAGTCTTCCTTCAAGTAAAAGATCGCTAATCCTTGTTGCCGATTCTCCACCCGCGCTGAGTTCCATATCACTTCCGTCGGTCAGATGTATCCTGATCTTCTTAAGCCTGTTGTATCTTCTGCAGATATCTTCTGGCTTTCCTCTTTCCACGATCTTGCCTTCGTTCAAAAGAAAGATTTCATCACAGAGTTTCGACGCTTCCTCCATGTTGTGCGTGGTAAGGAAGATCGTGCAGCCTTCGGCCTTCTTATCCATGATGATCTTATGGACAGATTTCATTGACTGTGGATCCAGACCGGATGTGGGTTCATCCAAAAATATTATCTCCGGATCATGAATAAATGCCCTTGCAAGTCTCAGTCTTGCTTTCATCCCTTTTGACAAGGCAGATGCAGGCTTTCTCTTGGCATCACCCAGTCCGATATCATCAAGAGTCTTATTTACTGTAGCCTTCTTTACTCCGTATATATCAGCATATATCATCAGATTATCCATACAGGAAAATCTCTCATACACCCCGAAGTTATCCATCATGATACCGAACTTCTTCTTATCCTCTCCGGTAAGACTCTTTACATTCTTCCCAAAGACCATAACGCTTCCCGACGTGGAATCCAGCTGACCTGTCAGGATCTTTATCATAGTTGTCTTACCCGCCCCGGACGGACCGAGTAATCCGACGATGCTTCCCTTACGAACTTCCAGATCAAGTCCGTCCAATACTTTCTTGTCACCGAATTTTTTACATAGGCCTTTACATTTGATCATGGTATTTCCTCCTGTATGTAACTGCACAATAACAGGAGGTTTCGAGCAAAACAATAGGCCATGACATAAGTTGCCATGGCCTTAACATAAGTTGCACAGATCACTCCATCAGCCGGCCTCCTCTATGCATTCATACAAGAGTCTTACGATTTCTGATTTCTCATACCCTTTGCCGATAAACACCACCTGATTACATCTGTCGCCGTAGGTCTCGTCCCAATCATCCTTAATATCCGGGAAATCACTGACCACTTTATCCAGTTCCTCATCTGGCCACGCGGATACCCACTCCGTAAGTTCTGTGATAGATGCATTTCTTCCGGCCTGTTCAAACAGTTGAATATGCTTCCAGTCATCGGAAAACCATATATATCCCTTGGTACGGATCAAAGCTTCCGGATATTCCTCTATGAGTTTGTTGAACGCCTCCCTGTTGAAAGGTTTTCTTTCTTCAAATACAAAAGAGGAGATACCATACTCATCAACACAGGCCTTTTCATCATCGTGCTCGCAATTGTTAAGTGCTCTTTGTACCGCGCTGTATGCTTCAACTTCATCAAAGTCAAAATCTTCTCTGTTCAAAAGAACATCAAGATCCACCTGACCATTCACGCACTCTATCATTTCCGCTTCCTGCTGAAGGGAGCGAAGTCCGGTCTTCACTTCATCAAGCTGCTCCTGAGTAAGCAGATCTGTTTTGTTAAGGATCATCATATTACAAAATTCGATCTGATCGATTATGAGATTGATAACATCTCCGTCCTCAGTATCTTCCTCTGCGGTAAGGGTATGAAGGAATTCCCTGTAAATCCTGTCAACATCCACAACCGACACAACAGTTTTGAGATACCCTCTCGTATTCTCCGACATAGCTTCATAATTAAGGAACGCTCCGGCTATGGAAGAAGGTTCGCTGATACCTGATGCTTCCACAAATATGGCCTCGATGCTCCGGTCATTCAGCAGTCTCTCAATCTCCGCCATAAATTCATCACGGAGTGTGCAGCATATGCAACCGTTCTGCATCTCCACCATTTCCAGCTGAGCCACCTGATTTCCTGTTTTATTCAGGATCGAAGCATCTATATTGATGCTTCCCATATCATTTACGATCAGTGCTATCTTACGCTTTTCCTGCTTTAAAATATTCTGCATAAGCGTTGTTTTTCCGGATCCGAGGTATCCGGTAATCACTACTATAGGTACTTCTCTTTTAGACATATGATTATCTCCATAATAAAAAACAAAAATGCAACACGGTTGCATATTATACTCCGGTTGCATCTTTGTCAATATGATTTGCAAATTAGTTGCAATTTTATTTCTTTTTCATACGTCTGCACTTACTGCATTTTCCGAGAATGACGGTTTGTGAGGTATCGATATAAAGCCCGTATTCTTTCTGCATCTCATCTGAGAAAGTCTTCACAAAAGCTTTATCCAGGTGAAATACCTTTCCGCATACGATGCATTTAGCATGCATATGCTCGCTGCAGTGTTCATGATCTGCGGAATATTGGTAACTCCAGGCATCCTGATTGGGTTCCTTAAACCGGAGCAGCTCACCGCTTTCACAGAGACGATCCAGATTACGATACACCGTAGTCCGGTTCATTTCCACATTATCACGACATACGGCATCAAATATCTCTTTAGCCGTAAGTCTCTGCTCAGTATGATCCTTTAAGAATGAAATGATCTCTTCTCTTGCTTTGGTCTTATATGGATTCTTCATTGGGCTTCACCGTGAGTCACTCATAATAACCTATCTCAGTTGCCAGTTCTCTTATATCTTTCTTGTCATCCGAACCGCCCATTATTACCAGATAAGTATTGTCAACACGGATCATCAATCTATAGATCAAGTCGTCTTCCGCTTCTACTACGCTGTAATTTCCGTCAGTCATTCTTGAAACGGTACCGGCACTTTTCACTTCATTTTCAAATTCATAATCGCATGCTTCCGAATCTTTTTTGAAATCCCAGAATACAATTTTCCAATCGCAGGTCAATAATGTATCCAGTTTTTCGGTCCCCTCGATCTCTCTGACTTCCCTGCATGTATCATCGTAATAACCATGATCCTCAAGAATTCCGACAACCGTCTGCACATCCGTTGTCTTAAACTTGCTTCCGCATCCGCAGAGCATGCACAGTGTCATAACACATACAACCAGTAACGAACAGAATCTTTTCATTTCATACCTCCAACGCATTCTGACAATGGGGACGAGGTGACAGTAGGGACGCTTCTATTTTGTCACCCGGTGACAAAATAGAAG
>JAGCUO010000122.1 GCA_017962825.1 Lachnospiraceae bacterium | reverse complement strand
ATGACGGTTTCCGAGACGGACGTGGGAGTCCAATATAATTCGTCGTCAGTCCATTACCCACCATTATTGTAGCTTAGATAACCGGATGGTAGATGTATAACTGGAGGTTACCATTTCTACCACTTATAAAGTAGCAATATATTTCAGTAAAACGGTCCAAGGAAAATGAGGATCAGAAGGATGATAAAAGCGATTTTTATGGATTACACGGGCACGATGGTCCGTGAGGACGAACCTTATACAAGAGAATTGGTTAAGTACTTTATTGAGCACAGTGATATAAAGACGCCCGAGGATGTATTGGGTGCTGTATGGAGAAAAGTCAAAGAAATCGAATCAACCTGTTTTGGTGATGAATTTATTCTTAATGATGAAAAGGTTGATAGAATCCTTTCTTTTTGCTGCAAACACTATGGCCTTAAAGGAGATTTGCAATACATGCATGAGGTCTGGCAAAAAATATGGGTTTATGCGCCACTATTCGAGGATGTTAAGCCTTTTTTTGAAAGGGTTAAGAAACCTATTTACATCATTTCTAACGATGATATGAAGTATTTGGATGAGTCAATGCGGATAAAGGAACTTAATCCGGCAGGGATTATTTCCGCTGAAACCGTAAAAGCATGTAAACCACATAGATCAATATTCGAAAAAGCGATGGAAATTGCCGGGGTAAGACCGGAAGAGGCAGTGCATATTGGAGACTCCATTACTTCCGATGTTGAACCGGTGAAGAATTTAGGAATCACTCCAATCTATCTGGCAAGAAAAGAGAAGGTTGTGCTGGACGATGTAAGAGTCATCAGATCATTGGATGAATATACTGAATAGATTTTTTTTTGGTTTTCCCTGCTATGAAAATCAAAGCATAAAGGTGTAATGATGTTAGCGTATTATCACTATCCATTTGTTCAAAATGAGAAAATTCGGGAATACACTGAGTCTGACTTGATAAAGCCGGAAACGGTAGAAGAACTCTTTGACTATTGTCAGATTCTTGAGGCATACATTACTAAAAAAGGGTGGACGTTTCTGATAGATTATTACGGCTATGAAAAGTTATATGAGATAAATAAAAAGAGCGGTTGGATTGATGGTGAAACTATTGAGGAATATATTTCGTCAGTTCAGTATCAAATAGATATTTCAGCTGAAGAATAGCTTTTATTTTTTTACCGGGGTAGTTATGAAGAGAACACTGTTTTTAACCTCAAGTGGTTTATCAGACTCAATGAAGGAACTATTGCTAAACAAATGCGGCAAGAGCTTTGATGAACTGCGTATCCTATTGGTTCCAACTGCAGGAATTGAAACGGATGCGGCAAGGGAAGGCCTTGCAGTCTGCCTTGATGAGTTTGAACGAATGGGAATTCGAAATGAGAATATTCTGGTTTACAATCTCGAATTGATTCCTTCGAAAACATATAAAAGAACATATTCCTCATATGTTTCGAATCCTTCTATTATCTCAAGGTTGATCACTCTAGAGGAAACAAAATCTTATGATGCAATATTTGTATCAGGTGGTGATGCGAGTGTATTAAGCCGTGAGATGAGCAGAACCGGATTCAGTCATATATTAAAGGATGCTGTAAACGAAGGGCTTATTTATATAGGAATAAGTGCCGGGAGCATGTTCGCGGCAGGAAATTTGGATGATGGATTACATATTATCCCGAACAGAATAGTACCGCACTGGGATGGTAATAAGATAAATAATTTGCCTGAAAAGTTGGAGGATATATTACTCGCCGATGGCCAAGCAGTTTACATTGAGGATGATCATTATTCGTTGCTGTAATCATGGTCATAGAGAGATATCACAAGATAGCTTAGAAAGACAATCATGGACGACAAGTGGCAGGAGGCAATGGCGGTATGAGCAGACTAAAAGAACTTCGCAATTATATCAATGAAGAACTGTATAAAATTGAAGACCTTGATGAGCGCTCTGCGGCGTTTATACATTTGTATGGCGTTTCGTTAGCTTCGACCATGATAGCTAAAAAGCGTGGCCTTGATCCTGAACTATTATCCATGGCAGCTATGTTGCATGATTTGCACGCATATAAATCGGGTTCATATGAAGACCATGCTCATAAGGGCGCGGAACTTGCAAGAGAAATCCTTAATAGGCTAAACCTTACGACTGACTCTGAAACTGAAATGATCTGCTCGGCAATATATCATCATGATGACAAACTGGTTGAAGATGGACCGATGGAAGAAGCTTTGAAAGATGCGGATGTCATTAGTCATTGCTTGCATGATACGTCTAAACCAATCAAGGAAAAAGAACAGAAGCGTTTTGAGAAACTCTGCGTGGAATTTGGGATGGGATGAATATGAAAATCGGAGCATATCAATTCAACGTTACCGGAAACCCGGAAGAAAACTTCTCCCATATTGAAAAAGGCATCCAAGAAGCTGAAAAAGCAGGGGTTCGCCTTCTTCTTTTTCCGGAATGCGCTGTAACCGGATATCCGCACCTTTGTATTCAGTCTTCACAGGATGTTGACTTTGAAAGGGTAAATTCTATCCACAAAGATCTTCAGATACTCGCCCGGAAAAAACGGATGTATCTTGTGGTGGGAACGATTGAGGAAGACAATTCCAATTATTTCAATCGCGCCATTGTATTCAAGCCTGATGGTGAGCCGGAAATCTACAGTAAGCGTGCGTTATGGGGATGGGACAAAGATAATTTTACCGAGGGTCTTAATCCGGGGATAATCAATATAGATAATTTACGCATCGGAATCAGAATTTGTTTTGAAGTTCGCTTTCCGGAGTACTTCAGAGAACTATATACTCAAAAAACTGATCTGAATCTGATCTTGTTCTATGATGTCTCTGATAAGGCTGATCTTGATAGATACAATATGATCAAAGGGCATATTCAGACAAGGGCGGTTGAGAATGTTTGCCTGATTCTGGCCTGTAATACTTGTTCAGTGTTTCAGACAGCGCCGACCATATTATTTGACAGATCGGGAAAGATTTTGGCTGAGATGCCGAAAGAGATTGAAGGGTTAATGGTTTATGACTATGAAAATAAGCCTTTGAATTATGGTGAACAAGGGAGAGTAGAAATTTCCGATTCGTTGATAAAACAAATTTCAGTTTAGAATGTTATTTCGAAATATATCATACTATAGAAGTAAAAATTTTTAGGGAACTTTTGGATAAATATTGGTGCTATAAGTACCCTAAAGAGATTACTAATATGAAAAAAGTATTTAGCGTTATTTAAGATTTATATATCGGAATGAGTTTATGAATATCAGAATATTTGATGAATCGGATCTGTTGGACATATATGGAACACTGTCAGATCCGGATGTAATGAAATATATAGAACCGGTATATACTCTGGATAGGACTAGAGATTTTCTTGAGAATGTTGCTCTTTCAGATTTCCCTTTAATATACGCTGCCGAAAATGATGACGGAAACTATATAGGCTATGTAATCTATCATGCTTATGATGCTGATTCGGTAGAGATTGGCTGGCTGCTTAATAAGAAAGAGTGGGGAAAGGGATATGCTTCAAAGTTGACAGAGCTCTTGATCAATAAGGCTGAGCATGAGGGAAAGAACGTAGTAATTGAGTGTGATCCCGAACAAACTGTTACTAAGCACATTGCTGAAAAGAATGGTTTTGTCTTTGATGGGCTTAGAAATGGTTGCAATGTTTATAGATTAGCTATTGCACACGACGAACGAATAAACAACATTATATCTATTAAAAAATGATCATGATACTAATCGCAAATTATAAGGTCTTATTACGTAACTGAGGTGGCTGTAAAACCCCACAGAAATTAGAGTTTTACAGTCCAATTCACGAATAAGGTCTTATTAAGTAACTGAGGAGGCTGTAAAAGCCCACAGAAATTAGAGTTTTACAGTCCAATTCACGAATAAGGTCTTATTAAGTAACTGAAGTGGCTGTAAAAGCCCACAGAAATTAGAGTTTTACAGTCAAATTCACGATTATGGTCTTATTTAGTAACTGAGGAGGCTGTAAAACCCCACAGAAATTCGAGTTTTACAGCCCAATTCACGAATATAGTCTCATTAAGTAACTGAGGTGACCGAAAAGATTTGCAAGTTGCATTTCATTTGATGAGGCGGTGAAGATGCTGGAGCGATGAAAAAATCGCTGATTTCATACCATTAGATATTCAGAGTTTTAGAAAAGCATGTGAGAGAAGCGTGTTTCCACGTGGTAAAACAGTGCGGATACAACATCATCAATGAGGTAAGCTATGGTTATTAAAGGAATCGATGAGGGTAAAGAATTTGACTGGGGTAAGACCTCTTCCGACTATGCGAAGTTCAGAGACATTTATCCCCGAGAATTTTATGATTACATATTGAATCTTGGATTGTGTAAGGATGGTCAGAAGGTGCTTGATCTTGGTACCGGAACCGGCGTACTTCCCAGGAATATGTACAAGTATGGGGCAAGCTGGATAGGAACCGATATTGCAGAGAATCAGATCGAGCAGGCAAAGAGACTTTCTAAGGAAGCCGGAATGGACATCGAGTTTTTTGCATCGAGATCGGAAGAAGTTTCTTTTCCCGACAATACCTTTGATGTTATAACAGCATGTCAATGTATATGGTATTTTGACCATGATATAACTGCACCAAAGTTTGCTTCCATGCTTAAACCCGGCGGTAAGTTCCTGATTCTTTATATGGGATGGCTTCCTTATGAGGATGATATTGCCGGAAAGAGCGAGGAGATAATTCTAAAATATAACCCCGGTTGGAACGGATGCGGCGATACGGTTCATCACGTTTTGGTCCCTGATCAGTATCTTAAGTTCTTTGAACTCAGTTCGATCAATGAATTCCGTGTTGATCTTCCGTTCAGCAGAGAATCCTGGCACGGCCGCATGCGTGCCTGCAGAGGAGTCGGAGCATCCATGTCACCGGAAACCGTTGCAATATGGGATAAAGAGCACATGGAGATGCTGGAGAAAAATGCCCCGGAAAATTTTATGGTAAAGCATTACGTATCCATAGCAGAATTGTCCAAGTTGTGATGATGTGGCGAATGTATATGAGTTGACATTGCCCTAAGGGAATGCTTTATCATTGCTTTATGATATTCGGAGGCGATGATCCTGTTATGAAGATTGATGAATATATTGAGAAGTACAAAAATGGCGGATATATAAAGGAAATGCGTAAATATGTCGGCCATGCCCCGATAATGACCTGCGCCTGCGGAGTGATCATCGAAAATGATAAAGGTGAGATCTTACTGCAAAAAAGGCGTGATAACGGTTGCTGGGCGATCATAGGCGGTTCTATGGAAATGGGTGAAACCTTTGAAGAGGCAGTCAGACGCGAGGTTATGGAAGAGTCGGGCCTTACTCTGGGAAAGCTTGAAGTGTTTAATCTGTATTCCGGTAAGGACCGTATTATAGAATATCCCAACGGAGATATCTGCTTTGGCCCGGGAATTGTCTATATCACCCGGGAGTACGAAGGAGATCTTGTTGAAGATCCGGAAGAGGTCATTGAACATCGATTCTTTAAATACTCAGAGCTGCCGGAAAATCTTAACAGGTACGACAGCGATATTATTTTAGAATGGACTGATAGGGTTAAAACAGCTTCCCGTCATAGTATCTGAGCATCAGAAGCACTACGCCGTCGTAGTTATATTCCTGAAGTATTTCGGCCTGAGTGCTCCAACCCACATCGGAAATTTCTTCAGCTTCGTCTGCATAATCCTCCAGATAATGCTCATCCTGAAGATAAAGCTCTTGTGCTTCATTTTGGGCGGTTAAGACATCCAGATATACTTGATCGTACAAACGGTGCTCCGTGGCATCACTTATGTACATATCCATATTGTCCGTAGCAATACAGGACTGAAGATATGCGTCATCCACGAAACGGAAAACATAGTAATATCCTGAGTAACGAAGCACGGGATCATCACTGTTTGCAAGAGCGAGATAGCTTAGAAAATTGGCTTCATGTTCTTTGTAATATCCCATGTGATGAGAGCATTCGTGTGAATATAACGACGGAAAATAAAACCGGTTAATGTACTTGTTGTAGGTTGTCTCGAGGGTATACGGATATGTGTATCCTCCGATCCACATCCAGTCAAGCACATCGGAGCACATGGCGGGCTTTATGGTAGGATAATATCCGCTTAATCTTGAAAACTCATTAGAAATATTATTCATGGCGACAGAGACTTTTTGTTCTGCCGCCTCTTTTGCATCATAAATTACATTTCCTTCTTCATCTCTCGGAACGATCAGACATTCTTCGTTGATATGATCCGCAACAAAAATATAGAGAGCACGCATTTCCTCCACGGTGTATTCCCTGCCTGCCGGAATAGCGTTCCCCAGTACGGAACTGCGGTATGGGGTAAGCCACTGGTATGTATAGATCAGAAGAAAGGATAAGATGATTATGACTAGGCTTTTGAAGTATCCTGAAACGAAGGCTTTATAGGCAGTCTTTTTTCTCAGGAAGATAAAAAGTATGAGGATGGGGATTGTAAGGAAGAGCAGTATGGCACCGAGATACATCAGCACTTCGCCCAGAGAAAAGGGAATGCTTTCGGTGATGTGAGTGATGGGATCGCGAAGGAACGTGTAGATATGGTCTGTATAAAAGTCTGACCATGCTCTGATCGTGGACAGTAAGATTCCGCAGATGATCAAAGCGGTCATGATAATAACCGTAGTGATAAACTTCCTGTTACGCTTAAGTGATTGTTTTATTTTCCCCCCGATTTTCATATCTGTATTATACTATGGAATTTATTCGATTGTCTCTTTTTTCGAAGGCTTATATGTTAGAATGAAAAATGAATTTGGGAGATACGGATATGCATAAATTGATCATGCTTCGCGGAAACTCCGGGAGCGGTAAGACAACTGTTGCAAAGGCACTTCAGGAACTGTTCGGACGTAATACCATGCTCCTTTCACAGGATGTGATCAGAAGAGACATTCTGAAGGCAAAAGACGGGATAGATCCGCCTGCACTGCCGCTGATAAAGCAGATGCTTGAGTACGGAAGTAAGAACTGTGAAGTGGTCATTATGGAGGGGATATTTGTCGCTGAGTGGTATCGGGAGCTGTTTGAAGCTGCGCTCGAGCTGTACGGTTCCGATATATATGCGTATTATTTTGACATCCCTTTTGAAGAAACCGTGAGGCGTCATCAGACAAGATCAAAAGCTGCGGAGTTCGGAGCTGAGGATATGCGTGAGTGGTGGCAGGAGAAGGATTATCTGGATCCGATCAAGGAAACCATGATCACGGAAGATATGAGTAAGGATGAGATTGTTGGTGCGATCTATTCAAGGGTAAGTAACGGATGATCCCGTAAGTGAGGTAATAATGGACGGAGTTAAGTGGCTGTTTTTTGATATAGGTTCGACGCTTGTGGACGAAAGCCTTGTATATGAATACAGATTCGGCGGACTTGCCGAAAAGTCCGGTAAAAGCACCGAATACATATATGATAAGGCGATGGAATTCTACAGGCAGAATAAGAAAGGCGATAAGGAAGTTGCATCGCTTCTCGGTGTGGAAATGTCTGGATGGGATACCACGCGTGAAAGGCTTTATCCGGATACCGAAGAAGTCTTAACCGCACTTCACGAGAAATACAATATAGGTATCATCGCTAATCAGATGTACGGAACCGAGGACAGGCTTGAGGCATTCGGTATCCGTAAATTTATCGATGTGGTTGTCGCATCCGCGGAAGAGGGCACCCAGAAGCCTGACAGAAAGATCTTCGATATCGCATTTGAAAGAGCGGGATGCACGCCTGAAGAAGCAGTAATGATAGGTGACCGTATAGATAACGATATTGTCCCTGCCAAGAAGCTCGGAATGAAAACAATATGGATCAAGCAGGGGTTCGGACGTTTCTGGCAATTGAGCGAAGAGGAAATACCTGACTGTGAGGTATCTTGCCTAACGGACCTTCTCGATCTTTTATAGTGACCGTAAAGTCGGAAAGCATTCAAACTTTCATAAATTGCAACAAGTGCAGTCCGAATTGCAACAAGTGCTTCAGCGTATAGAACACGGATAAATATTCCTCTATGATCGGAGTATGAAGATCATGGAGGAATTTTTATGTGGAGAAAAACTGTAGCGTTGGTAAGCGTGGTCATATCGGTCCTTGTCTGTGGCATGGTTTCATATGCGGGAACGGATGCGGGCAATATTGAGGACTACATTGATAAGTTTCGCAGAGGTACAGGATGTGAATCCGTCAGTGCCTGTGTTGTCCGTGGCACTGATGTGACTTTTTACGGTGATCCCGACGGTCTTTATCAGATCGGTTCCATGACAAAGGCATTTACCGGACTTGCCGTTCAAAAACTGATGGATGAAGGAAAACTTAGTGAGGAAGACCTTGTATCCGATCTTATCCCGGGGTTCAGTGCTTTATTCGGATCTGAGCCTGCAGATATCACCGTTCTTCAACTTCTTACGCAGACAAGCGGATATACCAACAACGAATCCGATTATCCGAGTGCGGAAGAGGATATGACTCTTTACGAGTGGGCAATGAGTATATCCGGAAAGGAACTTGCTGCATATCCCGGCTCTGAGTATGCATATTCAAATGTAAATTACAATCTTCTGGGACTTATCATCGAGCAGGTTACGGGAAGATCTTATGTCGGATATATGCAGGAAGAGATACTTATCCCGCTTGGCCTTTCAAACACATATATCGGAAAGCCGGATAATGAAAATGTTATTACCGGTTCAAGGCTCGGATACAGAAATGCGTTTGAATATGAGATACCTGTTGTAAGCGCAAAGGTCCCTGCGGGATATTTTTATTCAAATGCAAGGGACTGCGCGAGATGGATAACTATATGGAACGGGACTGCGGATATTCCGGATGAATACAGAGCAGCGGTCGAATCCGTAAAAAGACGCCTGCTAAATACCGGGGATTATTATTCCGGATGGGAATGCTTTGAAGGCGGAGTGATAGGACACTCGGGCGGAACTCCAAATTATTCCTCCAGGATAGTCTTTAATGAATCTGCTGCAAGAGGCGTGTGTGTGCTGACAAACATGAATGTCGCAGCCTCAACCGACGGATTATGCAACGGGATTTATGACAGTCTGTCAGGCGTTAAAATAGAAGATATTCCAACGGATGTATGGACTGTTTTTGATATTATCTTTACAATTGTATCAGGAGCGGGAATCGTGCTGATACTTTTCATCCTGCTGATGAAAAAACGTCTCCCTGTTATCATTATGGGAATCTGTGTAATGATCCTGATCGCGTCGGTATGCATAGTGATGCCGCTTGTGTTTGGCGCGGGACTTGCAAGTATTCTTTTTATCTGGGCACCATACAGCCTTACGGGATCTTTGACAGTGCTCGTGATCCATGAAATCATTGCAGTTGTTAAACTGCGGAAGTTAAGAACAGATGAAAATAGAGAAAAGACAGGTTGAGGGACAGCCTTTAACGGTTATTGTCGAATATCCGGAGTGGAATAATTCGGTTCAGTCCCTTATCGGTAAAATTGAAAAGATGGATCTTTCTTTTGTCGGAAAGAGTGAAGACAGGGCTGTCAGCATCGGCATTTCGGAAATATATTACATCGAAAATGTCGAAAGAAAACTTTTTCTGTATACCAAGGATGAGGTGTTCAGGCTGGACGGCACTATGCCCGACATAGAAAGCAGGATATTTGATACGGGACTTGTCCGGATATCGAGAACATGCATCATGAACACGGATAAGCTCAGGGAAATAAAGCAGATCAGAAACAGTCATCTTGAAGCTGTTCTGGATAATGACGAAAAGCTGATCGTATCGAGAAAGTATCTTCCGGACATTAAGAAGGTCTTCCGAAAAGAGGGAGTATGAAAAGAATATTCAGAGATACCTGCATATTGTTTGCGCTTGCCGTCTTAAGCGTGTTTGCAATGTCCATCATCTGGGTCGGAATGACCGATGAGATAAAGCTGGTGCTTCAGCTTTTCATCCTGTCTTTTGTGATTGCATTTGCTAATTACTTCCTGGATGAATACACATCTCTTCCGATGATAGGAAGTTACATAGTCAAGTATATTGCAGCTACCGTGGTAGTAATGCTGTTCGGATTTATAGTCGGATGGTTCTACAGATCCAATTTCTGGATGGCTTTTATCTATGTCGGGATCGTACTTGTGATGGCATATTTCATAGATGCATTTAAAACAAAGCGGGATATCGATTACATTAATTCCAGGATAAGGAGTAAGCAAAAATAGAAAAGCCTGTTCAAAAGCTTCGGATAATTTCCGGAGCTTTTTTGTATGAATCTATGGCTCCTGTGGCGAACTTGACAGTGTCAAGATGGCTGATATAATGAAACTTGACGTTGTCAAGATTAGGAGCCTTCCATATGAAGAGAACATTGAAAATGCTGAAAATCATACTTATTTGTTTTGCCGCCTTAGTCCTTCTTATCCTTGCCGTCTGGGTGATCATCAGCCCCGGTAAGATACGCACCTACTCCGAACCGAACTCTTTGTCGGAGAAATTTGTCATGGATATAAACGGCGCACCTAACGGATTTTTCATAAACAGCAGGGATATAAGTAATCCTGTTTTACTGTTTGTATCCAGCGGACCGGGTACGGATGATTATGTTTTTACGGATAAGTACAAGGATATGCAGCTTGAAAATGACTTCACCGTAGTCTACTGGGACTACCGTGGAATGGGCATTGCATATGATAAAAATATCGATACGGATCAGATCACATTGGAGAATCTCCTTAATGATACTCAGAAGGTTACCGAGTATCTGAAAGAAAGGTTCGGTCAGGATAAGATATACATCATGGGTTTTTCGGGTGGAACTCACATAGCGCTTCGCGCTGCTGCGGAACATCCCGAAGATTACCATGCCTTGATAAACATGGCGCAGACGGTTACGGATTCTTATGAGAATGATACGCTGATGTACTCTTTTATGAAGGATGTGTTTGAAAGCCGCGGGGATAAAACTTCCCTGGAAAAGCTTGAAAACGCGGTAGAGCACGTGGAAAACGGCAATGTGGTCTGTAAGAATTGGTATGACTATGTGTATCTGCTTCACGAAGCGGGCGGAGGCACGATCATGAATAAGACGGAGTTTGAGGGAATAACTCTTCCGATACTTACCTGCAGGTGCTATACGATTTCTGAAAAGCTTGCATATGTAAAAGGAATGAAGATGTATCGCAGAACACCCCTTTCAAATGAACTCGACGGATTTGACTACAGGCTCAGCATACCGAGTTTGGAGATTCCGGTTTATTTTATCAGCGGGGAAATGGATTATAACTGTCCCCGGGAGCTGGCAGAGGAGTATTGCGATATCATCGAAGCACCTGACAAAGGTTTTTATCTGATCCCGGATTCCGCCCACAGTCCGCTTTGGGAAAATCCTTCGGAAACCTGTGAAGTGCTCAGACAGATTAAGGAGAAGACATTAAATGGCTGATAATTATCATCATGGAAATTTAAGACAGGCTCTTATCGATACGGGCATCAGGATCATTAATGAAAAGGGTGAGGATAATCTGTCACTTCGAGGTGTCGCGGCAGAATGCGGTGTATCCCGCTCGGCTCCGTATTCACATTTTAAAGACAAAGAAGAACTTCTTGAAGCAATCAAAGGCAGTGTAAACGATAAGTTTACCGATGAACTGAAAAACGCCTGTGCAGGTACCAAAAGTGCGGATGAAGCTTTGATCGCGATGGGCAGGGCATATATCGACTTTTTCAGGCGAAATCCGGATTATTATACTTTCCTGTTCGGAAGGCAGAACATCGTTGCACATTTGGCAATGGATAAGATTCATGAAGAGGATTACCCTCCGTTCCTTCTTTTGCGGGAGATGTATAAGAAACATCTGAAAGAAAACAATCTGAAAAAATCCTATAAGGAGCAGGAGCTGGATCTGCTTAAAACCTGGGCTGTCGTACACGGTATGGCATCGATTGCCTGCATGACGGGAGTTGAAACGGGTATCGACTGGGATGACCCCGATAACGGAGTGGTGACCTGAGCCCACTTTTTACCGACTATATGGTAGAATGAAATAGTGTTTTTGGGACACTTTCTGAACATGAAAGGAATATAAATGGTAATTCTGATCACGGGAGCTTCCCATACGGGTAAAACATTTCTGTCACAGAAGCTTCTGGAAAAATATAAATATCCGTATCTTTCCATCGATCATCTGAAGATGGGGCTTATCCGAAGCGGGAATACGGATCTTACTCCCATGGACGATGATAAGCTTACCGGGTATCTTTGGCCCATCGTTCGCGAGATGGTAAAGACTGCCATAGAAAATAAGCAGAACCTGATCGTTGAAGGATGCTATATTCCCTTTGACTGGCGTGAAGATCTTGCGGATGAATATTTGGCTGATATCAGATTCATATGTCTTGCCATGACTGGTGAATACATAGAGAAACATTTTGACGATATAGTGGCACGTGAATCCGAGATTGAAAAGAGGATCATCGATCCGGATATGACGCCCGAAAGCGTTAAGGCTGATAACGGTGAGTTTATCAGTGGCTTTTCCGAAAGCGGTGAAAAGATAACATTGATAAATTCCGATTACATTGGGACCATAGACTCTCTGCTGAGAGAATCACTAGATTTTTGAGAAGAAATAAAAGTATGAATATATATGTGGATTTTGATGATTGTCTGTGCGAGACCGCAAGGCATTTCTCCGGACTTGCAGCCGGGCTTTTCGGGACGGAAGTTCCCTACGAAAATATAAATTTCTTTAATCTGCAGAAGTCCTTTTCTCTTACGGACGATCAGTATGTATTTATGATGACTGAGGCCCATAAACCGGAAGTGCTCCTTTCATATGAGGAAACACCGGGAGCTTCGGAGACGGTAAACAAATGGCTTGATGAGGGACATGATGTGTCGATCATCACGGGCAGGCCTTTCAGCGCATATGATCCATCGAGAAAATGGCTGGACGAACACGGGCTTGACCGGGTTAAGCTTTATTGTCTTGATAAGTACGGACGGGATAACTTTATCAAAGACAGTGAGTTTTCTCTTAAGCTTGAGGATTATTACAAGATGCATTTTGATCTTGCCGTTGAGGATTCGCCTCATGCTTTTAAGTTTTTCGATCATCTTCCGGATTTAAAAGTACTTGTATATGATCGCCCATGGAATCGAAATTCGGAATTTCCGGGAGATAATTACACCAGATGCATGGACTGGGAGACGATCAGGAAGATCGGATTATGAGAAAACGGGACCTGCGTCAGGAATACTTTCGGGCTTTATATGATCAGGAGGAAGATAATGGTTAAAGCTGTGATCTTTGATATGTTTGAAACCCTTGTTTCTTTGTTTGAAGGGAGAACATATTTCGGCGAACACATAGCTGCGGACGTCGGCATTGATCCGGCTGCTTTCAGAAAAGAATGGCATTCCATAGAAGATGCAAGAAGCATCGGAACTTACACCATAGAAGAAGGACTTGAGGTCGTTTTAAAGAGGCTGGGTGTTTACTCGGAAGATAAGGTAGAGCTTGCGGCATCAAAAAGGCGTGACAGTCTTAATGACACTTTTAACGGAATTCCCGATGCAACTTTCGAAATGCTCGATGAGTTAAAGAAGCGTGGTTTAAAGATCGGACTTATTACAAATACATTTTCCGATGAGCGCGATTTTATCAGAGCAAGTAAGCTGTTTCCATATTTTGACGAAGCGCTTATTTCTTACGAGCAGGGTGTATGCAAACCCAATCCGGAAATATTCAAACGTATGATCGAAAGGCTCGGCCTTAAACCGGAAGAGTGTCTCTATGTCGGGGACGGCGGATCGAGGGAACTGTATGCTACAAGAGATGCCGGAATGCATCCTGTCCAGTGTACATGGTTCCGGGAAAAGGCTTACGAACCGCACATTCCCTGTGAGATACTTGATGAATTCGACCGTGCGGATAAACAGCTGGATATTTTGAAATATATAATATAGACTTATGCCCTCTAAAGCGTTTAACAGGCCGAGTTTGGCTGATTTTATAAAAAAATAAGGGTAGAGTTATTCCTATCCTTATTTTTTTATGTAATGATTTGAGTTATAATCAGATGTGGAAAATGTTTTCCGAAAAATCGGTTTTACAGTAGATAATTATGGCTAATGGTTTGGTCTATACAAATGAAAAATGCGTAGGCTGTAACAAGTGCATTGCCGTTTGCAGTGCAATGGGAGCCTGCATTTCCGCTAATTCCGAGAAAAACGGTAATTCCAGAATAAACGTCGATCCCTCAAAATGTGTGGGATGCGGCGCTTGTTTTGATGTCTGTGAACATGGAGCCAGAGAATTCTGCGATGATACGGACGCTTTTTTCGAAGATCTTGCATCAGGCAAGGAAATCTCTCTTCTGGTGGCTCCCTCATTTCGTGCAAATTACCCCGATGAATACGAGAAGATACTGGGCGGCCTTAAAGCTCTCGGTGTAAGGCACATTATTAACGTTGCCTTCGGTGCCGATATCTCCACCTGGGGTTATATCAAATATATTCAGGAAAACGGCTTTATCGGCGGTATTTCCCAGCCCTGTCCGGCCGTTGTTACATATATCGAAAAATATCTTCCCGAACTTCTTCCCAAGCTTTTCCCGGTTCAGAGCCCTCTTATGTGTGCGGCCATCTATGCGAGAAAAGAAATGGGCATTAATGACCGTTTTGCTTTCATAAGTCCCTGTATTGCGAAAAAACTTGAGATAGACGATCCGGAGAATTCCGGACTAGTTGATTATAATGTTACTTTCAGCCATCTGATGAAGGTTGTCCGTGAGCGCTCTATTTACGGAGAGCCTGTTACGGATGAGATCGAATATGGTCTCGGCTCCATTTATCCCATGCCCGGAGGGCTTAAGGATCATGTTAAGTGGTTTTTGGGAGACGGCGCCTTTATCCGTCAGATCGAAGGCGAGAAGCAGATGTACGAATACCTCAGGAAACAATCCTCACACCTTGTAGGTAAGGATAATCCTTTCCTGTTTATCGATGCGCTTAACTGTAAGGACGGATGTTTGTGCGGTACAGGAACGGAGCCCGAGCTTTCATCCACCGACAAGGCGCTCTTTAATCTTCTGAAGATCCGTGAGGGATTGAAAAAAGAAGACGGTGATTCGGCCATGTCCAGATCACTGCTTCCGGAGCAGCGTCTTGAAAAATTAAACGAGCAGTTTGCGAATCTTCACCTTTCGGATTACATGCGCAGTTACACTGATCTTTCATCTAAGTGTGCCATCAAAATCCCGACCGAAGATGAACTTGATAACATCTTCCTGACAATGGATAAGGCCACACCGGAATCACGTATGATCAACTGCGGATCCTGCGGATACAATACCTGTAAGGAAATGGCGACCGCCATCTTTAACGGATTCAACCGAAGGGATAACTGTGTACACTATCTGAAGAATGCGATAGAAGCCGAGCATAAGAGTCTCATATACAATGCCCAGCATGACGAACTCCTTGGCATTTACAACAGATCCTATGCCATGGATCTTCTCATTATCAATTCGGATTACTGGAAGAATGCATCTTATGTAATGGCCGATATTGACGGCTTTAAGGGTATCAATTCCACTTACGGACATGAACTTGCGGACCAGATACTTATGAATGCGGCTGTAGGCCTCTTGCAGCTGGCAAGAGATAAAGGCTGGCTTCTTGCAAGGTACGGCGGAGACGAATACCTTATCTGTCTGCCCGAACCCATGACGGAAGATCACCCTGCACTGGATATGATTCGCGGAGTATTTGAACAGCCCTTCCGCCTGGGAAGTATTGAACTGCAGCTTTCCGCATGTCTGGGTGTATCCAATTCCGACAGCAGTCTCAGTACGGAAGAAAATATCAACCATGCGGAAGAGGCCATGCGTGAAGCCAAGAAGATGGGGTATGACCGTACGGTTTTCTACAGCGAGATACTTCAGGAGAAGGCAAGGGAAGAAAAACTCATCCGTGAGAAGATTGTCGATGCCTTTGAAAATGACGGTTTTTACATAGTTTATCAGCCCAAGGTCGATGCTCAGACAGTCAAACTGTGCGGATTTGAGGCACTTATCAGAATGAAGGAACCCGGATTCGGACCGGCTAAGTTTATTCCCATCGCTGAAAAACACGGATGGATCTGGCGCATAGGACGCATGACCACGGAACTTGTGGTCCGTCAGCTTGCAGAGTGGAGAGAAGCAGGATATGAACTGTATCCGGTTTCCGTCAACTTCTCCAGTAACCAGCTCAGCGATACGGGATATGTAGATTTCCTTGAAGAGCTTCTGAGAAAATATGACATTCCTTCAAAGCTGATCGAAGTTGAGATCACTGAGGGAATCTTCCTCGACCGTTCATCACAGGTTGAAGCGCTGTTTAAGAGATTTAAGGAACTGGGGATCAGGCTTCTTATGGATGATTTCGGTACGGGTTATTCGTCACTCGGCTATCTGACATACATTCCCGTGGATACCATCAAGCTTGATAAGTCTCTGGTAGACAATTATCTGATCGACGGAAAAGACGCATTCATCAATGATGTTATCAGACTTGTCCATCATCTGGATAAGGAAATGACCATCGAAGGTGTCGAAGAGAAGTGGCAATATACACGTCTCAGGGAATTTGGTGCGGATACCATTCAGGGCTTCTATTTCAGCAAGCCTTTGCCTGCCGATGAAGCCATAAACTTTACACCCGGTGACAGCTGATACGGAGGGATTCATGAACGAAAATATTGTAAAAAGAAACCGCCTTCTTGCGGATAGAGTTATCAAGGGACTTGAATCCCGCAACATGAAGGGATATTACGCCGATAACAGAGAGGATGCTTTAAGAATTGCTCTTGAGCTGATTCCCGAAAAGTCTTCAGTTACCATGGGAGGCGCCATGAGCGCCCATGAGATCGGACTGGTGGATGCTCTCAAAGAAGGTAATTATGCGTTTTTAGACAGGGATAAGGCTGAGGATAAGAGAGCTGCAATGCTTGCAGCTTACGATGCCGATTTCTTTTTAACCTCCGCAAATGCCATGACGGAAGACGGAGTTATGGTCAATATCGACGGCAACTCCAACAGAGTATCCGCAATAGCCCAGGGGCCCAAGCATGTTCTTGTCATCGTCGGGATGAACAAGATCTGCCCCGATGTGGATGCCGCAATGAAGAGGGCCAGAAATGTGGCTGCTCCCATAAATGCGCAGCGCTTCGGACTTAGCACTCCCTGTGCCAAAACCGGTTCCTGCATGAACTGCAAATCTCCGGATACCATCTGCTGTCAGTTCCTTATCACCAGATTTTCAAGACATGAAGGCAGGATTCATGTTATCCTTGTGAATGATTCTTTAGGATTCTGAGGGAGAATTATTTACAATGGCTGAAGTAAAAGATTATGTACATACGGTCCAGTATTATGAGACCGACAGGATGGGGATAACCCACCATTCCAACTATATCAGATGGATGGAGGAAGCAAGAGTTGATTTCCTCTCACAGATAGGATGGGATTACGCAAAACTTGAAGAATCCGGGATCATTTCCCCGGTGCTTAATGTTACCTGTGATTTCAAACGTACCACCACTTTTTCGGATAAGATCATCATTAAGGCATACGTTAAAGAATTCAACGGAGTTAAGCTTAGGTTTGCTTATGAAATGAAAAACGAAGAGGGAACTGTGGTCTTTATCGCGACATCCCTGCACGCTTTTTTGAATAAAGAGGGCAGACCCGTAAGGATGAAGCAGGACTTCCCGGAGCTGTATGAAACAATAGAAAATCTGATCTGTTGAAAGATGTGACATTTATGACAATAGGGACGTACCCCACTGTCAGGACGATCTTCCTGACAGTGGGGTACGTCCTTATTGTCATAAGCGTTTACATAATGCCCGAAAACAAGCTTAATTAACGCCCTAAAAAGCTTTATTTTATTGACTTAAAACCCCCGACAAATTATTATTGATTTATGCGAGTCTTTTCGTAAACCCATACATTTTTAAGGAGGTTTTTCGTTATGGCATTGGTAACAACCAAAGAGATGTTTAAGAAAGCTTACGATGGCGGATATGCAATCGGTGCTTTCAACGTCAACAACATGGAGATCGTACAGGGTATCACCGAGGCTGCAGGAGAGCTTGAGAGCCCTGTTATCCTTCAGGTTTCCAAGGGAGCTAGAGCATATGCTAACCACACCTATCTTGTAAAGATGGTTGAGGCAGCTGTTCAGGAGAATCCCCAGATTCCCATCGCACTTCACCTTGATCACGGTGACAGCTTTGAGCTCTGCAAGTCCTGTATCGACGGTGGTTTCACCTCCGTTATGATCGACGCTTCTTCCAAGTCTTTCGAAGATAACATCGCTCTTACCAAGCAGGTAGTTGAGTATGCTCACGATCACGGCGTAGTAGTTGAGGCTGAGCTCGGAACTCTTGCAGGTATCGAGGATGAGGTTCAGGTTGAGGCAGGTCAGGAAGCATATACCAAGCCCGAAGAGGTAGAAGAGTTCGTAGACAGAACCGGATGCGACTCCCTTGCTATCGCTATCGGAACCAGCCATGGCGCTTATAAATTCACCGCTGCTCAGTGCACCAGAAATGCTGACGGCATTCTTGTTCCCCCTCCGCTTCGTTTCGACGTTCTCGAGGAGTGCATCAAGAGACTTCCCGGATTCCCTATCGTTCTTCACGGATCATCTTCAGTTCCTCAGGAATTCGTTAAGATGGTTAATGAGTACGGCGGAAACATGCCTGATGCTATCGGTATTCCCGAAGATCAGCTTCGTGAGGCTGCTAAGCTTGCTGTATGTAAGATCAATATCGACTCCGATATCCGTCTTGCAATGACTGCTAACATCCGTAAGTACTTCGTAGAGCATCCCGATCACTTCGATCCTCGTCAGTATCTCAAGCCCGCTCGTCAGGCTGTTAAGGATATGGTTGCTCACAAGATCGTTAACGTTCTCGGATCCGATCACAAGATCTGATGATCTGAATGACTGTATGAAACTAAGGCCTCGTGTATTCGGGGCCTTTTTTTCACTTTAAGAGGAAATCATGAATTCTATTTTGATCAAAGACACCACACGTGAAGAAAGAGAACGGATAGTTGCAGAGTCCATCGGTAATATAAACGGAAGCTGTGACGGATGCATGGCAGGCCTTGCTGAGATGTATCAGGATTATATCGATGGTAAAAAAGAGATCCGCGACATAAACATGGAATTCAGAGCAAGGTATGAATCGGGGATAGAAGCTCCCGAAAGAAACGGCTGCGGGTACATGTGATGAAGATTTATTACCACCTTCCCGGATTATTCGAATTCTATGAATTCTATAAAGTATTCCTTCCTCTTTTCAACGGGCACAGGGAATACTTCTATGAGTGGTGCGAGATAGGCTCTGTCTACGGGGCGCCCGGAGACTGCATCTGGGGAGGCGGAAGAGTGGGATTCGGTGATGCGGATCCTGTTAAGGTCGCAGAGCTTATGAGCGAATATGATATCTCCTCGCGCCTGACCTTCAGCAACTCACTTATCACCAGGGATCATCTCAGCGATAAAAAGTGCAATAGGCTTTGTTCTCTTTTTGAAGAAAACGGTAAGGTGCAAAACGGAGTGATCATCTATTCGGATCTTTTGCTCGATCACATCCGTAAAAAGTACCCGGGTTTCTATTTTGTCTCGTCTACCACTAAGGTGATAACAAATTTTGACCGTTTTGAAGATGAACTGAACAGACCGGAATATAAATACGTTGTTCCGGATTTCAGGCTGAATAAGAAGCTGGACAGGCTGAATGCATTGAGCGATGCACAGAAATCAAAAGTTGAATTTCTGTGCAATGAATGCTGCAGTATCGGCTGCAGTGACAGGAAAAGCTGTTATGAAAACGTCAGCAGAAAGAGTCTCGGAGAAGACTGTGAGGATCATATCTGTACCTCACCTGTAGCTTCGAGAGGATACCGGTTTTCGGATGCGATGGAAAATCCTTCATTTATCGGTACCGATGATATCAGAAAAGTTTATGCCCCGAACGGTTTCAGGCATTTTAAGATAGAAGGCAGGAGCCTTGGAAGTGCGGTGGTTTTGGAGATGCTGATTTATTACATGACAAAACCCGAATACAGTCTTAAAGTAAGAGAAGAGATTTATCTGGACAGCAGTCTGGATCTGTTTTGAAAAGGATTAATATGCGAAGCGGAGAAAAGATAGCAAAATTCATATATTCTGCAGGAGGGGCAGTGGTGTTTGTTTTTACCGCTGTCATTTCCGTATGGCTGTTTTATCTCAGCTCCTCCGTTACTGCGATAATGGCTTATGAGGACGAGCATGTTTTCTTTATCAAGGATGTGGGACCCGGAATGGTCATCGGGATCCTGATCCTTCTTTTTCTGTTTTCCGGGATATATAAGAAACGCAGGAAATATTGGGACAACACGGCTAGGTGTGAGCGCATTCTTAAAAATATCTGCTTTCTTCTGACTATTGCCTTTGCGGCTATAGGCTGCATCATTGTTAAGACCACGCATCTTCTTCCCGTATACGATCAGTACAAAGTCTTCCTTGTGGCAAAGGATTTCCTTGAGGGGAATTATATAGAGTGGCAGACCGGACAGTACATGGATATGTTCCCCTTCCAGAACGGAATGGTACTTCTCATGATCCCCTTTGCAATGATGGGAGATGATGGCGTTTTCATATTCCAGTATGTTAATGTCTTTGTGCTTATCATTGTAAACATGGGACTTGCCAAAGTGGTGAAGGAATATTTCGGAAGATCCATGGGATATGCCACATATATTGCGGCGACTCTCTGTCTTCCCATGTGGGGTCAGATCACATTTGTCTACGGATTCTTATGGCAGATCGCATTCGGTATCTGGGGTATCTATAAGATGATCCGCTTTCAAAAGACGGGTAAGAGATCAGATGCCGCTGCGGGAATAATCTTCCTAGCCCTGGGACCGGTATTTAAATACAACGGAGTCCTTATCGTTATCGCGGCTTCTCTTATGCTTTTCGTAAGAATGCTACACAGAAAAGAAGGAAGGCTTAGAAATCTTACTGCTTTGATCCTTCTTGTCCTATGCACATATGCGACCCTTGGCGGGATCAGAGCGTACTTTGATCATACTACGGGAGCCCGTCCGGATGCGGGAATAGGTATGAAGGGTTATGTGGCTCTGGGAATATCAGAAAGCTCCGTTGCTCCCGGGTGGTTCAATGATATCAATACTTCCGTGTACAAGGAAAATGCGGAAGATCTTTCGAGAGTGGAAGAAAGATACGAGGAGATCATAGAAGAACGTCTTGGTGTGTTTGCGGCCGATCATGAATACGGTGTTAGATTCTTTGCAAGAAAGATCGCATCGATGTGGACGGAACCTGCGATGCAGTGCTTTACCAATACCAGTATCAGAAATCTCTACGGAACTCTGTCATATACATGGAAGGATATTCTGTATAACGGCGGAGTGGTAAATACGATCCTGTATATCGTTATGGATATAGCTCAAGCATGTCTCTATTTCGGTATGATGCTCAGGCTGTTCTGGATCTGGAAGAATAAGAAGATCCGTAATTGCCTTGAAGAGGGTGACCTTTTTGTGTTATTTCTCGGAGGATTTATTTATCATCTGATCTTCGAAGCCAAGTGCCATTATGTATTACCGTATTTCATAGTAATGATACCCTATGCGCTTAAGGGATACTCAGATACCATATCGGAGATAGCAAAATACGGGGTTAAGAAGAGCCGCAGTCTTCGTTTTACCGTGTTGGCTCTGATCATCGGCGTGGTCATCTATATAGTGCCTTCAAGGTTTCTGGATAACACCCTGCGTCTCGGAACAGCAACCGGTGATTATATGTGGTATCTTCAAAATGATCTTGAATGGAAAGATCCCGATTACAAAAAGTGGGGATGATTTAATTGATAAATATATGCAAGCCGGCAGGTTTTCCTGCCGGCTTTTTGCATGCTATAACCCGAACCTATAGCAGGTTATAGTAAGTCCGAATTAGACGGCATATGACGGTTATGATAACCTTCGTTAAAGCAAATATAAAAGGAGTACTTACCATGAAAAACAAATTCAAAATCAATGCAACTGACGTGATCTTATTCTTACTTTCAGGCTTATTCCTGATCCTTCTGTATACGGCGTTTGCCCCTTGCGGACCCAAGGAGGACGGAAGCTTTATGAGATGTCAGTGGGCATGGAGAGCTAACGTCGCATTGGCGTACAATTTACTGTTCCTGAGCCTGGTTCACCTGATAGCAAACAGACCTGAAGTAAAGCTCGGACTTTCTGCAGGAATCGTCGGAATAGCAATAACCGGTCTTCTGATCCCCGAGAAGATAATCGGACTTTGCATGATGGATACCATGAGATGCCATACCCATACAAAGGGCGGTGTGTATGTATTCTCCGTTCTGATCCTTGTCACTGTTTTGGCAGACATTTTCCTGAGCGTAATTAAAGTTAAGAAAAATAATTGATCCGTTATTCGGTTGAGATATGAAATTCAGTACAAAGCTTGCAATTAAAAATATCAAAGGTCATTCTGCAAGAAGCAGTGCGCTGATAATCCTGGCAGGTCTTTTGTCTGCTTCCGTATTCGGTGGCTCACTTATAGTCAAAAGCTTAAGAAACGGATTGCACAGCTATGAGCAAAGGCTGGGGGCGGATATTATCGTAGCTTCCGAAGAAGCCATAGACAGTGGGAAATATGAATCCATTCTGTTACAGGGTGTACCGGGTTACTTCTACATGGATGATTCGGTTATAGAAGTGATCGAGGGAATTGACGGAGTCGAAAGCGTGACTCCTCAGTTTTTCCTTGCTTCCGCATCCTCAGGCTGCTGCGATACCCTGGTTCAGATCGTGGGTTTTGATCCCGACTCGGATTTTGCCATTAGGCCCTGGATAAGTGAAAGCTACGACGGAAACATTAATGACGGAGATGTCATAGTCGGATGCAATATCAACATTCCCGACAGTAACAGATATAAATTCTACAATGTGGATTGCAATGTTGTTGCAAAGCTTGAGAAAACGGGAACAGGTCTGGACAGTGCGGTGTATGCCAATATGAACACAATCAAACAAATGATGGAAAGCTCCTCGCAGATCGGATTCGGATATTTCGAAGATGTGGAGCCGGAGCATGCGGTATCTTCCGTTTTGGTCAATGTAAAAGACGGCTACAGCGTGACGGATGTTCAGAGAAATATCAATCTTGGAATTCAGGGTGTAAGAGCAGTCTCCTCCAAGGATATGGTATCGAACATCGCAGGCGGCCTCGGAGCAATCTCCAATATCATCGGAGTACTCGTGGTGATCATATGGTTGCTTTCATTTACGATCTTAACCGTTGCCTTCGGGATGATAGTCAATGAAAGAGTGAAGGAACTTGCGGTTTTAAGAATATCGGGTGCAAGTAAGAAAATGCTCTCCCGGATACTCATAATCGAATCGATCATTCTCAGCCTTATCGGAGGTTTGGCGGGCAATGCACTTACGGCACTTATATTTTTCCCGTTTTCCGATTCACTTAAATTGTCATTGAACCTTCCGGTCCTGATTCCGGACTTCTCATATGTGATCGTAATATTCGCAACTTCGATTCTGACATCGATCGTTATATGCGCGATTACATCGACGGTAAGCGGGTACAGGATCACCGGTAAAGATACCGGATTGATATTCAGAGACGGAGCCTGATATGAAACTTGTAGCAGATAAAGTCGGATATAAATATTACAGAAAAAATAAAAAGGTGCTGTTTGAACTTAAAGAAACCGTTCTTAAACCGGAAGAGGGAAAACTTACTGAGATAGTTGGTCATTCCGGAAGCGGTAAAAGCACTCTTTTAAATATATGTGCGGGCTTACTGACACCGGATACGGGACATCTTCTTGTCGGAGATAAGGATCTCTACAGCTTATCCGATGAAGAAAGAAGCAGGTTCAGAAATGCACATATCGGGATCATCCCTCAGGGACAATCCGTTCTTAAACATCTTACGGTCACAGAAAATATTCTTCTCCCTATCTCCATGTATCGCGAGGATACTCCAACGAATCTGTTAAATGAGCTGATAGAAAACCTCGGTCTTAAGAAACTTGAAAATGAAAAGGCAGGAGGATTATCAGGCGGCGAGATGCGAAGAGTAGCAATAGCAAGGGCACTGATAGGAAAGCCTGAGATAATCCTCGCGGATGAACCAACAGGTGATCTTGATGCGGATAACAGAAAACTTGTTTTGACGGCGCTTAAGAATATAGCCGGAGAAGGCAAGACGGTATTGATGGTCACACATGACAGAGAAGCAGAAGAATATGCGGATAAGATCCTGAAAATGGATGGCGGAATACTGATATAAAAAGAACTTATAACAAGCAATAGACAAGAGGTATTGGTCAGCATATTCACAACATGATAACTTATCAACGTGCTAAGTAACATTATTTCGACAGGTCAAATGAGACGATAAAGGATATTGAAATGATTCACTACAAAAAGTCATCGGGAGGGCCTCCGTTCTGTTGATGCCCGGAACGCTTTAAACAGATAACAGAAAACATTTTGTAAACAATACAAACGGAGGACTTTAAAATGGCTAAAGAATTTAATTACACTATCTGCCCTGTGGCAAACGCATCATACATTGCAGCTAATCACGGATTCCTTAAAGAGAGACTTGAGAAGATCGGATATACTCCCGTAAAGCTTCAGACACTTGAGCAGGAACATTGGGTAGAGCATTTCAACTATGAGAATGACAGACTTTTCCGTGAGGGCGGAAACACTCCTCCCATCTGGGCTAAGTCAAGAGGAGCAGAACCTGTTCTTATCGGACTTAATCTCATCCCCGGACAGCAGGCAATACTTGTTCGCGAAGATTCCGATATCAAAACCGTTGCAGATCTTAAAGGTAAGAAAGTCGGTATTCCCGACAGGATCAATGTAACCATCGATCATCAGAAGACTGCAGCACTCGAGGGATTTGAAAACGCTCTTAAATCCGCAGGATTAAAGAATGAGGATGTAGAGTGGGTATTCATCAAGGATGAGACTCCCGATTATCCCAATGGAGCAAGATGGACTTTCAAAACCGGTCTTGATTTTGAAGCACTTGATAAGGGTGAGGTAGATGCGGTATTTATCAAGCTCTCCGCTTCCGAAAGAGTTCTTGAGTCCGGCAAGTACAGAAAGATAATCAACATCGTAAAAGATCAGACCGTTGTAGATCCCGTTAATAACGAGTGGCCCAACGTACTTACCGTAAGCCGTAAGCTTGCAGAAGAAGAGCCGGAAGTAGTTGTTGAATATCTTAAGGCTACAATTGTTGCAGCAAGATGGGCTAAGGATCACAAGGATGAAGCAGAAGAGCTCCTTGCAGAGCAGACCTTCAGTACCGTAGAGCAGTATCGCAGAGCATATCCCGCAGACTTCTATGCACAGCTTGAGCCCAACTTCTCGGAAGCAGGTCTTAAGTCACTTCAGACCAGAGCTCAGTTCCTTTACGATCACGGATTCACCGACAAGGTAGTCGATGTAAATGAATGGGCTGATAAGAGTTTCCTTGAAAGAGCTCTTAAGGAACTTGAAGAGGAGGTATAAAGATGGCAGACAAGAAAATCTATTACACGATTTGCCCCGTTGCAAATGCTTCATACATCGCAGCAAACCACGGCTTCCTAAAAGAAGAACTTGAAAAGATAGGTTACGATCCCATCAAGCTTCAGACTCTTGAGCAAAAAGAATGGGCAGCACATTTTACATTCCATAATGACAGACTTTTCCGTGAGGGTGGAAATATTCCTCCCCTCTGGACCAAGTCAAAGGGAACCGGAGTTGTGCTTCTTGCAGTCAATACGATAGATGCATATCAGCCTGTTTTGGTAAGAGAAGATTCAGGCATCAATTCAGTAGCCGATCTTAAAGGCAAGAAACTCGCCATTCCCGTTCACACGGATGTTCTTATCGATTTCCACAGGGCTACGGCAGAGCATGGTTTGGAACTGGCTCTGGAGTTGAACGGAATCTCCAAGGATGAGGTTGAATGGGTAGAGGTGATCAACGATGAGGGATACCATTCGGACAGAGGACTTCCTTCTACCAAATCCATAGCATCTGCTGAGATCGGTGCACTTGCAAGAGGAGAGGTGGATGCCATCTTTACCAGAGGCGGAGATATCAGAAAGGTTGAGCCCGGACTTAAAGTAAAGGTTATCTACGATGTATGGAAACAGTCGGGAGATGTACAGCCAGTAAATAATATTTATCCCAATGTACTTACCGTAAGCGAAAAGCTTGCAAAGGAAGAGCCCGAAGTGGTCGTTGCTTTCCTGAAGGCTGCCATAATCGCAGCAAGATGGGCTAAGGATCATAAAGATGAAGCGGAAGCACTTCTTGCCGAGCAGACTCACTCTACGATAGAAGAGTACAGGGCTTCACATACTGAGGATCACTACACAAAGCTTGAGCCCAATCTTGATCCCGAGGCTCTTAAGGCATTACAGATCCAGTCGGAATTCCTTCTTGAGCACGGATATCTGGATAAGCCTGTAAATGTATCGGAATGGGTTGATTCATCATTCCTTGAAAAAGCACTCGCTGAACTTGAACTTGAGGCGAGAAAAGCAGTTTGATCGTTCTTTAGCAAAATGTGTTGGGGAAGAGAAGAGGAAATATAAGGAGATTATTATGAAAAAACATGGATTGATCACAAAGTTTGCAGCACTCGGACTTGCTGCTGCGCTCGGACTTGCAGGCTGCGGCGGACAGAGTGGAAATGGTAATCAGGGAACTGCAGCAGCTGAAGTGACCATTACCGCAGAGGATGAGGCTCTTGCTAAAGAGCTTCTTGACAGAAACGTAACCGCAAATGATGTTATCACGGTTGGTGTAATCGAATCTGCGATCGCTCAGCTCAAGGAGAAATACTCCTTTGAAGAGCAGGCAGAGCTTAAGATCGGTTCGGGAAGCTGGGTATACCTTGCTGACAAGAACGGCTGGTTCAATGAGCTTCTCGGTGACAACCACACCACTGTTAAGATCGTAGAAGGCGCTGTAGGAAACGAAGTTCAGCTCATGGAAAGAGACGAGCTTCATCTTATGAACCGTATGCTTTATCCCTATCTTCTCTATAGATCACAGGGTGGCGACATTACCGCTGTAGAGCTTTCTGAAGATCCTGCACCCGGAATCGTAGCTATTCTTGTTGCTAAGGATTCACCTTATCAGACCCTTGCAGATCTTCAGGGCGGCACCATTGCAAGCTGGAAGGCAGGATGCCAGTATGTTGCTCTTATCGAGCAGACCAATGACCTCGGATGGACCGAAGGAACCGACTGGACTTACGCAAACGTATCAAATGATGATATCAAGACTGCTCTTCAGGCAGGCGAAGTTGATGCAATCTCAGTTCACCCCTTCGCTAATATCAACAACGAGATCATCTCCGGTAACTTCCGCGAGATCGCAAATGCTAAAGAGAACGGTGTCTACACCAACTACGGCGGAGCTTCCGTATCATTTGCACCTACCGAATTTGCAAACACTCACGTTAATCTGATCAAGGCAGTTCTTAAGCTTCGTCAGCTTGTAAATGCTTATATCATTCAGAATCCCGAAGAGACCGCAGCTGTTCTTGAGACCATTACAAGAGAACCTGCAGAGAACACCATCTGGTACAACAACAGAAGCGCAGAGACTTTCTATTCCGCTTCAGCACCTCTTTCACAGCTTATCGAAGATACCGATAACTATCAGAACTGGCTCGTCGAAAATACCGAAGAGTTTACCGCAGAAGGACGTGTAGATAAGGAAACCTTCTTTAATCCCAACTTCTTTGAGTAAGTAAAAAAATATTACGGGAGAGCACGACCTGCTCTCCCGGGAATTGGAATAATCATGGCAAAAGAGATGACTGCGGAATTACCCGTTAAGCAAAAGACAATTAAAAATCTTACCGGAGACTTTAGCAGTGATAAGCTGGGACTCAGACTGGCAGCACTTATCAATACTTTAGCGGTTCCCATTCTGTTACTTATCGTATGGCAGATACTTTCCGGATCCGGACTTCTTCTGGAGGTGATCCTTCCTTCACCGCTCAAGGTTGTCAAAGCACTTGTCAAGATTATCTCTGACGGAACGCTGGCTAAGGATCTGGCAATAAGCGGAAAAAGAGTACTTATAGGTTACCTTTGGGGAGCCGGTATCGCACTTATACTTGGAGTAGTCAGCGGTCTGAATAAGGTCGTAGAGAGAGTGGTTTCTCCCATTATCAATGTTATCAGACAGATTCCCCTCTATGCATGGATGCCTCTCATAATCCTCTGGTTCGGAATCGGTGAAGTATCTAAGGAGCTTATCATTGCAAGAGGCGTGCTGATCCCGATCTTCCTAAATACATTGCAGGGAATTAAAGGTGTTCAGGTAGAGTATTGTGAGCTTGCCGAGGTGCTTGAACTTAAAAGAAGTATCTTTTTAAGAAAGATCGTACTTCCTTCAGCTGTATCTTCGATATTTACCGGACTCAGACTCGGAGCCGGAAATGCTTGGATGGCCGTTGTGGCTGCAGAGATGCTCGGAGGTCTTACCGGACTCGGATATGCACTAATGAAATCCAGAGAATTTCTCTGGTCCGATAATCTGATAGCACTTATGGTTGTCATCGGCGTAATAGGTGTGGCCATTGATGTAATACTTCATCAGATCGAACAAAGATCCCTTAAATGGAAAAGAAAGACCGTCAAGTAAACGGAAGACAGGTAACGTTATGAGCGACAATAATATTTTGGAAATTAAAAATGTATCCAAGATCTTTCATACACCGGATAAGGATGTGGAAGCTATCAAAAAGGTGGACTTAACCGTAAAAGAGGGTGAGTTCATATCCATAATCGGTGCCAGCGGATGCGGAAAGACCACTTTGCTCAGACTGATCGCCGGACTGGAGAAAAACTACGGCGGAGATATCCTTCTTGACGGTAAGAGAGTTGAGAAGGCAGGCCTTGACAGAGGAGTTATCTTTCAGGATCACAGACTTCTTCCCTGGCTTACTGTTGAGGACAATCTGACATTGGGACTTGACGGCTCTAAGGAAGAACTCAGAGAACTTGTTAATACCTATCTGAAGAAGGTAGACCTTGAGAATTTCGAAAAGGTATATCCCGGACAGTTATCCGGAGGTATGGCACAGCGTGTATCGATAGCAAGAGCTCTTATGAGACATCCCAGGATCCTTCTCCTTGATGAGCCTCTCGGTGCTCTGGATGCTCTTACCAAGATGAACATGCAGACTGAGATAGGTAAGATCTGGGAAGAAGAGAAGACCACGATGATCATGGTCACTCATGATATCGATGAGGCGATCTTCCTCGGAGATAAGGTTGTGGTCATGAGACCCAGACCTGCGGAGGTCGATCAGGTTATCGAGATAGAGATACCCAGACCGAGATTAAGAAGCGGTGAGGACTTTGCTTATTACAGAAATCTAATTATAAATTACTTTAACCACAGTATATTGGATTATGTTATCTGATATGGAAAAAAAGAAATCCTTACACGGATTTCTTTTTTTGTAATAGGTGCAGGCTATAACAGATTATAAGTTACCTGTATTAGCCAAATATTTGCTCAACAAGTAGAATGCAATTCATGAACAATAACAAAGTGATGTATCCGAGAGGTAAACCACATGTATGTAGAACTTAAAAATGTAAATAAAAGATTCGGAGACTGCCAGGCATCTGATAATGTCAGTTTCGGAATCGAAAAGGGGAAACTTATCGGACTTCTCGGACCCAGCGGAAGTGGCAAGACAACAATACTTCGTATGATAGCCGGTTTGGAGAAGCAGGATTCAGGTGATATCTATATCAACGGCAGTCTTGTGAATGATCTGTCACCGAGCCAGAGAGGTGTGGGATTTGTTTTTCAGAATTATGCCTTATTTCCGTATCTGACAGTTTATGACAATATTGCGTATGGCCTTAAGGTTCAGAAAAAGGATAAGGAATACATAAATAAGCGAGTCACCGAACTTTTGGAACTTGTAAATCTTCCCGGTCTTGAAAAGAGATATCCGGATCAGCTGTCAGGCGGACAAAAACAAAGAATAGCCCTTGCAAGAGCACTTGCTCCGGAACCTGAACTATTGCTGCTGGATGAACCGTTTGCAGCAATAGATGCCAAGGTTAGACAGGAACTCAGAACATGGCTCAGAGAGACTATAGATAAGATAGGTATTACCAGTATTTTCGTTACACACGACCAAGATGAAGCAATAGAGGTTGCGGATGAGATCGTTATCACAAATCTCGGTAAGGTCGAGCAGGTCGGTGATCCGGTCAATATATATCTATATCCCAAGACGCCGTTTGCGGCACAGTTTATCGGAAAGTCCACTATTATCGATGATTATGATGTGCTTAAAGGTTTTGATAAGGAAGGAGATGACACCAGGGCTATCATCAGGCCAGAATTTGTTGAACTTGAAAGTCTGAATTCTGTTAAAGGCCAGGATCCTTCATATGAGGATGGAATTGTTGAACAGAGTATTTTCAGGGGTCATTATTTCGAAGTTATATTGGATGTTAACGGAATAAAGATAAAAGCCAATTCACAACTGGTGAACGGACCGCTGAAGGCGGGAGACAAGGTAAGGGTTTTAGTAGATCAGTTGTACATCCTTGATAATGAATCAACCAGAGTTGTCAAGAATAAGTCCCGTGATGATTCGGGTCAGTACTTCATTTGAGGAGGAACAGGAAAATGGCTACAAAAGAAAAAACCGGCATAGTGGAGAAAATACTTCGCTGCGGAATAATATCATGGATCATATTTTTTACATTATGGGCATTTGCAGCTTTCAATTACGACGAGATATTTCTTCCTAGTCCTATAGAAACGTGGAAAGCGCTTGTCAAAGTGATTTCCGATGGAACTCTGGGGGCTGATATTATTGCATCACTCGGAAGGATCGGAAAAGGATGGGGACTGGCAATACTTACTGCTATTCCAATCGGATTGCTCACGGGACATTTTAAATGTGTAAGGTGGCTCGTTGAACCCCTTCTGAATCTGCTTAGATTCATTCCCGCCATTGCTCTTACATCGATGTTTCTCATTTGGTTCGGTGTGGATGATAAATCAAAAGTTGCACTGATCCTTTACGCAGCATTTTTCCCGATTCTGGTCAATACCATAGCAGGCGTTGTGACAACTGACAAATCACTTGTTGAAGCAGCTTCTTGTATGGGAGCGGGGAGAATAAGAGTTTTTTTTACCGTTATAGTACCCTCGTCTGTTCCCAATATCTTTACCGGTGTCAGACTCGGACTTTCATCAAGTATCATCTGTGTTATAGCAGCTGAGATGCTTGTTGGAGGAGATGGTCTCGGATATCTGATCCAAAGTTCGAGAATGTATTATAAGACATCCTGGGCATTTGCGGGAATCATAACGCTGGCACTTATCGGATTTATAGCTGACAGACTTTTAAGCTTTGTCGGTAAAAAACTCCTAAAACATTTCGGAGTTAAATGATATGGTTCATATCCCGCTTGCGGGTTTGAAAGAGGTGAAAGAGAGGAATTATATTATGAAAAAAAAGATCTTAAGTTTATTGTTTGCGGGTGTGCTTGCTTTAGCTTCACTTGCAGGGTGCGGAAATGCATCCGGATCGGTTGACACAGGAAATGCAAATGCAGGAAATGCGGCAACTGAAGAGGGAAATGGAAATCCCGATGCGCCGGCTGAACTTCAGACTATACGTCTTGCAGTTATGACCGGCGGAATGGATCAGTATGTTGATGAGGTTGCTCAGTGGCAGGGATTTTTTGCCAATCACGGGATCAATGCTGAGATTACCGAGTATGTATATGGAATTGCAACAATTGATGCCATAGTAAACGGAACTGCAGACATTGGAGACATGGCTGATTACGCAACCGTAAACCGTCTTGGAAATACCTATGGTGTGACAGATCTGAAGATTTTCTCGGATCTCGGGGCTCCCAGCGGTGATATGGTCGGAGGTCTTTATGTAGCTCCCGAATATGCAGATGATCTTGCATCACTTGACGGAAGCAAAGGATTCATGTCCACCATCGGAACAGTTGTTGATTACTATGTAGCCAAAGCAATCGAGTACCTCGGATTTGATTTCGATAATCAGAACATCATCGCAGTTGATTCTGCACAGACTGCTCTTGCTGTTGCGACCGCAGGAAATGCATCGGCATATTTTGTAAGCGGAGAGCAGGTTGCGTATTTCGAAGAGATCGGATGGAAGAAAGTAGCTACCGCTCAGGAGATTGGAGTTTCAACTACCGCTTATCTTCTTGCGACCGAAGGATTTATCAGTGATAATACCGAGCTTCTTGCCGAGTATCTTCTTGCTGTTGACGAGGCAATCGATTTCATTAACAACAATCTTGATGAAACCGCTGAATATCTTGCTCAGAAGCTTTCCATATTACCTGAGAACTTCAAGGCAAATTGGCAGAACAGAGTATTCGAGCATGGTCTTAATGAAGATTCCGCTCAGCATCTTGAGGAAGTAGAGAAGTGGGCGTTTGAGGCGGGCAGATTCGAAACTGATTACAGTGTCAGAGAATTTTATGATGTAAGACCTGCTGAAATCGCTTTTCCCGATGCAGTAACTGTAGTACTTAACTAATATATTAAAGTGAGGTGAAGGATATGGGATATCCCAGTATATTTGCGACAGGTGTTTTACAGTATGACAAGGACAAAACATGGAATGGTTACACCATTTACCCTTCTGCAAAAGGAGCCTTGCTCATTGACATGAATGGTAATGAGGTTAATCTTTGGGCCGGACTCGGCGGATTTCCCAATAAGATCCTTCCCGGCGGATATGTGCTCGGAACCACCGGTGTAAGAGAAAGCAAGAAAGCTTATCAGGATCAGCTTGATCTTGTTCAGGTTGACTGGGACGGAAATATAGTCTGGAAGTTCGATCATACCGAGTACATAGAGGATGAAGGACAGGAGCCCAAGTGGCAGGCAAGACAGCATCATGATTTTCAGCGTGAAGGAAATACCGTAGGATATTATTATCCCGGCGGAGAACCCAAGGTTGACAGTGGAAACACGATCCTGCTTGTGCATGAAAACGTAACTAATCCTGCTATTTCCGACAAAGAACTCATCGATGACAAGATTATCGAGGTTGACTGGGAAGGCAATATTCTTTGGAGCTGGAAAGCCAGCGATCATTTCGATGAATTCGATTTTGATGAGGCAGCCAAAAACACTCTTGCCAGAAATCCCGGACTTCACGGCGAAGCAGGCGGAGATTGGTTACATGTAAACTGTGTATCAGTCCTCGGCCCCAATAAATGGTACGATGCAGGTGATGAGAGATTCCATCCCGATAACCTGATCTTCGATTCGAGAAATGCAAATATCTTAGCGATCATCAGTAAGGCCACCGGAGAGATCGTTTGGCAGATTGGTCCCGATTTTTCCAAGACCAAGGAGCTTAGGGCACTCGGATGGATCATCGGACAGCATCACTTCCATATGATCCCCAAGGGACTTCCCGGAGAAGGAAACCTCCTTGTATTCGATAACGGAGGAGAGGGCGGATACGGAACTCCCAATCCTTCATCTGTTACCGGTAACAACAACGCACACAGAGACTATTCCAGAGTTCTGGAATTTGATCCCATAACACTTGAGATCAAGTGGCAGTACACTCCCATGGAAGCAGGTTTCCTTCTTTTCACGGATGCTTCCAAGTTCTACAGCTCATATATCTCTTCGGCACAGAGACTTCCCAACGGAAACACCCTTATCACTGAGGGCTCAGACGGAAGACTTATAGAGGTTACACCGGAGCACGAGATCGTATGGGAATATATCAATCCGTATTTCAGAGGCATTGGCGGTAAATTCACCATGAATGGTATATATCGTGCATACAGAGTGCCTTATGAATGGATTCCTCAGCTTCCGAAGCCTGAGGAGGTATCTATAGCTCCCATCAATGTAGAAACATTCCGTGTGCCGGGCGCTTCAAAGGGAGCCGGAACAGGCAAGGTGACAACTGTTGAGGGGGTTGATCCGAATGCATCCAACATTACCGGAATGGGCAGAGCCGATAAAAAGGAAGACAAGCAGGAAGACAAACGTCTTGACTTCTGCGTTCTGTCTGTCAACAAAAGTGATCTTGAAAGCAAATGAATTAAAAACCGGCTATAGTCAAAGACTATAGCCGGCTCTATTTAATAAGTATTTCCTAAGAAACGGATTTTTCTGTATCCTTAACAGTATCAGGGGAAAACTTATCGGAGGGAAGAGATGAATTTTAATACGGCACTTCTCCACGGCGGAGTGGATAAAAAAGAAAAATACGGATCGACCCTGACTCCGATATATCAGACAAGTGCTTTCTACCAGCAAAGTGCGGAGGATCTTGAAGGGATATTTTCCAACAAGACACCCGGATATTGCTATACGAGAGTGGCAAATCCTACCATAGCCGCCTTTGAAAACAGGATTACAAAGCTTGAGGGCGGAGTCGGAAGCGTGGCTACTTCCTCAGGAATGTCGGCAATATTTTGTGCACTGACCAACATTCTGGAAAGCGGAGATGAGATCGTATCAAGCTCCAGCCTTTACGGAGGAACGATCGATTTTTTCAGGGATCTGGAGTCTTTCGGTATTAAAACCGTCTATGTCGAAAATAATAATTTCGAGCAGATAGAGAGCGCCATAACCGATAGAACAAAGCTTCTTTTTGCGGAAACCATCGGAAATCCGTGCCTGGATGTAACGGATATCGACGAGCTCTCAAAGATAGCTCACTCCCACGGAATACCGCTCATTATCGACAATACGGTAGCAACTCCGTATCTGATCAAAGTATTTGAGCATGGAGCTGACATAGTCATCAACTCCACATCGAAATACATAAACGGAAGCAGCAATGCCATAGGCGGAGTTCTTACAGACAGCGGAAAGTTCAAATGGAACAAAGAAAAATTCCCCATCCTGAAGGACTACATTAAATTCGGACCTTATGCCTTTCTTGCAAAACTCCGTGCGGGACTTTTCAGAAATGCGGGAGCCTGTATGGCACCTCAGACCGCTTATTTGAATCAGATCGGATTGGAGACATTGGGACTGCGTATGGAGCGCCAATGTACGAACGCCGGGAAGCTGGCTGAGTATCTTGAGAAGAGATACCCGCAGATAACGGTCAACTATCCCGGTCTTGCATCAAGCAAGTGGCATGACATCGGAGCTAAGCTTTTAGAGGGCGGATACGGAGCGATAATTACGATCCGTGTGGGTTCCAAAGAGAATGCGTTTAGGCTTCTGGATGAGCTTGAACTTGCATACAGACTTTCCAATATCGGTGATACCAAGACATTGGTTTTACACCCTGCTTCCACCATCAGTCTTCATTCCAGCGAGAAGCAAAAAGAGGACGCGGGAGTATTCGACGATCTGATAAGGATCAGTGTGGGAATTGAAGATATAGAAGATCTTAAAGATGATTTTGATAAAGCCCTTTCCAAGATCGGCTTGGGGGCATAGGAGGTTAAAATGGCAGAACAGATCGATTATTCATCACTGAAAAAGGGCGGCTTCATGAGACAGAAGCAGAAGGGCTACTTCTCATTAAGACTTGCGGTTGTCGGAGGAAACCTTACTGCGGAAAATATTAAGACCATCGCAGAGGTATCCGAGAAATACGGACACGGTTATGTGCATATGACCTCCCGTCAGGGCGTAGAGATCCCTTTCATCAATTTCAACGATATCGAAGAAGTAAGGGCAAAACTTGCAGAGGGCGGAGTTAAGCCCGGAGTGTGCGGACCCAGAGTAAGAACCGTTACGGCCTGTCAGGGCTCGGCAATATGTCCCAGCGGATGTATCGACAGCTACGAGCTTGCCAAGGAATTTGATGAGAGATATTTCGGAAGAGAGCTTCCTCATAAATTCAAATTCGGCGTTACCGGCTGTATGAACAATTGCCTTAAGAGTGAGGAGAACGATCTCGGTGTTAAAGGCGGATATATCATTGACTATAAGCCTGACAGCTGTATCTCCTGCGGAGTGTGTATCAAGGCCTGCAGAGAAGGAGCACTGTCTCTTGATGATAACGGCAAAGTTGTTCTCGATGCTTCAAAATGTAATAACTGTGGACGCTGCGTAAAGAGCTGCCCTGTTGATTCCTGGGATTATGAGCCCGGATACATAGTATCTTTCGGCGGACTTTTCGGAAATCAGATTTACAAGGGAGAAGAGATAGTTCCTATCATCAAGGATAAGGAGACACTCTTCAGAGTTGCGGATGCCGCTATAGACTTCTTTGACAAGCATGCAAATGCAGGAGAAAGGTTCAGAAAGACTCTTCAGAGGATCGGAGAAGACGAATTCAGAAAGGAGATTCAGGCAGCATACGAAGGAAAATAATAATCCTGAAAAATTTTTGAAAGAAGGTGATTTAAATGGCAGATATAGCTTTTGACGAGCAGGTTGATATAACCGATAAGGTATGCCCTCTTACTTTTGTAAAGGCTAAGGTAACACTTGATGAGCTTGATGACGGACAGATCCTTGCGATTCGTATGAATGACGGAGAACCGGTGCAGAACGTACCCCGTTCCATCAAGGATGAAGGACATCAGATATTAAAGCTTGAAGATAACGGTGACGGAACCTATACCCTTTATGTTAAAAAGGTTGGAGACTGATCCGAAACAAACAACACATAGGAGAATGAAAAAATGACCATTACAGTAGCCGGTGAAAAGAAAGAATACAAAGACGGACTTACCCTTCCCGAACTTCTCGAAGCTGAGAAGGTAGAGATGCCCGAGTATGTAACCGTATCCATCAACGAGGAATTTGTTGAGTCCGATAAGAAGGAATCAACCGTTCTTAAGGACGGAGACAATGTAGAGTTCCTTTACTTCATGGGAGGTGGATGCTAATGGCTCTTACAGATGAACAGCTTGAGAGATATTCCAGACATATCATTCTCAAAGAAGTAGGCGCAAAGGGACAGAAGAAACTCCTTAACGCCAAGGTGCTTATCATTGGTGCCGGCGGACTCGGAGCTCCCGCTGCAATGTATCTTGCGGCAGCAGGCGTAGGTACCATCGGTATCGTAGATGCTGACGAGGTTGATCTTTCCAATCTTCAGAGACAGATCATTCACCAGACCGCAGATCTCGGCAAGGCTAAAGTACAGTCTGCCAAGGAGACCATGAATGCAATGAATCCCGATGTAGTGGTAAATACCTACAGGGAATTCGTTTACTCGGATAATATTCAGGAACTGATCCGCGATTATGATTTCATTATAGACGGAACGGATAACTTTCCTGCTAAATTCCTGATCAATGATGCCTGTGTCCTTGAAAAGAAACCTTTCTCACATGCAGGTATCATCAGATTCAAAGGCCAGCTCATGACCTATGTTCCCGGACAGGGACCCTGCTACAGATGTGTATTCAAGAATCCCCCTCCGAAGGATGCGGTTCCTACCTGTAAGCAGGCAGGCGTCATCGGTGCAATGGGTGGTGTCATCGGAAGCCTCCAGGCAATGGAAGCTATCAAATATATCGTGGGAGTAGGTGAGCTTCTTACCGGATACCTCCTTACATATGATGCACTCACCATGGAATTCCACAAGATCAAATTGCCTAAGGATACTCATAATTGCCCTGTATGCGGTGATCACCCCACCATCCTTAAGCCCATTGATTATGAGCAGGCAGTTTGTGATCTTAAATCACATTAATAAAAGTTTTAGGAGATAAGATGGGAATCGTAAGAATAGACTATCGTTTCTATGACGATATCGTAAAATATGCCAGGGAACATTTACCTGAAGAGGCCTGCGGACTTATTGCGGGAGAAGAGACACCTGAGGGAAGAACCGTCAAGAAGGTTTATTTCCTGACAAATGTCGATCATGCAGATGATCATTTCACAATGGATCCCAAAGAGCAGCTTGATGCTGTCAAGGATATGCGTGCCAACGGCTATAAACCTCTCGGAAATTGGCATTCTCATCCCGAATCTCCTTCCAGACCTTCCGAAGAGGATATAAGGCTTTCATATGATAAGAATGCAAGCTATTTTATCCTGTCTCTTATGGCCGAAAATCCTGTGCTTAACTCGTTTCATGTTGAGGACAAGGTTGTGACCAAAGAAGACCTCAGGATCATATCCGAGAAATATTATTACTGAAAGTGAATTTTGTATTTGTTATGAGAAATAGAAATTTTGTAAGAACTTTATCCATACTTGCTTCCGTCTTTATTTTCGCGGGATGTGCCAGTGCGAATGTTCAGACTGATGTAAACGTTGAAACTAACGTTGAAACTCAGGATGTAGAGATTACTGCCGCTGCAGAACCCGAAACAGAGCAGGCAGAAAGCGAGACTTTGGATGAATATGTTTTTACCGATGCGCTCGGAAGAGAAGTTACCGTCAGCAATACCGAAAATGTAGCGGTTCTTCTCGGAAGTTTCTTCGATATATGGCAGCTTGCAGGCGGCGAAGCAAGTGCTGTTGTAAGCGATGCATTCGGAACTTACGATATTGCAGAAGGAACCGTTGATCTCGGAAGAATGCTTGAGCCTAATGTGGAAGCTCTTATTGCGGCTCAGCCTGATTTTGTGATCGCAAGTGCCGGGACCGATGCACAGGTTGAACTGCTTGATACTTTCGAAGCAGCAGGTCTCAACGTAGCATATTTCGAAGTATCAAACTTTGACGATTATCTGGCTATGCTTGATATCTGCACTGACATTACCGGCAGAAAAGATCTCTATGAGCAGTACGGAACTCAGATCGCAGATCAGATAGATGATATCTTAGGATCAGTTCCGGATACTCATCCTACCGTTTTATTCATCAGGGCAGCAGCAAGCTCTGTGAAAGCAAAGGGCAGTGAGGGAACGGTCGGCAGCGAGATACTTGCAGACCTCGGATGCATTAATATTGCGGATTCCAATGGTGCAATACTTGACGATCTGAGCCTTGAAGCAATAGTTGCAGCGGACCCGGATTTCATATTCGTAACCACCCAGGGTGAGGATAAGGAAGCCGCTCTTGCAAATGTTCAGGATCTGCTTATCAATAATCCCGCCTGGTCTCAGTTATCTGCAGTCACAAGCGGACATTATTACGAGATAGAAAAAGAACTCTATAATTCCAAGCCCAATGCCCGCTGGGCCGAGGCTTACGAAAAACTGGCAAATATTTTGTACGGAGAATGATATGGCATATTTTCCATTCTTCCATGAACTGGATAATAAAAACATCATTATAATAGGCGGCGGAAATATAGCTCTTGAGAAAATCGAAAGACTGACGGGCCTTGGCGGAAAGATCAAGGTCATTGCTCCCGAGATCAAAAAAGAGATTTCCGAAGCTTCAGATGTGGAATGTATCGTCAAAAGATTTGCGCCGGAGGATATTTCCGGCGCAGATTTTGTAATATCGGCAACAGGTGATGAAACGGTCGATAAGATCGTTTTTGATCTTTGCAGGGAAAAGAAAGTTCCTGTCAACGTTGTCGATAAAAAGGATAAATGCGATTTTATATTCCCTTCTGTTATTAGGAGAAAAAATCTTGTGATCGGAGTTTCAAGCTCGGGATCGAGTCCTCAGGTTGCGATAAAACTGAGGAAGGAGATCGAAGAGCTGATACCTGAAAACATCGAGGATATCCTGGATTATCTGGACGGACTCAGACCTGTTGTGAGACAGAAGGTTTCGGATCCCCACAGACGTCATAAGATCTTGAAAAAAGCTGCGGATATCTGCCTTAATGAAAGCAGAGTTTTGTCAGAGGATGAATTTTGGGAATTGTTAAATTATGAAGGATAAGAAAACTGCCGACAAAAAGATCATATATATATCGGGCCTGCTTATTCTTCTTGCAGTATCTTTTATAGCAGGGCTTTCTTTCGGCAGCGTAAAGATATCCGTAGGAGATGTGCTCGGAGCTTTTTTTAATCCGGATGCATCACCTCTTTCAACCACGATCATCATAGATGTACGCTTTCCAAGAGTGCTTGCGGGCCTTTTGGCGGGTGCGGGACTTGCGACCGCAGGAGTTATCTTACAGGGAGTTATGAACAATGCCCTGGCAAGCCCCAATACAATCGGCGTGGGATCGGGTGCAGGTTTTTTCGTAATGCTTGCATTGGCATTATTTCCGGGTAAGGTTTTTCTTCAGCCCGTGTTTGCTTTTGCGGGAGCTCTTTTTGCGACTCTTGCGATCTTTGCACTTGCATATTTTGCCGATACATCCAGGATCACCATAATCCTTGCGGGAATCACCGTTTCAAGTTTTCTGTCTGCGGGTATCAATCTTATCAAAACCCTGGATACGGATATTGCGCTTAACATCAATTCATTCCTGATAGGTTCTTTATCCGGAGTATCTGCCAAGGACATCACCGTGCCCGGAATTCTCATCGCACTTTTTGCAATCTGTGCGGTATTTTTGTCAGGCCCTTTGAACATGCTGGGGCTTGGAGATGAAGTCGCCGGATCTCTCGGAATGAGGGTTCCTGTTGTCAGATTTATCCTGATGATAGTGTCCAGCGTTTTGGCGGGAAGCGTAGTAAGCTATGCCGGAGTTCTCGGTTTTGTGGGACTGATCGTTCCTCATATCAGCAGAAGACTCTTCGGAAATGACGCAAGGATCTTGATTCCCTGCAGTATACTTCTGGGAGCAAGCTTTGTGATCATATGTGATCTGCTCAGCAGAGTTTTATTTTCACCATATGAACTTCCCACCGGCATACTCATGTCATTTATCGGGGGACCTTTCTTCATGTACCTTCTTATAGTTAAGAAAGGAGGCCGCAGGTTAAATGCTTGAGTTTAAAAATGTAAGTGTCAGTAAAAACGGGATCAGCCTTCTTGAAAATATCGATCTGAAAATAAAACCGGGAAAGCTCACGGTTCTCATCGGTCCCAATGCCTGCGGTAAGACAACGCTTCTTCAGACGCTAAACGGAAGCAGTAAAGTCTCTTCCGGCGAGATACTTTTAGGCGGTGAGGATTATCTCAGTCTTCCGCCCAAAGAAAGAGCAAAGAGGTTATCTTTCCTTCCTCAGGTGCATTCCGTTATACCCTCGATCTCGGTAAGGACGCTTGTCTCCCACGGCAGATTTCCATATCTGGGATTTTCCAGAAGATCCGGAGATGAGGATAAACGCATCATAAAAGAAGCCATGGAGAAAACGGGAATATCCGATTATTCCGGAGTGAGCGTGGATGCGTTATCGGGTGGCGTTAGGCAAAGAGCTTTCATCGCAATGCAGCTTGCCCAGTGCAGCCCGTATATTATAGCCGATGAACCGACCACATTCCTTGATATTCCGAGCAAGAGAACGGTCATGGATATCTATTCGAAGCTTCGGGATGAGGGTAAGACTGTAGTTCTGGTCCTGCACGAGATTTCCTCGGCGCTGGAAAAAGCCGATGAGATAGTCGTCATGAAGGACAGGAAGATCGTTACCGTGGGAACGCCTGACGAGATAATCGCATCCGGAGTGATAGAAGAGGTATTCGGGGCGAAGATCAAGAAATTCTCCGAT
>JAGCUO010000121.1 GCA_017962825.1 Lachnospiraceae bacterium | reverse complement strand
TTTTCATAAAAGCCCCCACTTTATAAGAAAAAAATTTGCAAAAACATTTAAAATATTATAACATCGGATACCAATAAATTAAAACCATATTATTGCGCTTTCCAGCTTGTATTCACCATAGGATCCATGCAGACCGGATCGGCAAGTACTTCGGCAAGTTCCGGTTTCATATTGCCCGACATATCAAACATGGATACATTCTCATAAAAGTCACGGTCGTCATATGTTCCCCAGTTTCTGATATGGGATAGACTGACTCCGTCAAAGCCTTTATCCTTCGCCCATCTTATGAACGCAGGGATTTCGGTGTAATTGGCCTTCTGTACGATCATAATAACCTTTACGGAATCCACCTTATTCAGCCGTCTCAGTTCGGACAAGAAATCCATATTCTTCATGAGACGCTCAAAGCTTCCTCCACATCTTACCTTCTCATAGGTTTCCTTGCCGGCTGCGTCCACGGAAACCATAAAGCTGATACTCTCATATTTGCCTTGAAGCTTTTCCCACTCTTCTTCGGTAAAAAGAGTTCCGTTGGTCATTATGGTAATGCTGTTCCTCTTTTCACTTCCGCCGTATATCACTCTCTTGTAATTCCCGGAAAGAAATGCCTCTCCTCCTCCGCCGACCAGCAGCTTGTCGGCCTTTTCGAGCCAGCCGGATTCAAACAGGGAATCGATGCAACAACGTATCTCCGTTTCTTCATTCTCATCGTTTTTCGCATGAATACATTTTCTGCACGAAGGACAATGTAGATTGCAAACATAGTCATTTGCGACATTGATGTTCAGGGGATGATCGTATTCAGAAACTGCTCTTCTTTCCAAAAGCAATGTCTGCTCTTTGTCCCCGGAAAGTTTGCCGCAGAGATTCCTTGAACAGAAGGTATATGTATTATTGATAACGGATAAACGGATGATCTTCGCCAAAGTTGAATTCCAAACCTCGGAAGTTCCGGCCACTCCTATGTTACCGAGGCTGATATCCAGAAAATCGGGACAGTCACAAAGCCTTGTTGTGCCGTTCCTTCCTATCCACAAAGTGTTAAACGGCACATCACAAGAGCAGCTGTTCTGTCTTCTGTCAGAGTAAACAGCTTTCATATACAGTGAAGCCATCGTATGAGCTTTCAGTTCTTCAACGGTGATAACCTTGTAAGCCAATTCCGTGTGATCGTTTCTGAACTTTACCGCATCGGAAACAGAGTAAAAACAGATATGATCGTAATCACCGTAATCTTTTCTGTTTGCAAAGATCCGAGGAAATGCCTCGATCAACGCAGGGATCATATAGAGAGCATGAAAGAATCTCTGAACCGCATGGCTGTTATTTGCGGGCAAATGCTTTTCCGTCAGGATATCCCTGTGAGGATCTTCCGGAAGAACTATCCCGTGCTTTGCGGCATATCCGAACATGATTGCTTTCAAGCAGCCTATAAGATCACCGGAATGTGCCTTATATGCAATCTCGGAATTTTTCCAATCATCGAGAAGGCAGAAGAAATCCTCCGCAAATAAGAAATCCTTTCCGTACACAAATCCCTTCGCAGAAAGGCTTCTCACCGCATCCTCATGATCATATGCACAGCAGATATACATATCGTATTCACTGCCGGATTCACCGCTTACAGCACCCACGGTGTCAAAGCAGACGGCATCTCCGAGCTTCAGCCTGTCTTCGAAAACATATCTGAAATCGGAAGAAAGCTTCTTACTGCCTTCTCCCGATTCAATGATCCCATAGGTGATATCATTAGTTATTTTTTCAGGATTCCTTAAAATACGCATTACCGTTGGAATTGTTACCGTTGTCTATGATATGCATATATTCGTACTCTTCATCCCTGCTGCGCTTATACAGATTGCTCATGAATCCGACGGAAGACTTTCCGGCTACAAGTCCGTCGCAGAGGCTGAGCGTATACATATCCCTTGCTATTTCATATCCAAGCAGATAATGATGAAACTTTCGCACACTTTTGCTGAATGCAACGGATTCTATACCGTTGCTTCTGTACGCATCGGGGAAATATAACACGGGATGATCTGTGATGGTTTCCTTTATCCGTTCACATACCGATGCATCATCCGTAGCAACGAACACCGCATCAAATCTTCCCGTGTCCATCGCTTTCACGATCTCTTCTATGGTCTGTCCTTCATCTACAAATACGGGATGTCTGTCAAAACCCTGTTTGTAATCTGTTCCCCTGAAATGAACACCGAGAACTTTACCACCCCTTTCGGTGACGGAAGCAAGGATGTCGGATGCTTCATTTGTTATTTCTGACCTGAGCCTCATATAATCTCTGATGACCGGCAGACATAATCCGAATATCTTTTCGTCATGATAGTTTTCAGCTTTGTACGGACTCAGATCATATCTTTTTTTCATAAACCCAAGATGATGATAATTACCGTAGCAGACATTCAGGGCACTGCTTTCGTTACACGCATCATCCCGGGGGACAAAGTAGTACTCCCAGGGGTTAGATATCTCCTTACACTTTTCCCTGTCATAATAGGCAAATTCACAGGACAGCTTTATCACGGGAGCAAGTCCGTGTTCCTTGGCGAAAAGAAGAAAATAGATCACATAGATAAGGGTTGCGCAAAAGCCGTCATATCCGGTATTTTCTTTTATCACATAAACGATACTGCCATAATCCGTGCTGCCGTTATGACATATCTCCATATGATCGGAGTCTCCGTCCAGCTCCGATATCTTCCGTATGTAATTCCTGTCACCTGCGATCACATGCTTAAGTGTTTTGATAAGCAGCCGCAGTCCGGGATGTCTATTCATCTTATAACCCACTGCTTTCCGAGGATCCTGTCGAATTCGGGAGGATCAAAAAGTCCGTATCCGGCCGTAGTGGTAAATGTCATTTCACCAAAATAGATATTACCGTCTGTATTGTACAGATCCACTCTGACATGGGGAAAGCCCTCGGAAAGAGTCTCCGCTATCTCCACCATCTTTTCGTAGTTTGCCGGCTTTGGCGGCTGACAGTTCAAGGGCTTATACTCCTTTCTGTGATAGGGCATAAGATTCCAGTCGCGGTCAAGAAAACCGAGTCGTCCGTTATTCGGATTGAGCGAATAATCCTCCATCAGATACGAGCAATACAATTTCCCGTTAAAGCAGAAAAACTTATAATCCGGCAGGTCGTCTTTATCCGTAAAAAGCAGTTCTTCACAGATCTGCTTGGGAGATATCCCGAGATACTGGTATTCCATGGTCCTTCCGAGAAAGCTTTTCTTCATCCATCTGTCGAACTTCTTCCTGCATTCCGCAAGATCAAGCGAAGACTTATCCTTCACTATCACATTCGTCGCAAAACCGTGGTTTGTCTTTAATATGAATGAATCAGGCAGCTCATCAAACGGTACCTCATCAAAAGAGTTCCATGTTCCGTATCTGGGGATGCAGTATTTATCGGTGCCGAGCTTTTGTATCACCCAGTCCCTCACGGCCGCCTTATCCGACAGCATCGAACGCATCGGAT
>JAGCUO010000120.1 GCA_017962825.1 Lachnospiraceae bacterium | reverse complement strand
CGAACCGTTACCCGATGATGAGATCCTGGCTAAGTATCCCGATCAGAAGGATCTTTTCCACAAGCCCGATTTTCTGGTGGTCAAGGCAAAGAAACGCTGAGACGCTCCATGAAGGTCGTACGGCAGTGAGGAGGAAATCATGAAGAAAAAAGTATTGGCACTGTTTTTATCCATGGCGCTGTTTGTGGCCGGATGCGGTGCGGTAACGGATGAAAATACATCTGACGACCATGCGTTGCCGATTGAAAGTCCGCCGGTGGATAATACTGTCTTGCCATTTACGGATCCGGTTGAAAAGATACCTGAAGAAGCGAGAGCGGGTTTCTCCGCATATGTCGGAGAAAATCTTACCCTTATGGGAACAATGATGTGGAATCTGTATATGTCGGATATTACCGGCGATGGAATTGACGATATATGCGCAACTTATTGCACCGGAAGCGGAATGATCTCTAAACTGGTCGTTGTGTATGATATTCAGGAAAACCGAGGCTATAAGCTATCTGACAGATGCACCTATGACTACATGATCGAAGATGTTTTGTCAGACGGACAATTGGTGATATCCCGCACGGACTGGGCTGACAGGGACAATGTGGTTTTCGGAAGGATTGCTTTTGATGAGGATGAGATCTTCTTTGATGACGGACTTGACAGGAAAGGGCTGTCATTCAAAACTCTGAAGCTGTTTGAAGATGCGGCCGTATATCTGCCTGCCGGGGAAACCGGATACGGAGATTACTTCAGTTCAAGAGATTTCTCCGAGATAAGGGAATTCCTGCTCTGTGTGGACAATGATGATGCTGAGCTGGTACACGGCATGGGCGGTGATCATGAAACCGCTCTTTACAGGATGTCTTATGAGGCTCTTTACGATATTCTTGTAAAAATATACAAGGAGCAGAATATCGATAAGGTCATCGAAAATATGGACGAATCTTATCAGGACGGAATAGCTGTCTGCTACGATCCGGAGGATGGATATATATACAGGGAAATGGATTCGTTTAAACCGTTTGACTTTCATTCCGAAGTTGTTAATGTAGATAAGAACGGCAATGAATATACGATCACATATGAAGTTTACTCCGGAACAGTGAATACCGGTGATCCGATGTCTACGGTTTATGTGACCATAGAGGAATCAGACAACAGATACGGATACAGTCTTGTCCGTATAGAAAAATAATTTCTTATAGGCTAAAGGAGAGAAACATGTTATTTGCACTTGCACTGATCCCTGTAGTAGGACTTTTACTGTTCATCTATTTCAAGGACAAGAAGGAAAAGGAACCCGCAGGACTGCTCATCGGATTGTTCTTCGCAGGACTCGGAAGCGTTATCCCTGCAATAATACTTGAAGCGATAGGTGAGCTGATTCTTGAAAGCGCCATTCCTTATGAATCGGCACTCAAAGGTGTACTCCTTGCAATGATCATTGTCGGTCCCGCAGAGGAGCTGGGAAAGTACACGGTGCTAAGACTCATCACCTGGAAGAACAAGCACTTCGATTACAGCTATGATGCGATAGTATATGCGGTGTTTGTATCACTGGGATTTGCTGCGATAGAAAATATAGGCTATGTCTTCTCCGGAGGATTGTCAACCGCGCTTATGCGTATGTTCACCGCCATTCCCGGACATACAAGCTTTGCAGTGTTCATGGGTTATTTCTACAGTAAGGCTAAATATGCATCCATCACAAACAATGTGAGTGACTATAAGAAGTACAATGCATTGTCGATGATCCTGCCTATCATCATTCACGGTCTGTATGATGCGATCGTCATGGGAGGTCTTGCATCGGAAGCCGACCTGGTTATCGGACTTGCCGTCCTTCTGTGGATAGTCTATGTTATCGCACTTTTCGTTGTTTCGTTCATTATGGTCATAAAGGCTTCCAAGAACGATTACTGCATCGTCACCCTGCCCGGAGCTTCCCAGACAGTATACAGACCTGTATATCTGGGAAACTGGACATGTTCATGCGGAACGGTAAATCAGCTCAACTTCTGTGCAAGATGCGGAAATCAGAGACCTTTGGTTGAATCCTGGACCTGCCCTGTCTGCGGAGCTGTTTCCGCATTCAATTTCTGCGGAAGATGCGGATGTCCCAAGCCTCAGGCAGGACCTCAGATGATGCCCCAGCAGCCCGGACAGATGCCACAGCAGCCTGTACCTCAGCACATGTCATCCCAGCAGGCGTATCAGCAGCCTGTACCTCAGCACATGTCATCCCGGCAGACGTATCAGCAGCCGGCACCTCAGCAGATGCCGCCTCAGCAGCCCGGACAGATGCCTCAGCCGGCACAGCCTCAGGCACCCCAGCAGATGTATGTAAAACCGGAACTTCAGCAGATACCTCCGCAACAGCCCGGAGAAATGCCCCCTCGCGGAATGTTGTGAGATTTTGGGAGTGATCTATGACGATAAGAAATGCAACCACAGCCGATATTGACGGGATCCTGAAACTGCTTGTTCAGGTCGATATGGTCCATCACAACGGAAGACCGGACATTTTCAAGGGACCTGCGACAAAGTACAACGCAGAAGAACTCGCACAGATCATAGATAATCCTGTGACCCCCGTTTTTGTCTGTGCAGAAGAAGACGGATCGATTCTCGGACATGCATTCTGTGTTTCAAAATGTGAAAAAAACAACTCTGTGCTGACCGATATCAGGACATTATATATCGATGATATATGCGTTGACGAAAACGCACGCGGAAAGCATATCGGAAAAATGCTGTATGAGCATGTGCTTGAATATGCCAAGGCAAACGGCTTCTATAACATCACGCTCAATGTATGGTCCTGCAATCCCGGCGCGATCAGATTCTATGAGGCTATGGGATTGAAGCCCCAGAAGATCGGAATGGAACAGATTCTTTAAATCGGTGAAAGTATGTCAGGTTCTATTGAAAACTACAGAAAGATGGTTGAACAGCCCTGGGGAAGGATGTTCTATGACCAGATATTTACACAGCTCGATATCCCCGCTGATAAGAGATTAAAGATACTCGATTTCGGAGCAGGCTTTTGCATTACGGCAGATCACTACGCATTGAACCACGATGTGACTGCACTTGAACCGAATGAGGAGATGTATGCCCTGCGTGTTTCGGAGAATGATTACACTCTTGTCACAAAAGGAGTGGAACATCTTAAGACTGTTCCGGGTGATCATTTCGATATCGTTATTTGTCATAACGTTCTGGAATATGCGGACAATAAGGAAGAGATCCTCGCTGAGCTTAAGAGGGTGTTGAAGCCGGGAGGAAAGCTTTCCGTCATAAAGCACAATCTATGCGGAAGAGTGTTCGGAAGTGCCGTGCTTGCCGACGATCCGAAGGCGGCGCTTGATCTTCTCAGTGACGATAACACGGAAGACAGCATGTTCGGAAACAGGAATGTATATTCAAACGAAGAACTTGCCGGATATCTCGGAAAAGAAATGAAGCTTGAAGTTGTGTTCGGAATAAGAGCTTTTTTCGGACTCTCTTCGAATAACGAGGTCAAATACACGGATGACTGGTACCGTCCGATGCTGGGACTGGAAACAAAGGCAAGTATGATGGAAGAATTTAAAAAGGTTGCCTTTTTCAATCACCTTCTGTTCCGGAAAGAAGCCTGACCTGTGTGTGCGAATGGATATTGAAGAAATGCTCGGATTAATCGGCTGATAAATGCATGAACGATAACCCCCTGCGGGACAGATCCTCGCAGGGATTTTTTTATGAAAAAAAATAT
>JAGCUO010000119.1 GCA_017962825.1 Lachnospiraceae bacterium | reverse complement strand
GGAAACCTTGTTTACAAGTCGATCGTACACATGGTACCCGGAGCAAAGAACGGAAACATCCTTACCGGAACCAAGGCTCCCGTTATCCTCACCTCCAGATCCGACACCAAGGAAGTTAAGGTTAACTCCATTGCTCTTGCAGCAGTCGTTTCAGATCAGATGAAAAAGCTTAATAAATAAGGAGAAATAATATGGCACTTAAATCTCTTATCATCAATCCCGGATCAACCTCCACCAAGGTAGGTATCTTCGAGGATGAGACCTGTGTAGTAGATGAGACCCTCCGTCACTCAACCGAGGAGATCTCCCAGTATGATTCCATCATCGCTCAGAAGGATTTCAGAAAGAACATCATTCTTGATTTCCTTAAGAACAGCAATATTGACGTTAACTCATTTGATTTCATCGTAGGAAGAGGCGGACTTCTTAAGCCCATCCCCGGCGGTACCTACGAAGTTACCGATGCGGTTATCAAGGATCTTGAGATCGGTGTTCAGGGACAGCATGCTTCAAACCTCGGCGGAATCCTTGCCCGTGAGATCGCAGATCAGATCGGCAAGAAGGCATTCATCGTTGATCCCGTTGTTGTAGACGAGCTCAGTGATGTTGCAAGAATCTCAGGTATGCCCGAGTGCCCCAGAACCTCTATTTTCCATCCTCTTAACCAGAAGGCTGTAGCAAGACGCTATGCTAAATCTATCGGCAAAAAGTACGAGGATCTCAGACTTGTTGTTGCTCACTTGGGCGGCGGTGTTTCCGTAGGTGCACACGAGTACGGCAAGATCGTTGACGTATACAGCGCATTCGAAGGAGACGGTGCTCTTTCACCCGAAAGATGCGGCGGACTTCCTACCGGCAAGCTCATCAGACTTTGCTACTCAGGCAAGTACTCCGAGAAGGAGATGCTCAAGAAGGCTACCGGACAGGGCGGATTCAACGCATATCTCGGAACCAACGATGCAAGAGAAGTAATGAAGAGAATGGACGAAGGCGATGCTCAGGCTAAGCTTGTTATGGAAGCATTCATCTTCCAGGTTTGCAAGGACATCGGAGCAGAGTCAACCGTTCTTAAGGGGGATGTAGACCAGATCATCATCACCGGCGGTATCGCTTATAACGAGAGAGTTACCAAGGCTATGATCGAGAGAGTAGGAAAGATCGCTCCCGTAACCGTATATCCCGGAGAGGATGAGCTTCTTGCTCTTGCTCAGGGCGGACTTCGTGTCATGAACGGCGAAGAAGAAGCTAAGGTTTATGCCTAAATAAGTCTTACAAAATGTAAGATATAGTTGACAAATTGTAAAAAATTGAATTACCATCCTCTTATAGCGGGGTGGTAATTCTTTTTTATTGGAGGTTTTTATGAAAAACAAGCTGCTGTACGTATTGTTCATGATACTGATCCTGCCCTTTTTTGTATTTCTGACATTATCGCTTGGAAATAATGTGAGCGGTGATAAACTGTTAAACTCCTTTTATTCCTTTGATGTGGAAAAGAGTGATGGGGAAACAGATCCGGAAGGAAAAGAGTTTTCTTTTACCGTATCCGAGGATGAGAATGTATCCATGTCTTATTCCTGGGATGTGGAAGAGCCTGATTTCATCACCTGCTTTTCGATTACCGATGAGGATGGAGAAATTATGTATTCATCATCGGCATTCCAGATCAGCGAAAGCGGCATCAGACTGAATCTGAAAAAAGGCGTTTATTACGTTAAGTACGAATTTATCTCTGATGAAGATGCATTCAGGGATGCCTGTGAAGAATATGAAATCTTTGAATCTGACGATGATCTTGATGATTATATAGATCAGGTAGACTTTGATGATTTTGAGGATGAGTCTTCCGCTACATTTGAGCTTTCCATTGATATAACGGAATATGCTCAGATGCCCGGCTGGATAAAGGCACTTGCCCTGGTTCTTGGGATTGTCGAGATCTGTCTGCTTGTTATTTTACTGATCTCCGATAAAAACGGTGACGATACCATCAAGGACAGAATGAACAATGTAGCTCTAAGATATACGCTCTTTGGCCTTGTGGTTACTTGCTCTCAGGTGTTCTTTGCATATCTGGTCAGATTTTTCCTGACGGATATTTCGAATGAGGTCAGAACAAATCTGAATTTTGCCCTGATCATCTTGTCCGTCGATGTCGTTGGTTTTTCTCTTATCTATATGCTGTGTAAAAAAATACCTGCAAATAAGGTTGAAAAACGCAGTATCGGATTCGGCATGTATCTGATTTATGCGTTAATGACGATAGGTCTTGTCTTTGTCGGAGCCATAATAGGAATGATATTACACCTTATATTCTCATCATCCGCATCGGATACTTCTTCTCTTGCGGACCTGTTATATAATTCCAATCCGCTTCCCAGAATACTCACCGTTGGCATTCTTGCTCCGATATTTGAGGAATTGATATTCAGAAAAGTACTGATCGATCGTCTGAATAAGTTCGGTGCTCTTATATCCGTACTTGCATCCGGTCTTTTCTTCGGATTGTTCCACGGTAATTTCCAGCAGTTCTTTTTTGCCGCATTGGTCGGTGGTCTGTGGGCTGTTTTGTATCTGAAGACAGGTAAGATATATCTGACCATCGGACTTCACATGATGATCAATTGCGGTACTTCCGCCGTTACAACATTTCTGATCACTCATGCAGTGGACGGGGCTCTTCTTACGGGAGAGGTCACCGAGGAAATGGCATTACAGGCAATGGTGGATCCGTACTTCATAGGACTTATGATATGGCTGATGTTTATCATGCTGTCGGCAGTTGCGGGATTTATAGTCTTCATAGTATTCGCTTGCACCGGCAAGTTTAAGGTTACGGATAATACTGCACCTGCACCCATGCCTCAGGGATTCCCTCAGGGTGGTGAAATGCAGAATGCACAGTGGGGAGGCTATGCCGCTCCTTATCCTTATGACGGAACTCTTCAGCAGGCTGCGGAGTTTACACCTGATCAGGCACCTGTTGTAAAACCTGCGATAAAACCTGTCGCTGCATTTTTCGGTGCGAAGTATACATGGGCATTTATTCTTATGTGCGTCGGATTGTTCCTGATGAGCTATATCTGATGTCGGAGATATGATATGAAGAAATCTCGTTTGAAATTTTTTATTTATCTGGTTCTTCTATCGGAAGTCCGAATCATCCGAAGATGAGGAGGAATAACCGATGAAGAATCTTAAACTGAAAGCGGCGAGAGCGGCGCTGGATATGTCCCAACAGGATCTTGCGGATAAGGTGGGTGTATCGAGGCAGACCATAAATGCCATCGAAAAAGGCGATTATAATCCCACGATCAATTTGTGCCGCAGCATATGCAAAATACTTGGAAAGACTCTTGATGAACTGTTTTGGGAGGAATGATCATAAATGAAAATAGTTAAGATGGACAGATCACATTTCGATGAGGTGTTTGAGATGATGAGAGTGTTTTATGATTCTCCTGCGGTTCTTCATACGTCATCTGACAGAGTACTTAAAAATGATATAGAAGCCTGCATTGGAGATTGCCCCTATCTCGACGGATATGTATTTATGGAAGAGGGCAGGATAGCGGGATATTCCATGGTATCTAAGAGCTTTACAACAGAGTACGGAGGGATCTGTGCATGGATCGAGGATCTGTATGTGAAAGAAGATTTCAGAAGGCGCGGAATTTCGAAACAGTTTTTTGAAAATCTCCCTTCCATGTACCCCGAGATCGTACGGTTCAAGCTGGAGGTGGAACCGGAAAATGAACGTGCGATCGAGACCTATAAGAAGTGCGGATATAACAAACTCCATTACGATATAATGGAGACAGTGATCCGGGAAGGATAATTGCAAAATAAAAGGACTGCCGAAAGAGCAGTCCTTTTTGTATATGGGTCTTCCGTGGAAAGCCGGAAGACTTAAGAGATATCCGTTCCCGAGGGGGGTGGAAAGGATACCCTTAAAGCGAATTTCTTCCCAGGAGTTCATCATAAGAAATCTTTATATCGATGAATCCTGATGCATAAGGTCCCATTTCATAGGGAGGATAGGAATATATGATACCGTCTTCGGTGAATTCTATCGTACCCGAATCAAGGGATACTTTGTCATATGCCTCTGCATAAACAGTTTCGGCATCGGCCGCAAAATAAGGTGTTCCGTAATCTTCTTTTTCCATGCAGCTCAGGAAATGCTCCTTGGTTTTTTCGGCTACCAGAGCCTTGAAATCATTTTCCGAACCTGTATAGAAATCCGAAAGAGTTTTTAATTCTCCGGTAGTAAGGTCGAACATGTACTGGAGTCTTGAGGGCATTCCGTGAGCACCTCCTCCGTACCAGTATCCGGACATGCCAATGGTAAGATAATTATCGCAGATATTATCAATGGAGGAGACATAATAATCTTCCGTTATTCTGTACCAGGAGGGATGTTCACTATGATCTTCACAGGAACTGTCCGAATAACCGTCATTATTATTTGCATCGATAAAGCTTTGAGCAACGCCTTTCATATATTCGTTGATCTTATCGATATTGTATGAAGGATATTCGTTCAAAACAGGATATTCGACATAGGTGCATACAAGATCGGTATTGCAATCGGGGCATTTATAGGTATTTGACATATAATCTATGGTTCCGTAATTAAACAGTTCTTCGGAACCAAGATCGATTCTGGGATATTCCTTGGATGGATCGTCTATTTTTACGGGAACCCAGAAAATACTTCCGTTGTCAAAACCTACGTAGTAGATGAAGGAATCGGTCAGTGTAAATCCTTCGATGCCCGGAAAAATGTCGGAACCGGGAGCGAATTTTACATCGTACAACAGTCTGTTGTTTCCGTTTTCGGAATCATACTCATATATGAAATTATGATTTATACCGTATTCCTCGGAATCTGAAACGCTGTAATAATATTTTGTACCGCCTTTGCCCAGCAGTCTTTCCGCGTTAAGTTCTTCCGCAACCACGGTTGTTTTATCTGTACCGAGGTCGTAGACGTAGGCGGTTCCTTTTCCTGTTTCATAATCCAGCAGAATGGTGAAAACATGAGTCTTATCGTAAAAGGCATTGTAGCCTTCTTCGAATCCGGGGATTTCTTTTGCACTTCCGGTGGAATCGATCAGAAGAAGTTCTCCGTCCTTTACTGAAGGCAGGTATCCGCATTCATCATAGACATGTGCGTTACAGAAATTTCCGCTTCTTCTTATATGAGCTCCGAGATCACCTGCTGCACGAACGGTCTTTTTAACTCCTTCTTTAACTTCACCTTCCGTAAAAGAATCACTTATACGGTCATATTTGAAGCAAACAACATCTTCTCCGAGTGATGTGTAATTCTCGTCGTATCCGATATTATAATCGATGTAGATGTATCCGTTATAAAACTCGCATCCCTGGATAAATCCGTCCCCGCTGTTTCTCCATACATCATAGATCTTGTGATCATCCATTTTAACAGCATACACGATGGACTGGGAATTTCCGCCTTCTTCGAATACTACACTGTCCTGGAAAAATAAAAATCCGTCACCTTCACCGATAAGAGAACTTCTGTAATAATCATACTCATTGTATAGGCGGTAAATATCCGGATTGGCATTCGGAGCTTTATCTGCCAGATCGTAACGGTTTATCCCGCGAAAAGAATCTGTTTCCGAATCATACACGTAGAAGGTTTCTGCCAGGGGAGTTCTTGCCAGTATATAACTGTCTTTTCCGTGTGCTACTCCCTCGCTCGACAAATGATCATCATCTTCGCCATTGTCTTCTGCTTCAATGTCTGTTTCGTTGTTTTCGGTTTCTTCAATAAGCTCGTCATTTGACGGCGGTATAACTTCGTTAAGATTACTGCATCCCGTAAGAGCGATGGCAGTAATTCCGATAAGCATTAACCTGACTAATCGTCTCTTCATAATAACCTCACAATCTTCCGTGAAATACGTCACGGATTTTGTTACGAGAAGACTATAGCACAAAAAATCCGCATGAAAAGCGGATAAAGACAAATATAATAAAGCATTAAAGAAACTTAAAAAAGGGTTAAAGAATTAGACTTACTGGAAGATCCAGTTGTAATAGGGGAGTATTCTGATATCAGTGTTATACGCACTTCTGAGGAACAGGGCATAGAGAATGAGGAATGCAAGACCGATAACGACGGTCCAGGCAGTCCTTGTTTTTTTATCTTCGATCTTAATGAGGAGAGCGGGGATGAAGAACACATTGCTCACATTAAGATAGAATCCTATTCTGGATATTTCGGGCATGAATGAACAGAAGACATACAAAAGAAGCGCAAAGAGATTGCAGTAGAATCCGAATTTAAGCTTCCTGTCTTCCGCGATCTTTTTACGATATATAAGCGCAAAGATAAATATAGCCGCAGCCTTTGCTATGTTGATCAGACTGGTCTGACCGGTATCAAACATCGATCCTTCATAAAAGGGATAGAAGAAAAAGATGATCTTCCTGTAGAGTCCCGGGAAGAAGAGAAGTGTGGCACAGAATGCACTGATGACGGTATGTCCCAGCCAGTTCCAGTTGATGGTGGCCAGAAGATACAAAGGTATTACGATCAGCACCGATTTGTGAAAAAGTGCCGCCGCGCCGATGATGGCAAAGAATTTTACGTAATCTTTTTCCAGAATATATTTCATGGAAAACATGGCAGCGGAAAGAGCCAGATAATATCTGACATTGTTAAGGCTTCCGAAATAGTATCCCGCGGTCATGAAGATGAATACGGAATATACAAACCAATCGCTTTGATCGTAGATGGCTTTTACCATCAGAAATACCGTGATGAGTGAAAAGAAAGCGAAGATGGGAAGATAGTTATCGTAATCCAGGAAATACTGAAGGATCTTGACTATGTATCTGAAACCCGGTTCATAGCTGACATATCTGTCCTGAGCTATGAGATTGAAATTGTCCCTGTAAACCCAGTAGTCGTTACCCACTGCGATCCTGCAGACAGAAACAGCGGACAATAGAATAAATACACCTGCGGCAAGTACTCTGTTTCTGAGGACTCTCTTCGCAAGGTAAGTAGTGCCCGAAAGCGAGCGGGCATCTACGGTATCAACACCCATTGAGATGAAGACCACCGCTGCGGTGAGAGCTATATACAGAAATAATCCGTAGGTTATCATTTAGTGTTTTTGCTTTCCTCGGCGAATCTTGATTCCCTGCCGATGTAATATGCTCTGATAAGTGTATCGTCGGTATCTGCAAGAACCGCACACATGGGTTCTTTATCGCATTTGCTTAAGAAGGAGAGTGCTCTTTCGTCACCGCCTGTATGATTCTTGGAAGAGAAGATATATACGATGGGGTGATCCGCATTTTTTACTTCATTTAAAAGTCCGGGCTTTTCGGTATCCGAAAGATTAAGCGTCTTTCCCTCCACATTGGATCCTATGGAAATGAGTTTGTCGATGATCGCATTGAATCTGTCTGTGGGAAGGGTGGATGCTGCGATGAAGCCGTCTTCGCCCGCAAGGTCTTCAAGGGTCTCATGGAGATTTTTCGCACTCAAGCATCCTGCGGAAGGAAGGTGGTATCTTTTCTCGATGGTTTCGGGAAGAATGATGCGGTCGTCCGATATGATGGAGATCCACACGTAAAGTCCGGATATGAACAAACCGATGACAGCACCGAGAATGATCGCTCTTATAGCTCTTATATCAGGAGGAAGAAGAGCGGGCTCCGAAGTGCCTCCGATCTCTTTTGCGGAAAGTATCTCGGGAAGTGATTCCGCAAATGAAGATATACCGATGACTCCTGCATTAAGTATCCTTGTGCACGTGTTGGGATCCGGATTGGTAACCTGAAGAGTGAGAACCTTGACATCCGATTTGAGGGTTGCCAGGAATGATTCCCTTACGGTCTGTTCGTCCAAGGTAGGATCTGCCTTTAAGATCTCGTCAATGATCGCAGAGTCCTTGGACATCTGTTCCCATGTATATTTGTTAAAATAGATCAGCTCGTTCGATCCTGCCTCGGGAATGTACTCGAGGTAAACATCGGTCTCTGCCTGAAATTCATAGGGTGATGAAAGCCTGTAGATAAGATGACAAGCGCAGACAAGAGCGGCACCGATCACGACACAGCCTATTATAAGAGGGATCTTTTTGATAAACCTGAGCAGGAAGAGTCTTCCGTTTACAGGTTCGTCACCATATCTCATTTCCCAAAGTTTCATATGTTTTCTCCGACTTTTTAAATATATATCTGTCCATGAACGAACCTACGGCAGTTATTGCAGGCCCTAAGAACACAGCCATCAGTATGGTGCCGATCCCGGGGGCGTCTCCAAATAGAAAACCGATCAAAACTGCGCAGGAATCGAAAACTATCCTCGTGATGAAAAAAGGGATCTTCTTAAACAGATTGCAGAATATTTTGCCCGATCCGTCATAAGGTGAAAGACCCAGACGTGAGTTCATATATACAGCGGCACTTATAAGAAATCCCACCAGACCGAGAATGAATGTCACTGGTCTTGCGACAGGTCCCATGAAAAATCCTTCCGGAAAGGTTCTGCCGATGAGCATCCTGGTGAAGTCAACGGTGTAACCTACCAGTACCATGTTTGCGATGGAACCGGGGCCGATAAGCTTTATTCCGGTTACGATTATTACGATAAGAAGCATCACCGCATTTAATGCAAGCTGCCAGTTACCGAGAGTCCACCCGATCTTTCCTGCGATACTTACATTCATGAAGGTGTACGGATCGGTTCCCAGATCTGTCTCCAGGAGAAACCCGAGGGATATACCCATGCATAAAACCGCACATACGACCATTACCACATTTGATGCAAATTGTTTTTTGTCTTCTTTAAACCTGTCCAAACCGGCCCAGGTAGTGAATTTACTCTTGTCCATTTTGTATTATCCTCGGAAGATCATCCAGTGTTTTTATCTTGGCCATGCACAGATGCTCAACCTCAGGCTCGCTTTCTCTTTGATCCGGTACGAATACAACACTTAGTCCTGCTCTGCTTGCGGAGAGTATTCCGTTTGGCGCATCCTCTACGGCGATGCATTCTTTTGGCTCCAGCCCAAGCTGCTCCACTGCTTTCAGATATACGTCAGGTGCCGGCTTTCCGAATTTGCAGTCCGCCGCAGAACATATCCTGTCGAAACAGTCATCAAGTCCCACGCTTTTTAAATATCTTCCCGTTCTTTCAAGATCGGTGGCTGTTGCCACGGCTCGTAATATCCGGTTTTCTTTTAACCAGTTAAGGGCATTTATCGCACCGGGTTTTACCTGTATGCCGTGCTCTTTGACTATCTCTTCGTATATATGCTTTCTGTATGCACGAACCTCGTCGTAGTTGAATGAATCTCCGAACCATTCCCTGAACTGATCGTATACGAAGGGCCTTCCGAAACTGCGGAGCTTCAGGTACATTTCTTCGTCCATATGAAAACCGAAGTGTTCACAGGCCTTTGGCCAGCATATCCGGTAGTATTTTTCGGTATCGAGTATTGTGCCGTCAAGGTCAAAGATCACTGCTTTGATCATTCTGGAAAACAGCCTTTCATTTTATGCATATATATGCGGAAAATAATTGTAAACATACCGATTGCTATGATAAAATCATATCGATTTATTTTAAACTTTACAGTATCTATCGTCAACTTTTACGGAGCACGTGCTTCATCTGAAAAATGCTTAGATTTTACCTGACAATAATCGTATCGATTCCCTGGATAATCTACTTTATGATCAAGTCCAGGTATATCATGAGTCATTTCGATTCTTATCCGCTGGAAGAAAGATATGCGTTTGTAAAGCGCATGGTCATCCAGTGTATGAGAAACGGCCGGATCAGGACCAAGGCTTTCGGAATGGAGCATCTTCCCGAAGAGGGAGGATATGTAATGTTCCCCAACCATCAGGGAAAATACGATGTGCTCGGTATCGTGTATTCCCATGAAAGACCCTGCACCGTTGTTATGGATGAGGTAAGATCCAGACTTCCTCTTGCCGATGAGATGGTAGATGTTCTGGAAGGATGCAGACTGAACAGGTCGGATATGCGTTCCCAGGTAAACAGCATTCACTCCGTATCCGAACGAGTCAAAGAAGGCAGGATATATATTATCTTTCCCGAAGGCGGATATTATCATAACAGAAACATGGTTCAGGAATTCATGCCCGGTGCTTTTAAAGCGGCAATGAAGGCTAAACGCCCCATCGTTCCGGTAGCCATCATCGATTCATACAGGGCATTCGGAGTAAATATCCTTGCCAAGATCACAACTCAGGTTCACTATCTCGAGCCTCTCTATTATGAAGATTACAAGGATATGAAGTCCAAAGAGATATCCGATTACGTAAAGCTTCAGATAATGAAGAAGATCAATGATGTAATGGTCGCAAAGGGAAAGAAAGCCCCGAATGTGATACCCGGGGAATAATGGTGACAGTGGGGACGCTTCATTTTGTCACCTCGATTTAATAGAAAAAATTAAGGAGTAGCTTACGCTACTCCTTTTTATATGTTTTAAAATCGAGGTGACAAAATGAAGCGTCCCCACTGTCACCCGTAGTCACTTACTTTCCTTCAAGAGGGAACTTGAAGTATCTTACCGCATTGTAGTAAGAGATGTTTTCTACGATCTTGCCAAGGATCTTATAGTCCTCGGGGAATTCTCCGTTTTCCACCCACTTGCCGATCACGTTGCAGAGTATTCTTCTGAAATATTCATGTCTGGTATAGCTTAAGAAGGATCTTGAATCGGTGAGCATTCCTACAAATCCGGAGAGGTTTCCAAGAGCCGCAAGGGATTTGATCTGATCGGTCATTCCGTTAATGTGATCGTTGAACCACCATGCGCTTCCCTGCTGAAGCTTGCCTACTGCGGAGGAATCCTGGAAGCATCCGATGATGGTTCCGATATAAGCGTTGTCGACGGGATTCAGTGAATAAAGTATGGTTCTGGGAAGCTTGTTCTCCGTATCCAGTGCGTTCAGGAAATCTGCTACCTGAGCAGCGGGAGTGTGATTGTCGATGCAGTCGTATCCGGTATCGGGACCGGTAGCTTTGAACATGCGGGTGTTGTTATTTCTCTTACATCCGTAATGAAGCTGCATGGTCCAGTCGTGTGCTACGTATTCTTTTGCCATAAAGAGCATGAAAGCGGTCTTGAATTTGGTCGCATCTTCCTCACTTACGGTCTTTCCGCTTAATCTTGCGGCCAGGATCTTTTCGACCTCTTCATCGGTAGCGGGAGCGTACATTACATAATCCAGACCGTGGTCGGAGATAACGCAGCCCTGCTTGTCAAAAAAGTCCAATCTTGCGGAAAGAGCATTCTTTAAGTCTTTCCAGGTCTTGATCTCACCGGTTCCTGCAACGGCAGAAAGCTTTGCAAGGTAATCAGTGAAATCGGGCTTTTCGATGTTCATGGCTTTATCGGGACGCCATGCGGGAAGTACCTTTACATCAAAAGTGGGATCCTCTGCAATCTGCTTATGCCAGTGAAGATCGTCAATGGGATCGTCAGTGGTACATATCAGGGTAACACCGCTCTTCTTGATAATGCCGCGGGCACTCATGGAAGGATCTGCAAGCTTTTTGTTGCAAAGCTCCCATACTTCCTCAGCATTCTCGGAGGTAAGATGTCCGTGAAAGTCGAAGTAACGCTGAAGCTCCAGGTGGCTCCAATGATAAAGAGGGTTTCCGATGGCTTTTTCAAGGCATTCTGCCCACTTGATGAACTTGTCATGATCTGAAGCGTCTCCGGTGCAGTACTTTTCCTCTGCGCCGCAGCTTCTCATATAGCGCCATTTATAATGATCGCCTCCGAGCCATACCTGAGCGATATTGTCGAATTTTCTGTCCTCTGCGATCTCCTGAGGTGAGATGTGGCAGTGGTAGTCGAGGATGGGAGTATTCTCCGCATATTCGTGATAGAGTTTGGAAGCGACTTTCCCTTCCAGTAAAAACTCTTCGTCCATAAATGCTTTCACGTTCTTGGTCTCCTTTGGTAATGAATTAATCTTTATTGAGCCTGGTTGTTCCCTTTTCGATGATGTCTGCCTTGAAAACGGTCTTTTTAGGCATTTCTTCACCGGAGAGAACTCCCAGAAGTATCGAAGTGAGATGTTTGCATAAAGTTTCCACTTTGTTATCTATGGAAGTGATCTCGGGATCACAGCAGTTTGTGAGCATTGAGTTGTTATATCCGATAACGGAAAAATCAACCGGGATCCTGAGGCCCTTGGACTGTGCATATTTGACGGCACTGAGGGCCAGTGTATCGTCGGATGCGATGACGGCATCGAATTTAAGTCCGGCGGATGCGGCTTTTTCAAGCTGTGCTGACATTCCGTGAATATCCTCATTGGATCCCTCGAAGAACTGGCACTGCCTTTCGGTCACATTTATTCCCGCGTCCTTCATGGCATCCCTGAAGCCTCGCTCTTTGAGATGACCGGAATATGAGGTGGTGTTGTAATAATAGAGAACATTTTTGTGTCCGGATTCCACGAGCTTCATGGTAGCTCTGTATACACTGTCATGGTCGTCGGAGCTGACACAGTAGATGTTATTGCCTTCGATCTCCGCGTTCAGGAGCATTACGGGTACACTCTCGGATGCCCGGATTATGTATTTGTTGTCGCAGGCGTCGGGATATACGAAGTGGGATCCGACCAGGATGATACCGTCAACCTTTTTGCTGATGAGAAGGTCAATGGCCGCTTTTTTGTCCTTCAGCTCATAACCTGTGCAGCAAAGGAGGGAATCATAGCCGTTTTCTCTTAATTCTTCTTCAAAATAATATATGGCCTTGGCCAGATAGAGGTCGGATGAGTCGGCGGTAAGGATACCGATAGTTTTCATGGTATTGAGTCCCAGACCTCTTGCGAAGGCGTTGGGGGTATATCCGGTTTCCTTGATGGCGTCCATTACCTTTTTACGGGTGTTTTCGCTTACATTGTTCGAATTGTTCAGTACTCTCGATACTGTAGCGATGGAAACGCCGGCTTTTTCCGATATGTCATAAATTGTAACGGTACGTTCTTTCACGGTTCCTCCCCGGCATTAACGATGATTTTTTGTAAGCGGTTACATAGGAGATTATAGATAAACATCGTTATGAATTCAAGCATTTGCTGAAATACCTTTTTCATTGAAACCGCTCCCCTTATCTGTTAAAATATGCTGATGTGAGGTAAAAGGCATATTATGAAACTGACAGAGAAATTATTCGGAACTCATTCCGAGCGAGAACTTAAAAGAATCACTCCGATCATAGATAAGATCGAGAGTTTAAGGCCCGAGATGCAGGCACTTTCGGACGAAGAACTTAAGGCTAAGACCCCCTGGTTCAAGGAACGCCTTGAAAAGGGAGAGACACTGGATGACATTCTTCCCGAAGCTTTTGCGGTTGTGAGAGAAGCTGCAAAGAGGGCAATAGGACTGGAGCACTTCAGGGTACAGCTTATCGGTGGTGTCGTACTTCATCAGGGCAGGATTGCCGAGATGAGAACCGGTGAAGGTAAGACCCTTGTTTCCACCTGTCCCGCATATCTGAATGCGCTTACAGGAAAGGGTGTTCATATCGTAACGGTCAACGACTATCTGGCAAACCGTGACGCAGAGTGGATGGGCGAGGTTCACAGATTCCTCGGTCTTACCGTAGGTGTTGTTCTCAACTCAATGAATTCCGAGGAGAGGCAGCAGGCGTATAACTGCGATATCACATATGTAACCAACAACGAGCTGGGCTTTGATTATCTGAGAGATAACATGGCTATATATAAGAAGCAGCTCGTTTTAAGAGACCTTAACTTCTGTATAATCGACGAGGTTGACTCCGTTCTTATCGACGAAGCCAGAACACCTCTCATCATATCCGGACAGAGCGGCAAATCCACCGCACTTTATGAGATGTGCGACCTTCTTGCAAGACAGCTCAAGCGCGGCGACGACGTGAAAGAGCTTTCCAAGATGGATGCCATTATGGGTATCACTCAGGAAGAGACCGGAGATTTCGTAGTTAACGAGAAGGATAAGATCGTTAACCTGACCGAAGCCGGAACCGCAAGGGTTGAGCAGTTCTTCCATATAGAGAACCTGTCCGATCCCGAGAATACCGAGATCAATCACAACATTATCCTCGCCTTAAGAGCGCATAACCTTATGCACAAGGATCAGGATTATGTTGTTAAGGATGATCAGATCCTTATCGTAGACGAGTTCACCGGACGTATCATGCCCGGCAGAAGATTCTCCGACGGTCTCCATCAGGCCATCGAAGCTAAAGAGCACGTTAAGGTAAAGCGTGAGTCCAAGACTCTTGCTACCATTACATTCCAGAACTTCTTCAACCTCTTTGAGAAAAAGTCCGGTATGACCGGTACCGCACTCACCGAGGAAGCCGAGTTCAGGGAAATCTACGGAATGGATGTTATCACCATTCCCACCAATAAGCCCGTTATCAGAAAAGATCTTCAGGATGCGGTTTACAAGACCAGGAAAGAGAAGCTTAACGCCATCCTTCTGGCTACTCAGGAAGCACATGCAAAGGGACAGCCCGTCCTTATCGGTACCATCAATATCGATGCATCCGAGGAACTCAGCAGAATGTTCAGCAAAGCGGGCATTAAGCATGAAGTCCTCAATGCGAAGTTCCATGAAAGAGAAGCAGAGATCGTTGCTCAGGCAGGTATCCACGGTAATGTCACCATCGCTACCAACATGGCAGGACGTGGTACCGATATCAAGCTTGATGAAGAGGCACTTGCAGCCGGCGGTCTTAAGATCATAGGTACCGAGCGTCATGAATCAAGACGTATCGATAACCAGCTCCGCGGACGTTCCGGACGTCAGGGAGATCCCGGTGAATCCAAGTTCTATATCTCTCTCGAAGACGATCTTATGAGACTCTTCGGTTCGGAGAGACTTATTTCCATGTTCAATGCTCTCGGTATTCCCGAGGGACAGGAGATCGAGCACAAGGCACTCACCGGCGCCATCGAATCCGCCCAGAAGAAGATCGAGTCCAACAACTTCGGAATCCGTAAAAATCTCCTCGAGTACGACCGCGTAATGAGCGAGCAGAGAGAGATCATTTATGAAGAGAGACGTAAGGTTCTCGACGGCGAGAGCATGCGTGATTATATCTATAAGATGATCACCGATATAGTCGAGAGATGCGTCGATACATGTATCAATGATGATGTTGCTCCCGAGAATTGGGATTTCAAGGAACTTAATGAGCTCCTTCTTCCCATCATTCCTCTTGAGCCCGTAACAAGCGAGAGAATGAGCAAGCTCAAAAAGAACAGCATCAAGCAGGCTCTCAAGGAAGAGGCGGTCAAGTATTATGAGACCAAGGAAGCTGAATTCCCCGAGCCCGAGCAGATCCGTGAAGTAGAGAGAGTCATCCTTCTCCGTACCATCGACCGCAAGTGGATGGGACATATTGACGATATGGCAATAATGGAACAGGGCGCAGGTCTTGCTTCCTACGGACAGAAGGATCCCCTTATCGAATACAGAAATCAGAGCTATGCAATGTTTGACGAGCTCATCCAGAACATTCAGGAAGATACCGTCAAAGTTCTTATGCATATCAAGGTCGAGCAGAAGGTCGAGCGTGAACAGGTTGCCCAGGTTACCGGAACCAACAAGGATGATTCCGGCCCCAGAGCTCCCAAGACAAGAGCGGCACAGAAGGTATATCCCAACGATCCCTGCCCTTGCGGAAGCGGCAAGAAGTTCAAAGCCTGCCACGGAAGACCCGGTATGAAGCTCTGACAGACTTTTCGGAAAAACGCTGCTAATGTTTATTTTTTCGGAAAGTGTGGTATAAATGGTAGAACTTGATCAGATAAAACAGGAAATACTTACTTACAAGGCACCTCTTGCAGAGGTTAAGGATTCACTGAGCCTTGAAGATAAGTCCAAGAAAATAGAAGAGCTCGAAAGAGAAATGGAAGCCCCCGGTTTCTGGGATGATCCCGACAGGGCCAATACCAAGATGAAAGAGCTCAAAAATCTTAAGGATACCAGGGATCTTGTTAAGAGCCTTGAGACCGGAATTGATGATATACTTACTCTTGTAGAGATGGGAAATGAAGAAGAGGATGAATCCCTTATTCCCGAAGCAAGAGAGGAACTTGATAATTTTGTAACCAGATTTGAGGAACTCAGACTTTCCACCCTCTTAAGCGGTGAGTATGATGATGCGGATGCGATCGTCGAGCTCAATGCCGGTGCGGGCGGAACGGAGAGTTGTGACTGGTGCGGTATGCTGTTCCGTATGTACTCAAAGTGGGCGGATAAGAAGGGACTTAAGCTTGAAGTTCTGGACCTTTTGGACGGAGACGAAGCAGGAATCAAATCCGTATCCTTCCAGGTCAGCGGTCCCAATGCTTACGGTTACTTAAAAAGTGAGAAGGGTGTTCACAGACTTGTCAGGATTTCGCCCTTCAATGCACAGGCTAAACGTCAGACTTCATTCGTATCCTGTATGGTTATGCCTGTAATTCCTCAAAATAATGATATAGTAATAGAGGATAAGGATTTGCGCATCGATACCTATCGAAGCAGCGGTGCCGGCGGTCAGCACATCAACAAAACCTCCTCCGCTATCCGTATCACTCATATCCCTACCGGAATTGTTGTTACCTGTCAGAATGAGAGAAGCCAGTTCCAGAACAAGGATAAGGCATTCGAGATGCTCCGTGCCAAGCTCTTCGAACTCAAGCAGGAAGAGGAAGAAGCAAAGAGCAAGGGTATCGCCGGTGACATTAAGGACATTGCATGGGGTAACCAGATCAGAAGTTACTTCCTTCAGCCTTACACCATGGTTACCGACAAACGAACCGGATACAAGACTTCGGATGCACTCGGAGTACTTGACGGAAAACTTGATCAGTTCATCGTAAGCTTCCTTAAGTGGAAGAGCACCGGCGGAGAAGAAGTCGGCGGAGACGATGAAGAAGTCTGATCAAACCATATGCATGGGGGTTTTAGCATATGAATAAAATATCAACATCAAAACTTAAACCCGGAATGATCGTGGGAAGCGACGTCCTTAATTATGACAACAAAACCGTCATTGCCAAGGGCACCAAGCTTTCTCAGACGCTCATAACCAGACTTGAGTTATACGGAATTCTCAGTATCTATGTTGAGGATGAGGTAAAAGAAACTGCGTCCGGGCAGAATGGTGCTCAGGCCGAGGAAGGACGCGAGCCTTCCCATTTCGAGAAATTAAGAGATACGGAGCTTTTCAAGGAATTCCAGGCTGACTACGAAGAGGGTAAGAAATCCCTTGAATTTCATGTCAGTGAGATGGTCGATAAGAACGTAGAGGTCGATCCCATTCTCCTGCTTGAAAAGCCTCTCGACATGATCTCCAAAGCGGGATCGAGAGTATCCGTTATAGACATGCTTCATGCAATGAGAGGATTCGATGATTCCACATTCGCTCACTGTATGAACGTAGCCCTTCTTAACTATGTTGTATCCGGATGGCTCAGATGGAGCAAGGCAGATCAGGAAATGGCCATGATGGCCGGCATTCTGTTTGATATCGGCAAGCTCAAGGTTTCCAGAGAGATCCTCAACAAGAAGACTCCTCTTACCGAAGATGAGAAAAAAGAGATCAAGCGTCATGCCGAGTACGGATATCAGATCCTGAAAGACAGAGATCTTCCCGATCATATCAAGAGCACCGCTATCATGCATCACGAAAGATTCGACGGAAGCGGATATCCCTTGAAACTCCACGGGGACAGAGTAGATCTCTTTGCAAGACTTACCGCAGTAAGTGACGTGTACGATGCCATGACCAGCGCAAGAGTTTACAGAGGTCCCATATGTCCTTTCAGAGTAGTTGAGATATTTGAGGATGAAGGACTTGAAAAGTACGATCCCGATATCATCATGACATTCCTCAAGAATGTTACCTATACATACATCCAGAACGCATGCAGACTTTCAGACGGCCGCGAGGGAACGATCATAATGCTCAATCCCGGCGAGTATTCAAGACCCGTTGTAAAGTGCGGAAATGAGTTCATCGATCTGAACAAGCACAAGGAACTCAGAATAGAAGATCTTCATTGATCAGATATCAAAAGAGATATAAAAAGATCCGGGCATCTCGTCCGGATCTTTTTTTGCGTTATCAGATTCTTTCATCTATCGGGATATAATGTCCCGGATTCATGAGGTTAAGGAAAAACAGGGCATGTGCTTCCAGCATTATCGGATATACCCAGGTCATTCCTATGCCCATGGAAAGGACACATAAGAGAAGCATCGGGATAAATCTCAGATCCAGCAAAAAGAGTCTTACTCTGTGCCCTGTTATCTTTTCCCTTGCAAGCCGCAGTATCTTTCCTGCCGAATAGGATGGGAAATCAAGCTTCAGGAAGAATGCCATTCCGTAAGTAAGATGCATATAAAACGAAGCAAGGAGCGCAAGTACGACAAAAAGGATTGCCAGGTACATGAACTTTTTTATACCGGTCAGAAGATACAGATCCGCAAATATATTGTAGGGGATCGACAGGATAATGGAAGGCAGCATCAGGAATGCCGCAATCTTAAAGGTTTCGGAAGCGTTGTCACGAAAACCTGCGAATATATCACTGTTTTGTGCATCGCGTCCCGTGGAGATGTTCAGATAATAAAGATCCATGCCGCATACGAACATCTCGCTTATGATACTCAAAAAAGCCGCTATGAGAGAGGCGATAACGGTGTATGTGATCTGTGTTCCGATGCTGATCTTTAATCCGGAGAAAACAGGCATCCTGCCGATCATGGCAGATATGATGCTTCCCGAATAGGAGAGCAGATAGACCCATATGAAATATGAAAGAGTGACCATCACGGCTGCCGCAAACCTGCCTGCAAGTGCGGACTGGGCGCGGGATTTTAATTCAGCCGGTGTACGATATTCAGATCTGTTTATCAAAATTCATTCCTTCCGTAGCCAGGCCGTGAAGCTTCTTCAGGCCTTTCTGATAAGGATTATTTTCGTTCTTGTAAGCTATCTTGGTGGTTGTTGTGCCGCCCGAAATATAGGTTCTTCCGCATTCGGGGCAGACCGCCGTATGTATTGCAACGGATGCCTGTAAAACCCTGCCTCCGTCCTGTGCAGCTTTTGAATATGCGTTGGAAACATGCTCCTGCTCGTGAGCCCTGACTCTTGATCCGGCTGCGGTAGGAGAGATGTGCTGTGCCGACTTGAAGGAAACGTTCTCATCGGATCCGTCCTGGTATTTCCTCGCCTTGCAGGTCTCACATTCGGCCTTGTTTACCTTGCCCGGCTGACCGCTTTTGAGCGCAGACTCCTCCATGGGGGTAACGGTAGGCCCCGCTATCCTCCTGATCTGGGAATCACTGTATCCCGGTATTTGGTTTCCGATTGAACCTACAGATAAACCCAAATGATTCATCCTCCCGAGAAAATAGGGAATTCCGGCATTTCCATACCGTAAGCTTCATACATATTTTTGACCTGTTCGGGCGCCGAAGGATCCGTGCAGAACCAGTAGAGCGCGATCGTAACGGTCAGTATACCCGCTATCATGCCGACAGTCGATAGTATCAGACCTGTCTTGGATGCCTTGGTGCGTTCCGCTCCGGGCTTTTTGCCCAGCGTCGCGAAAAGAATACCGAGAGCTCCCGAGGGTATGCTTAAAACGCCCGTACAGAGCAGTATCATCGATATTGTTCCCATTACAACTGAGGCTGTATCGAAGGCCTGCCTTCCTCTGTCGGGATTGTAATTGTTGTAAGTCGAATTTTCTGTATTCATCTGCTTTAAGACCTTGATTATACCTAGAATTTATCATTTTTTGCTCTCTATTGCAATAAAACGGCGCGTGTAATATAATTCTGACGTTGACTTCAGGGCAGGGTGAAATTCCCTACTGGCGGTATAGTCCGCGAGCTCCACGGAGCCGAATCGGTGAAACTCCGATACCAACGGTACAGTCCGGATGAAAGAAGGAGGATTTATAATGGAAACAATCAATAACCTGATAACTCAGGTCAAAACCAACGCTCTGTATGTAGGCAGTTTTTTGCTTATTATTGCAGGGCTATTTGTTTGCTCTGTCGTAGCGGAAAGGATCATCCGCAGCAAGAAGGGAATAACCGACAAGACTTCCGCTGCAAGACGTGCAGCTTCAGTAGGACTGCTTTCTGCTATATCCGCAGCTCTTATGCTCATTGAGCTTCCCATGCCTTTTGCGCCGTCTTTTTACAAGCTGGATCTTTCCGAGCTTCCCGTAATGATCGGTGCGTATGCCTTCGGACCTTCCGTCGGCGTACTTATCGAGTTTATCAAGATCATTCTCAAGCTTTTCATGAAGGGTACATCCACAGCATTTGTAGGCGAACTTGCTAACTTTGCGGTAGGCGCATCCTTCGTAATCCCCGCAGCTACCCTTTATTATGCCGGCAGGACCAAGAAGAATGCCATCAAGTCCTGTGTACTGGGAACCATATGCATTACCATGTTCGGAACCGCTTTTAATGCCGTTTATCTTCTTCCCGCATTTGCCAAGCTGTACGGAATGCCGCTTGAATCCATTCTTGATTTGGGAGCGAAGGTAAATCCTCTTGCAGGAAATAATATCGTGACCTTCGTCCTTGCTTGCGTCGCACCTCTTAATCTTATAAAGGGAGCGGTCATTTCACTCCTCACACTTCTTGTTTACAAGAGGATCAGCCCTGTTCTCAAGGGAGCCGGTATCGGGGCGGATCTTGTGACCCGTAAGAATGAAAAAGCAGAAGAAAACTAAACAGATTCGGCCCTGAAACGGATATACATGTGCGGTGTGCTTTGCATACCGCACATTGTTTTTATAAGGCGGAATGTGATATTTTATTATCCGTATGAGAATTAATTAAGGGAGTATTTTTTTGACACCCAAAAATCGAAGATATAATTCAATATTCATAGGTTTTATTACTCTGGTCATCGTTGCGCTGACCGTTATTCTCGTTATCAATTTTATCCGCTACACAAACAGATTCGGTATCAGCAGTGATGACACCGCTTACGACAGATACTATGTAATGATAGCCGACAATCCGAAGTCCTCATTCTGGCAGTCGGTTTATAAATCGGCACTTGAAACTGCATCCGAAAGCAATGACTGTCTGGAGATGATCTCCGATAATTTATCCCGTGACTATTCCGTGTACGAACTGATGGAGATAGCGACCGTCTCCGGCGCGGACGGCATCATAGTAAGTGCCGATGAAAGCGAAGAGATGACTACGCTCATAGACAAGGCCGAGTCGAACGGGATTCAGGTTGTTACTTTATATAATGACAACTCCGCATCCGAAAGACTCAGTTATGTGGGAGTCAGTAACTATAATCTGGGAAAACAGTACGGTGAGCTGATCCTGAAGATAGCTCAGGAGAAGAAGTTTACCAACGATAAGATCGAGGTGGTTATATTTGCCGATGCCAATTCCGCAAATGCCGCCCAGAATCTTATGTTCACTGCGGTACAGGAGACGGTGGATGCCGAAGATAACGAGATGAGAGACTCTCATCCGCCCATCGAACTTACCATCTACGGTGTTGATACCACCAGTGAATTGTCCGTGGAAGAATCCATTAAGACATTTTTGCTCAAAGCAAGAGAATCTCTTCCCGAGATCGTGGTATGCCTCAATGAAATGGATACAATTGCTGCTTACCAGACTGTTGTAGATTACAACGAGGTAGGTCTTGTCGATATACTCGGATACTATGATTCGGAAGTTATCTTAAACGGAATAGACAAAAATGTTATCTATGCAACCATTTCCACCGACACCGAACAGATGGGACGTTACAGTGTAAATGCACTTACCGAGTATTTCCAGTACGGATATACCAGCCAGTATTTCACGTCGGACATTTCCGTGATCACCAAGGACAATGTTGCGGAGTATATGGAGGGCTATGAGGATGAGAACTAGATTCCGCAACATGCCACTCCAGATAAAACTCACTTCGATATCGCTGGTGGCGAATTTGTTCGTTTTCTTTATCAACATAGTGCTTCTTGCGGGTATCAATATAATGTCCCGAAGGATCGATACCGTATATCAGGCCAATCTCCAGCTGAATGAATTGTCCGTTTCATTAAACTGGGTTCAGGATTCCATGACGGAATATCTGAATGCCAAGACAAGTGATTCACTGGAGAACTATTACAGATCGACGCAGGTTTATTCTGAGCAGGCCGAAGAACTGTCCGATGTTGTAACGGGAAGACTTCTGGACAGAATGGAGTATTCCATCAAAAACATGTCCAATGCATATCTTGAGGAAGTTGCCCTTACCATCGAAGCAAAGCGCGGACGTAATGTTGAGAAATACAGAAGCCACTACGAAGAAGCTACCAAACTCTACGGTTATATAAGTGCATACATCTACAGCCTTAACAACGAACAGTTCAAGGAAAATTCCGATAACTATCGTGAGATGGTAACTGCCTTCAAAAGCTTCGAACAGGGCGGAAACCTTATACTTATAGCAGTCATCATAGTCAACGCACTTCTGATCTTAAGACTCACTGCCAATCTGATAAGCCCTCTCAAGGTGCTGGCGGGAAGAGCTGATGATGTTGGTAAAGGTAATTTCGATTTTGAACCTCTTGAAGAAATATCACAGGATGAAGTCGGAGTAGTTACAAAAGCCTTTAACCAGATGGTTGTCAGTATCAGGGATTACATCAGGCAGATAAGGGAAAATGCCGAGACCGAGAGAATGCTCAAAGAAAAAGAGCTGATGATGGAAGCCCATCTTAAGGATGCCCAGCTTAAATACCTTCAGGCACAGATCAATCCCCATTTTCTTTTCAACACACTCAATGCGGGCGCTCAGCTTGCCATGATGGAGGGAGCGGACAGGACCTATGAGTATGTTCAGGTCATGGCGGAATTTTTCAGATATAATGTTAAGAAAGGTTCCAAGACTGTTACCATCGGAGAAGAGATAGAGCTGGTTGATAATTATATCTATATCCTGAATGTAAGATTTTCCGGTGATATCCTGTATGAAAAAGAGATCGATAATTCCCTCATGAATGTCAAGATGCCCAGCATGATACTTCAGCCCATTGTCGAAAACTGCGTCAATCACGGTATAAGAGATATGATGGGTGAGGGACGCATCAGGATGAAAGTTTACAGGCAGGATGATAAAGCCTGCATAAGCATCGAGGACAACGGGATCGGAATGAGTCCCGAGATGATAGAAGGTTTGTTAAACGGAACTCCGATACCCGGTTTGGTAAAGAAGGAATCAAACGGTATCGGTATGGACAACGTTATCGCCAGACTTAAGCTCTTTGTCGGGGAAGAAGATGTGTTTCACATCGAGAGCGAGGGCGAGGGTAAAGGTACCAAATTTATCATGTATCTGAGTACGGACACCAGGGGGACCGGGGATGTATAAAATATTACTTGCGGATGATGAAGGAATAGTTATCGATTCACTATCTTTCATCATTGAAAAAGAATTCGGAGACAGCTGCATAATAGATCATGCCAAAACCGGAAGAAAGGTCATAGAACTTGCCGAGACCTTTCATCCGGATATTGCCGTGATGGATATTCAGATGCCGGGTATAAACGGACTCGATGCGATGCGTGAGATCAGAAAGAGCAATGATAATACTATTTTCATTGTTATGTCCGCATACGATAAGTTCGATTACGCTCAGGAAGCCATCAAACTCGGTGCCATAGAATATATGACCAAACCCATGGACAGGAACCGTATGATCACGGCTCTGAAAAATGCCATGGCGCTGGTGGATCAGGAAAAGAAAAGACGCTCCAACGATCTGTTTATACGAGAGAAACTTGAGACCGTTGTACCCATCCTTGAGAACGGCCTTATCTATAATATCCTGTTTCATGAGTATTTCGATGAGGATATAGAAAACTACAGATCCATGCTGGAGATAACCGCAGATTACGGCTATATGATGGTCATCGTATCCGGTGATGCCGCAGAAGGCAACCACATGACCAACGCGGTCGGAAGCGGTGTCAAACTTCAGCAGCACTATCAGAATATAAGAAGTTATATCAAAGATTATTTCGGCGGTATCGTCGGCTCGGTAATGGGTAATAAGATAGCGATTCTGATTCCTTTTGAAAATAATACGATGGACTACAATGAAAGAGTTGAGGTCATCGGAAGGGCCAGGGAACTAGCCCACAAATTAAGAGAACGTACCGATATCGCATTCAGAATAGGCGTCGGAAGAGTAGAGAAGATAAGGGATATGGAAAGTTCCTACAGAGATGCGGTGAACGCACTTCTCCTTACTACCAATACCGTGGCACATGCGGACGACCTTCCCATCGGATGCGAATATTCGGAGAACTATCCCGTTGATATCGAGAGGAAGATTTTTGCAGAGGTTGAAAAAGGAAGAACCGAAGCTGCTCTTAATGCAGCCAAGGAATATTTTGAATATATCCGCGGCGGAGACATAATGGATATCAGACTCAAGATACTTGAGTTTGCACTTCGTGCAGAACATATCTCATACAGCAGCGGCGGTATGGTATATAACATATCCAACCGCAGAGATTATCTTCCCACGCTTATGTCCATTGATGATACGGACAGTCTCTGGAACTGGCTTTCCGACAGACTCATATTCTCATGCAGGAATATTTCCACCAAGCGTGAAGAAAGCTCCAATGATGCTATTGAGGCTGCCAAGAAATATATTGAGAATAACTATACCGACAACATCACTCTTGAGGATGTTTCAAGGGAAGTAAATATCAGCTCGTATTATCTGAGCAGGATCTTTAAAGAAGGAACGGGAGAGAATTTCATAGACTATCTTACGGGACTCAGAATGGATAAAGCCAAAGAACTTCTGGCTACCACACAGCTATCCATGAAAGAGATCTGTGCAAAGGTAGGATATTCCGATCCCAATTATTTCAGTAAGACATTTAAAAAGAATGTGGGCGTGACTCCCACCGAGTACAGAGAGGGCAAGTAAGTGAAAAGGAAAATAACCGCGCTTATCGCCGCGTTTCTCCTTCTTTTGACGGGATGCGATGCTCCCGCGGGAACTCAGGAGACGGACTCCGGAGAGGGAAATGATACCATTGAGATCGGAATGAGTTTTGACTCTTTCGTAATAGAAAGATGGCAGAGAGACAGGGATGTATTCGTTTCAACAGCCAAGGAGCTGGGCGCTACGGTAAATGTTCAGAACGCCAACGGTGATGTTGAAAAGCAGAAGGAACAGATAGAATACTTGATTGCCAAGGGTGTGGATGTTATTGTCATAATCTGCATCGATTCCGAATCCCTGAGAGAGACGGTTGAAAAGGCAAGGGATGCCGGTATCAAGATAATCGCATATGACAGACTCGTAACCAATTCCAATGCGGATCTGTACATCTCTTTCGATAACTATAAAGTCGGTAAGCTCATGGCGGAAGCACTTTTAAGTAACGGTATTGCTGACGGCAATGTGCTGATGCTGGGCGGATCTCCCACGGACAATAATGTACCCCTTGTGGAAAACGGCTTTACCGATGTGTGCGATAAATACAGGATAGATATTCTCGATACCATGCATTGCGACGGATGGAGAGCGGAGCTTGCGGCGGATTATGTATATACTCACGGAGATCTTGTAAGACAGGCAGATGCCATAATGTGCGGTAATGATAATCTCGCGGGTCAGGTAATACAGGCTCTTTCCGTAATGAGACTTGCGGGAGACGTGATGGTGGTCGGACAGGATGCGGATCTGGAGGCATGCCAGAGGATAATCGAAGGCACACAGACAATGACCGTATATAAGCCCGTGGAAAAGCTTGCGAAGCGTGCCGCAGAGTGCGCCATTGCTCTTGCCTGCGGTGAAGAACTGACAGGTGATGATATCACTACGATCGATGACGGAACATATACCATACCTTACATAGGTCTGGAACCCATCGCAGTTACTGCCGATAATATGGATGAGGTCATAATAGCCAGCGGATTCCACCTCAAGGAAGATGTCTATTTATACGATCCCGAACAGATGCCTTGACAAATTTATAACAGGATAATTTTTTGCAGATTAGGAAAAAGCCCGAATTTTCGGGCTTTTTTTATTGGGGTTGACATAATTTCGGGTAATATCTTGCGTTTTTCGACGGGGAAAACTGCAAAAAATTGCCCGTAGAAGGTCGGAAAACCATTTCACGAAGAAAAAAATATCAAGATGACTAAAAATTAATTCCATTTATAAAGTGTTAATAATATATGTGTAACAAATAAATATCCCTATTAAGGAGAAAGAAAAAATGAAGAAAAAAGTATTTAGTTTGTTACTTGCAGCTTCGATGCTTACATCTGTTCTCGCAGGATGCGGAAATACCGCAGGCGGAAACACCCCCGCTTCACCCGCTGCAAGCAATGACACCACTACTGTTGACGCAGGTAATACTGATGTTGATACTCCCGCTACTACTGTAGAGGGTGCCGGAAGAGTCGGTGTTTCAATGCCTACCAAGGATCTCCAGAGATGGAACCAGGACGGCGAGAACATGAAGGAGCAGCTTGAGGCAGCAGGATACGAAGTTGACCTTCAGTATGCTTCCAACGAGATCGCTACTCAGGTTTCTCAGATTGAGAACATGATCTCCTCAGGATGCCAGGTACTCGTTATCGCAGCTATCGAAGGCGATTCACTCGGAACCGTTCTCGAGCAGGCTAAGGAGAAAGGCATCGCAGTTATCGCTTACGACCGTCTTATCATGAACTCCGATGCAGTTACCTACTATGCTACCTTCGATAACATCATGGTAGGAACCAAGCAGGGACAGTACATTGAGCAGCAGCTCAACCTCGCTAACGGCGACGGCCCCTTCAACATCGAGCTTATCACCGGTGATCCCGGAGACAACAACGCAAGATTCTTCTTTGGCGGCGCTATGGACGTTCTTCAGCCCTACATCGACAACGGCCAGTTCGTTGTAAGATCAGGCCAGACCGATTTCGCAACCGTAGCTACCCAGGGATGGTCAACCGAGAATGCTCAGAACAGATTCGATGCTATCATCTCCGCTAACTATGCTGACGGAACCCAGCTTGACGCTGTTCTTGCATCCAACGACTCAACCGCTATGGGTGTTACCAACTCTCTTGAAGCTAACTATGCAGCAAATCACGACAACTGGCCCATCATCACCGGTCAGGACTGTGACATCGCTAACGTTAAGAACATGATCGCAGGAAAGCAGGCAATGTCCATCTTCAAGGATACCCGTGACCTCGCAGCTAAGACCGTAGAGATGGTTAACGCAATCATGAACGGAACCGATGCTCCTATCAACGATAGAGAGACCTATGACAACGGAACCGGAATTATCCCTTCATATCTCTGCGAGCCCAAGTTCGCTGACATCACCAACTATGAAGAGCTTCTTATCGAATCAGGTTACTACACAGCTGATCAGCTTAAGTAATAAGAATTGCCCAATACAGACTCAGGCGGGGTAAACCCCCGCCTGTTGTCGGGGTAGAGCGTATGCATTATGTATGCAAGGAGGAGTAAAATTGGCCGATAATATACTTGAAATGAGGCAAATAACCAAAACCTTCCCCGGTGTCAAGGCTCTCGACAATGTTTGCCTTGAGGTGGCCAGAGGCGAAATACATGCTCTTGTCGGTGAGAACGGTGCCGGAAAATCAACTCTTATGAATGTCCTCAGCGGAATATATCCTTACGGAAGTTATGAGGGCGACATTGTTTATGACGGCGAAATCTGCCAGTTCCATACTATCAAAGACAGCGAACACAAGGGCATAGTAATAATTCATCAGGAACTCGCCCTTATACCATATATGACCATCGCCGAGAATATGTTCCTCGGAAACGAGCGCGGCGGAAGACAGGTTATCAATTGGAATGAAACTAACGAGCTTGCGAAGAAATACCTCGAAATGGTGGGCCTTAAAGAATCTCCGCAGACTCTTATCAAAGATATAGGCGTAGGTAAGCAGCAGCTTGTCGAGATCGCCAAGGCACTTGCCAAGAACGCAAAACTTCTTATTTTGGACGAGCCCACATCCTCACTGAACGAAGAGGATTCCAAAGCACTTCTTGAACTGCTTCTTAAATTCAAAGCTAACGGAATGACTTCCATCATCATTTCACATAAGCTCAATGAAGTATCTTACGTAGCCGACAAGATTACGGTTATCCGCGACGGCTGCTCCATCGAAAGCCTTGACAAGAAGGTTGATGACTTCTCAGAGGGAAGGATCATCAAGGGTATGGTAGGAAGAGAGATTTCCGACAGATTCCCCAAGAGAAGTACCGATATCGGAGATATCAAGATGGAGGTCCGCGATTGGACCGTATATCACCCTCTGTATTCCGAGAGAAAGGTTGTTGATAATGTAAATATCAACGTAAGAAAGGGTGAGATCGTAGGAATATCCGGACTTATGGGTGCAGGACGTACCGAGCTTGCAATGAGCCTTTTCGGAAAGAGCTACGGCGACAAGATCAGCGGTAAGATCATCATCGACGGAAAAGAGGTAAAACTTGATTCTGTAAAGAGTGCCATTGAGCACGGCCTCGCATATGTAACGGAAGACAGAAAAGGAAACGGACTTATCCTTTCCAATCCGATCAAGATCAACACTACTTTGGCTAATCTTTCCGGTGTTTCCAACAAGGCCGGTGTTATCGATAAGTACGAAGAGTACAACGTAGCTTCCGAATACAGAGGAAAGCTTAATATCAAATGTCCTACCGTTGAACAGAATGTAGGTAATCTGTCGGGCGGAAATCAGCAGAAGGTGCTTCTTGCAAAGTGGATGTACACTGATCCCGATATCCTGATCTTGGACGAACCTACAAGAGGTATTGATGTCGGTGCAAAGTACGAGATCTACTGCATCATGAATGATCTGGTCGCAGCAGGAAAGTCGGTTATCATGATTTCGTCGGAAATGCCCGAGATACTCGGAATGTGTGACAGGATCTATGTCATGAATGAAGGCAGGATGGTAGCTGAGCTCAAGGGAAGCGAAGCAAGCCAGGAGATCATCATGTCTCATATCATTAAAACGGCATAAGAAGGATACGAAGGAGAATTAAGAAAATGGATAAGACAAAAATACTTGATCTGGTCAAGAAGTACACGATGATCATTGTACTCATTCTTGTGCTCGGATTTTTCGCAATACGTACCGGGGGATCGATTCTGCTTCCCATGAACGTATCAAACCTCATTTCGCAGAATGCATATGTATTCGTTCTTGCAACCGGTATGCTTCTCTGCATACTGACAGGTGGTAACATCGACCTTTCCGTAGGTTCGGTTGTATGTTTTACCGGTGCTGTGGGTGCGATCCTCATGACAAAGTACCACGTACCCTTTATCTTTACGGTACTTGCCATGTTCGCAATCGGTATTCTGATCGGTGCATTCCAGGCTTTCTGGATCGCATACGTTCGAATCCCTCCCTTCATCGTAACCCTTGCAGGTATGCTCATCTTCAGAGGACTTTCCAACGTGGTTCTCGACGGACTCACCATTTCCATCAAGGATTACACTACTTTCGTAAATGTATTCGGCGGCGGTGCAAACTGCTATATCCCTGATGTTTTCGGAGACAATCCCTTAAATATTACCTGTCTTTTAGCAGGTGCGATTGCAACAGCGATTTTCGTATTCCTTCAGTTCAGAAGCAGGATCAACAAGGTCAAGAAGCACTATGAAGTGGAAAAGGCTGCTTTCTTCTGGGCTAAGACAGTTATCATCTCTGTGGTAATTCTTGCATTTACATTCAGACTTTCACAGCACAAGGGTATCCCCACCGTTCTTATCTGGGTTATGATCGTCGTTCTGGTATACGGATTCATCACTTCCAATACCAAGACAGGACGTTACTTCTATGCGGTAGGCGGTAACGAGAAGGCTACCAAGCTTTCCGGTATCAGCACCAACAAGGTTTATTTCCTTGCATATACAAACATGGGACTCCTTTCAGCACTTGCCGGAATGATCACCATCGCAAGACTTACCTCGGCTCAGCCTACATATGGTCAGAACTACGAGATGGATGCCATCGGTTCCTGCTTCATCGGCGGAGCTTCAGCATACGGCGGAATCGGTACCGTTCCCGGAGTTATCATCGGTGCGGTTCTCATGGGTATCATCAACCTCGGTATGTCTCTTATGAGCGTAGATGCCAACTGGCAGAAGGTTGTAAAAGGTTTGGTTCTCTTGGCAGCAGTTATCTTCGATGTCGTCTCTAAGCGTGGCGGAAAGATGATATCTAAAGATTAATAAATCCTCCCATAATCAAGCAATGAGCGGCGGTTCAAAAGACCGCCGCTCATTGCTTTTTTACTGCTTTTACGGTAAAATAAGATGATATTTTGTGTATATTGCGCCACTATGCCCGGCGGTTTAAAAATCGCTTATTTTGGGGCTTTTAAAGGGACATTATGATCGAATGTGATGTTAAGATCGGAAAGGCCGATCTGTATGATTACAACCTGAAATACACCTACGGAAAATTCATCAATATCCTGGCCGAGATAATCGGTTTTGCAGCCGTAGTGTGGGGGATATACAGCGCGAATTACCCGCTGGCAGTTCTCGGTGCCATAGTAGTGATATATCTGCCCGTAACTCTTTTGATGAGAAGCGCACAGGTGGCGGCTCTGAGCCCTGCTTTTAAGAATCCCCTTCATTACCGTCTGGACGATGAGGGGCTTACCGTATCACAGGGTGAGAGCGAAGAGACCATCAAATGGGAGAACTGCATAAAGGCAGTGTCCACATCCAGAAGCATCCTGGTATTTACTTCCCGTACCGGAGCGACGATCTTTCCCAGGAATCAGCTTGGTGACAAGATACCTTTGGTGATTCAGTGCATATCCCGGAATATGGCTCCGGATAAGGTGAATATCAAATGTTAAAAGAAACCATTGAAAATCCTTCATGCAGGATCATAGAAAGCTTTTCCGCGGATGATACACACGAGCTTGGCGTCAGGTTCGGCAGGGAAGCAAAGCCGGGAAGCGTCTATACCCTCGATGGAGATCTGGGAGCGGGCAAAACGGTTTTTGCCAAGGGATTTGCCGAAGGACTCGGAATAACCGAGAACGTAACAAGTCCTACTTTCACCATCATGCAGATATACGAAGGCGGAAGGATTCCCTTATATCATTATGACGCTTACAGGATAGAAGATCCGTCCGAAATGGAAGAGATAGGATATACGGATTATTTTTACGGAGACGGTGCGTGCCTTATAGAATGGGCTGGCAACATCGAAGAGTTTCTTCCCGAGCATATCACAGAGATAAAAGTGGAAAGAGACAACGAAAAAGGATTTGATTATCGGAAGATAACGGTTACGGATATATGAAGATACTTGCGATAGATTCGTCGGGACTTGTTGCGAGTGCCGCAATCTGGGAGGGTGATCCCGGAGAACGCGGATGCATACTTGCGGTAAGTTCCACCGATTATAAGAAAACACATTCTCAGACTCTTTTGCCGATGATAGATTCCATTTGCAGGGAGATATCGGCAAATGCCGGAGATTTTGATGCGGTGGCCATATCCGCAGGGCCGGGTTCTTTTACCGGACTCAGGATAGGTTCTGCAACCGCCAAGGCGATAGCTATGGCAGCAGATGCTCCCGTTATTGAAGTTCCTACACTTTCGGGACTTGCATATAATCTCTGGGGCGCAGGCGCTTATGTATGCCCCATGATGGATGCCAGGAGAAATCAGGTTTATACCGCTCTTTACGGATTCGAAAACGGCGATCTTGTGACTCATATCGAGGGAGAAGCCGTAGCTGTTGAAGATATGACAGGCCGTATTAATTCTCTCGGAAAAGAAGTCATTTTCCTCGGAGACGGAGCGGATGCATATAAACAGATTCTCGAAAGCAGCGTGACGGTTCCTTTTGGATTCGCACCTGCACATTTGAACAGACAAAATGCAGCTTCGGTTGCAGTGCTGGGATCAAAGATGTACGCGGAAGGGTCTTACGTAAATGCGGATGATCACTCCCCCACATATCTGAGAGTATCCCAAGCGGAAAGAGAAGGCGCCAAGAATTTTGATCTGAGAAAATAAAGAACCTATCATTGTGGTCCTGATGAGGAGGGGATGCATATGGCACAAAACATCAGTGAACTTAAGATCAGAAAAATGGGTGTAAGTGATATCGGCCCTTTGGCTTATATCGAGACGCAGTGTTTTTCGAGACCCTGGTCCGCAAGGGAATTCGGACATCTCATGGAAGAGTCCGATGCTCTTTATCTTGTGGCGGAGGCAGTTGTCGATAAAGGTGCAAGAAAGATCGTGGGAACCGCAGGAATGAGAATCATTAGCGGCGAAGGCGATATCGATAATGTTGCGGTTCTTCCCGAATTCAGAAATATGGGAATTGCCAAAAAGCTGATGAAGGAACTGATAGCTGCAGGAAGAGAAGCGGGAGTTGAGGAATTTACTCTTGAGGTAAGAGTATCCAATGTGCCTGCGATAAAGGTTTATGAAAATGCCGGGTTTGTAAGTGAAGGCATACGCCCCGGTTTTTACGAGGATCCCAAAGAGGATGCAAACATCATGTGGATCCGTAAGAATTGATTTGGAGAATTTATGGTTGATGTAACGCTTCTGGGCACCGGCGGAATGATGCCGCTTCCATACAGATGGCTGACCTCTCTTATGGTCAGATATAACGGCAGCTCGCTTCTCATCGATTGCGGTGAAGGAACACAGATAGCTATGAGAGAACGTGGCTGGAGTCCCAATCCGATCGATGTGATCTGCTTTACACATTATCATGCGGATCATATAAGCGGACTTCCCGGACTGCTTCTTGATATGGCCAATTCCGACAGGACAGAGGCAATAGATATATACGGTCCCAAGGGACTAGAGAGAGTTGTTTCGGGACTCAGGGTCATCGCACCCGAGCTTCCCTTTGAAGTAAGACTGCATGAGTTTTCCGGTGCGGAGCATATCATTGAAACCCACGGATACAGACTTAAAGCATTCAAAGTAAATCACAGTGTAACCTGCTACGGATTTACTTTTGAGATAGACAGAGCGGGAAAGTTTGATAAAGATGCCGCGCTTGCTGCAGATATTCCGCTCAAGTTCTGGAGCAGACTGCAAAACGGTGAGACTGTCGAAGACGGAGATATGACCTATGTTCCTTCGATGGTCATGGGACCAGACAGAAAAGGCATTAAGCTTACCTATTGTACCGATACGAGACCTGTTCCTGTGATCAGTGAAAATGCCGCAGGAAGCGATCTGTGCATACTTGAGGGAATGTACGGTGATCCCGAGGATGAGCAGAAAGCACTTAAGAAGAAACATATGACCATGTATGAAGCTGCACAGCTTGCGGCAGATGCAGGTGTAGATAAATTGTGGCTTACACATTTTTCACCATCCATTGGGCGTGCATCCAGATATGCTTCGGGTGTTAAGAAGATCTTTGAAAACACTCTTATTCCCGAAGACGGTGAGACCATGGAACTGAACTTTGACGAGTAAACGGGAAGGATCCCATGAAGTCCGGACAGATACGTGTGACAATTGTAATAATCATCCTTGTTTTCGGTCTTGTAGGATACTATTCCTATCTGGCCGGAAGGGCTAAGAGCGCTCAAAAAGACGCCACCATGACGGCAGTCGAGCTTGCTCTTTCCAGGGATATTACCAATGATTATCCACCCACTCCCAAGGAAGTCATGAAGTATTACAACGATATAATGCTTTGCTATTATCGTGATGATGTAACAAATGAAGAGATCGATTCACTCGGAGTAAGAGCCAGGGAATTATTCGATCCCGATCTACAGGCGATCAATGAAACCGGAACATATCTTGTAAGACTTCATCAGGATATCGAAGAAAACAGAGCAAACGACAGGAAGATAACCAATGCATCCGTCGCCAATTCCACCAATGTCGATTATTATGACCGTGACGGATTCCATTTTGCAAGGCTCATGTGCACATACAACGTGACCGAGAACAACCGGTCCAGCACGCTTCGCCTTATATATTTGCTTAGAAAAGACCCCAACGATAAGAGATGGAAGATATTCGGATGGGATCTGTATGAAAACGTGGATCTGACCGGTGAGGGCGCTCCTTCACAGGATCAGTCCGGTGATAAATGATTATGAGTAATGAATTAACGGAAAATAAAGAGCTGCTTGTTCTCGGCATAGAATCATCCTGCGATGAAACGGCGGCATCTGTCATAAAAGGCTGCAGAGAAGTTCTCTCCAACGTTATCTATTCCCAGATAGATCTTCATACCGTCTACGGGGGAGTCGTTCCCGAAATAGCATCCAGAGGTCATATCGAGAAGATAAATCAGGTTGTCAAAAAAGCTCTGTCCGAAGCGGGCAAAGAACTTAAGGATATGGACGCCATAGCAGTCACATACGGCCCGGGACTTGTGGGTGCACTTCTGGTAGGAGTTGCACATGCCAAAGCTCTCGGGTGGGCAGCAGGCATTCCGGTAGTGGGAGTAAACCATATCGAAGGTCATATCTGCGCCAATTTCATCGATAATCCGTCCCTGGAGCCGCCGTTTATGTGCCTTGTTGCATCGGGCGGACACTCACACCTTGTCAATGTAACAGGATACGGAGAATATGAGATCATAGCAAGAACGCGCGATGATGCTGCGGGTGAGGCTTTTGACAAGGTTGCAAGAGCCATCGGCCTCGGTTATCCCGGCGGACCTAAGATCGATAAAGAAGCAAGAAACGGCGATCCCGATTCCATAGATTTTCCCAGGGCGAAGGTTCGCGAGAATGAATATGACTTCTCCTTCAGCGGCCTTAAGTCAGCGGTTTTGAATTATCTCAATTCGTGCAATATGAAGGGCGAGACAATTAATTCCGCAAATGTCGCAGCTTCGTTTCAGAAAGCGGTTGTTGATACTCTCGTAGGCCACAGCATGCAGGCGGCCAAAGACAGGGGAGTTAAGAAGTTTGCCATCGCCGGCGGCGTTGCATCAAACACTTCACTCCGCGAAGCATTTGAAAAAGAATGTGCGGCGGCGGGTATAGAATTCATGAGACCTCAGCCGGTATACTGTACCGATAACGGGGCGATGATAGGAGTTGCGGGTTCCTATGAATACCTGCTGGGATACAGAAGCGGACTTGATCTTAATGCAGTTCCGAATCTTTCCATAGGCGACAGGAAGGGCGTTTTTAAAATATGAGAAAAAAGAACGCACTTATACTTCTGGCCGGCGGAAGAGGCAAGAGGATGGGAAGCGATATTCCCAAACAGTTCCTTCACATCGGAGGAGAGCCTCTAATAAGCCGCAGCCTGAGTACAATACAAAAATCGGATCTCATAGATGAATGCATTCTGGTATCGGGTGCCGAAGATATCGGTACCATAAGAGATATCGTAGACCGCGGAGACTTCGATAAAGTAAGCCACATAGTTACGGGCGGCGAGGAAAGATATCTGTCCGTGGTAAACGGAGTGCTCGCTGTATGTGAGAAGAACGGATGCGAAGCATTCGAAGGAAAACCTGAAGTCATACTCATCCATGACGGAGCAAGACCTTTTGTGGATGATGAGATCATAAAAAGATGTCTTGATAATGTAAGCGAAGATCAGGGATGCGTTGCAGCGGTTCCCACCAAGGATACCGTTAAACTAGCGGATGAAAACGGCATCGTAACGGAAGAACCGCCGAGAAGAAACGTATGGCTGATGCAGACTCCGCAGTGTTTTACCACGGATGTTATATACAAAGCGTGCCTGCTCGCAAAGAAAGCATATGAAGACAGCAAACAAAACAAGGATATCAAACTTCCCGAGATAACCGATGATGCACAGATGGTAAATATGTATCTGGGAACCAAAATAAAACTTGTCATGGGAAGTTACGATAATATCAAGATTACTACTCCGGAAGATATTAAATTAGCGGAGAAAATATTGGAGGCAAAAATTGGACATATCTCTTAAGATCGCGGAAGAACTCGGAATAAAGAAGACACAGGTCGATGCCGCAGTCGGACTTATCGATGAAGGAAACACCATCCCCTTCATTGCACGATACAGAAAGGAAGTTACGGGCTCACTTAACGATGAGCAGCTCAGATCTCTTCACGAGAGACTTGTTTATCTCAGAAATCTCGAAGAGAAGAAAGCGTCATACATCGCTTCGATCGACGAGCAGGGCAAGCTTACCGATGAACTCAGAGCTAAGATAGAGGCTGCCGAAAAACTCGTTACCCTCGAGGATCTCTACAGACCTTACAAGCAGAAGAAAAAGACCAGGGCACTTGCGGCTAAAGCAAGAGGCCTTGAACCTCTTGCGGATTATATCCAGGCACAGAATGCAACCTCACCTGTTGAAGATGAAGCTGCAAAATATGTCACCGGTGTCATAAAGCCTGAGAATGATACCAAGGAAGCGGCTGTCAAAGCGGCAGAAAAAGAAGTCAAAGATGTTGCTGCGGCCATTGCGGGAGCATGCGATATCATTGCGGAGAGAATTTCCGATGATGCTGATGTAAGAAGCTTTATCAGAGAGCTTACCGTTAATGAGGGTCTTATCGTATCAAGCGCCAAGGATCCTCAGGCAGAATCCGTATACACCAATTACTACGATTACAACGAGCCTGTTAAGAAGGTTGCCGGACACAGAGTTCTTGCTCTTAACAGAGGAGAAGCTGAAAAGATCCTTACCGTTTCGGTTAAGGCTCCCGAAGAAAACTGTATCGGTTATCTCGAGAAGAAGTTCATCACCGCAGATAACGAGTTCACCACACCATTCCTTAAAGATACCGTTAAGGATGCATATGACAGACTCATTGCACCTGCGGTCGAAAGAGACATCAGAAGTGATCTTACATCCAGAGCGGAAGATGGAGCTATCGACGTATTCGGCAAGAACTTAAAGCAGCTTCTTATGCAGCCTCCTATCGCGGGATGCACCGTGCTTGGATGGGACCCTGCATTCAGAACCGGATGCAAACTTTCCGTTGTAGATCCTACCGGAAAAGTTCTTGACACTGTTGTCATATATCCTACAGAGCCTCAGAACAAGGTAGAGGAATCCAAGAAAATAGTAAAAGCGCTTATTAAAAAGTATGGCATTAACCTGATATCTGTCGGAAACGGAACCGCATCCAGAGAATCAGAGGCCATTATCGCGGAGATCATTAGCGAAGTTCCCGAAGCGCATGTTCAGTATGTTATTACAAATGAAGCGGGAGCTTCAGTATATTCCGCAAGTGCACTTGCAACCGAGGAGTTCCCCAATTTTGATGTGGGACAGAGAAGTGCAACTTCCATTGCAAGAAGAGTTCATGATCCTCTTTCCGAACTTGTTAAGATCGATCCCCAGTCCATCGGTGTGGGACAGTATCAGCATGACTGCGATCAGAAGAAACTTTCCGAAACTCTCGGCGGTGTCGTTGAGGATGCCGTTAACAGCGTAGGAGTTGACCTTAATACGGCATCCGCAGCACTTCTTAAATATGTATCCGGTGTATCCGCAACTCTTGCCAAAAACATCGTTACATACAGGGAAGAAAACGGAAGATTCGAATCAAGAGCGCAGCTCAAAAAAGTTCCCAAGCTGGGACCCAAGGCCTTTGAGCAGTGCGCCGGTTTCCTTCGCATAAGCGGCGGAAAGGAACCTCTCGATCAGACATCGGTACATCCCGAAAGCTATACGGCTGCTAAGAAGCTTCTCGATAAGATGGGATGTGAGATAAGAGATGAGAAGGCTATCAAAGAATTTGAAATGACCGCAGATAAGATCAAACTTTCCGAGGAACTCGGAATAGGTGAGATCACCCTTACAGATATTTTCCATGAGCTTGAGAAGCCCGGACGCGATCCCAGAGAGGATATGCCCAAGCCCGTGCTCAGAAGCGATGTCCTTGATATCAAGGATCTCAAGCCCGGAATGATCCTCAAAGGAACCGTCAGAAACGTTATCGACTTCGGTGCGTTTGTTGATATCGGAGTTCATCAGGATGGACTGGTACATATCTCCAGAATGACCGACAGATTCATCAAGCATCCCCTTGAAGTCGTATCTGTAGGAGATATAGTTGAAGTGCGCGTTGTGGACGTTGACGTTGCCAAGCAGAGAATATCTCTTTCCATGAGGCTTGATGGAGACGATGCTCCCGCAGGAAAGGTTCCCGGAGCATCAGGCAGCTCAAATGAGCCCAAGAAAGAAAATGTCAGAAGGGATAATGACAGAAGAAATAACGACAGAAGAGATAACAGAAACAACAGATCCGGCAAGCCCGCAGGAAAGCAGGGCGGTGCACGCGAGGAGTTTGCACCCGGAACAATAGGATACATACTCGCTCATCAGAAGAAGAGATGATCATAGTTTAAGAGACAGAGGCGTTTATGAAGAAGCTTAAAGAATTGCTGGAAAAGAAATGGTTTGCTAATACTTTTGCCGCAGGCTTTGCGGTGATCCTGTACGTCATGCTCACGCACTTTGAGGGCATAGGCAATTTCTTTGCTGCGTTTAAGAGTGTGGTATCACCCGTAATATGCGGAATAATAATGGCTTACCTCATGAACCCTCTTTCTAACTTTTTTGAAAGGACTTTGTACCACAGGATCAAAAAGGAAAAGACCAGGCATTCTATTGCTGTCATAACAACGGTTCTTATCGTTATATTAGCTATTTCACTTTTGTTTGTCGCGCTTGTTCCTTCGCTTGTGGACAGTGTTACTTTACTGTTTTCCAGTGCACCTTCATACCTGGAAAATATTTCCAAGTATTTTGATAAGATTGCAGGTAATCTTTCTAAATTCGGTATAGACGTTAGTAATCTCGAAAAGACACTTGAGGATTCTCTGTATGGTCTTTTCGAGACGATTCCCAATAACCTTGGTAAAGTTCTCAGCACCTCCGTAAGCGTGGGAAGCAGCCTGTTTAATCTGGTTGTCGGCTTTATCCTGGCAATATATTTCCTGACAGGAAAAGAAGGCTTTAAGACCGGTTTCAGAAGACTTCGCCATGCTTTGCTTACTGATAAGGCATATTCCACTCATACTGCCTTCTGGAAGAAGTGCCATGAGATTCTTATCAGATATATCGGATTCGATGTTCTTGACGGTTTTATCGTGGGTGTGGTCAATGCAGTACTTATGTTTGCGTTCAACCTTCCCTATAAACCCCTTATATCGGTAATAGTAGGTGTGACGAATCTTCTTCCTACCTTCGGACCTTTTATAGGTGCAATAATTGGTTCATTTATCCTTGTGCTGGTAGAGCCTATGTATGCTCTTATTTTCCTGATCTTTACTTTGGTAATACAGTTGGTCGACGGATACCTGATCAAACCCAAGATCTTCGGCGGATCACTCGGAGTGCCGGATGCTTTTATTCTTATATCAATCGTAGTGGGAGGAAAGCTTTTCGGTCCTGCGGGCATCGTTTTGGCTATTCCTTTTGCTGCAATTTTCTCGTTCGTTTATGACGAACTCATCATGCCTCTTCTCCTTAAAAGAAAGGCAAAAATCGAAGCAAACGATTCCGAAGAAAATTAGTAAAAAAAATTCAAAATTTCTGTTGACTATAAGCGGCGTGTTTGATAATATAAACGTTGCCGCTGTGCTGGCGCTTTTCTTTTTTTTGTGCTGAATCAGCCGCCTGGAGAGGTATCGAAGCGGTCATAACGAGGCG
>JAGCUO010000118.1 GCA_017962825.1 Lachnospiraceae bacterium | reverse complement strand
TCATGCCAAGGTTCACGGTTTCAGAGCAAGAATGTCTTCAGCCGGTGGACGTAAGGTTCTTCAGAGCAGAAGAGCAAAGGGCAGAAAGAAATTATCGGCTTAAAAGTAAAGGTCACATTTGATGTGACCTTTGTTTTTCCGCATATTTAAGATGGAAAGATTAAGAAAAAACTCGCAGTTTTCGGAAGTTTACCGTACACACAACTCCTTCGCAGACAAGTTTTTGATCATGTATGTCAGAAAAAACGGTGAATCCTTTAACCGAGTAGGTGTAAGCATCAGTAAAAAAGTCGGAAACAGTGTTGTAAGACACAGGATAAAGCGTTTAGTTAAAGAAGCTTTTCGTAATTCCGAGAATATGTTCAATAGTGGTTTGGACATAGTATTTGTTGCCAGAAGTAATGCTGCATCAATGTCATATGAAGAGACCGTGAAATCTCTGATGGGTCTTGCAGCTTCCCATCGCATCCTGCAAAAAGCGGGCAATTGATCATATATATTATGAAGAGATTTCTTATTTGGTTAATCTCAATTTATCAGAAATATTTCTCACCTCTTAAGAGATACAAATGTCCCTATTATCCTACATGTTCAGCTTACGGTAAGGAAGCTATTCAGGTACATGGAGCATTTGTCGGATCTCTGCTTGCTTTGTGGAGAATCCTGAGATGTAATCCCTTCTCACATGGCGGTTATGATCCTGTTCCCAAGATGAGGAAGAAATATTCAGGGAGATTTTAATGTATTTTACTTTATTAACACCTAATTCCACTCCTATCTTCAAGTATATCGTTTGGATACTCGGTAAGATAATGGAGGGATTGTTCTTTGTTCTTGATAAGATAGGAATCCCTAATATAGGTATAGCAATCATACTTTTTACTATTTTTGTAAATGTGTGTTTGATTCCTCTTACTTATAAGCAACAGAAATTCTCTAAGCTTTCGCTTAAGATGAATCCTGAGATTAAAGCCATTCAGAAAAAGTACAATGGTAAAAAAGACCAGGATTCCATGATGAGAATGCAGGCTGAAACTCAGGCTGTTTATGCAAAGTATGGTGTTTCACAGGCCGGAAGCTGTGTTACTTTGCTTATTCAGTTCCCTATTCTCATAGCTCTGTACAGAGTTATCTATCAGGTTCCTGCTTATGTAACCAAGATCGGTGATACTTTCAGAGTTCTTGCCGATAAGATCGTTACTGCCGATAATGGCGCATTCATCACCGAAAATACCGCTGAACTCGAGAGTGTAAAATCCGCTCTTGGTATGTATTCCAAGAATCTTGCAAAAGAAGGTAATCTTACCAACGGAATCATCGATGTTCTCAACAGAGTATCAACATCCGATATGGCACAGATCAGTGATCATTATGGTCTTGCCAATCTTACCAATGTAGACGGACAGCAGATTCTTTCTACCCTTGATGCATCCGGAAAAGTTGTTTCCAAGGGACTTCTTGATACTTACAACAGTTTCCTCGGAATCAATATCGTCAATACTCCCATAAATATCATTAAGGATAGTCTCGCTAGTCATGCATATCTGATTGTATTCATGGCTATCCTGATCCCTCTTTTATCAGGATTTACCCAGTGGCTTTCCGTTAAGCTTTCTCCCAGCCAGCCTCAGCCTGCAGGTGATAATTCTACCGCAGATTCGATGGCTCAGTCCATGAAGACCATGAACGTTATGTTGCCTCTCATGTCTGTATGGTTTGCTTTTACTTTCCCCGCAGGTATGGGTATTTACTGGACTGCAAACGCTGTTGTGCGTATTGTTCTTCAGATAATAATGAATAAGCGTATCGACAAAATCGATATTGATGAACTTATCGAAAAGAATGCTGAGAAGAGCCAGAAAAAGATTGAGCAGATTCAGGCAAATCAGGAAAGAATGCAGGCTTATGCCGCTATGAATACCCGCAGTATTCAGAAAAAGGCTTCATATGTTAATACAGCTGCTTCCGATGTAGCTGAAGAGGCCGAAACAAGCAGATCTTCCGATTATGCTCCCGGTTCACTGGCTGCCAAGGCCAATATGGTAAGCGAATTTAATAAGAGAAACAGTAAGTGAGGTCACACATAAATGGATTATAAAGAATATACAGGTAAGTCGGTTAATGATCTGATCACTGATGCCTGCCAGGATCTTGGAGTAACCAGTGACAGACTTGATTATGTAGTTATATCTGAAGGATCTTCGGGATTCCTCGGACTCGGTTCCAAAAATGCAGTCATTAAAGCACGTATTAAATCAGAGGAAGTTCCCGCTGAAGAAGTAAAAGCAGAAGTGGCTGTTTCAGAAGATAAAGCAGAAGAGGCTCCTGAGAAAAAGACCGAATCGGAGAAGATCATTCCTGTATCTGATCCTGCAAAATATGAAGCTATCGCCGTTAAATTCCTTGAAGATGTTTTCAAGGCTATGGAACTTGAAGCTCAGATAAAGACTTCTTTTGAACTTTCCGAAAATGCACTTGATATCGAACTTCTTGGAAGTGACATGGGAATTCTTATAGGAAAAAGAGGAGCAACTCTTGATTCTCTCCAGTATCTCGTAAGCCTTGTAGTAAATAAGGAAAGCGAGCAGTATATCAGAGTTAAGGTTGATACCGAAGACTACAGAGAAAGAAGAAGAGCAACTCTTGAAAATCTTGCCAAGAATGTTTCTTCAAAGGTTAAGAGAACAGGCCGTCCTTACGAGCTTGAATCAATGAATCCTTATGAGAGAAGAATAATTCACTCCGCACTTCAGGATAACGATTATGTATATACCTACAGTGAGGGTGAAGGTTCCAACAGACATATCGTTGTTGCTCTCAAAGAAGGTGTAAAGCCTACCGGAGATCGCGGACGTTATAACGGACGCAGAGGCAGAAGATATTGATCCGTAAGATTTAAACCCTACAGGGCCATGGCATCTGCCTTGGCCCTTTTTATAAAATATGCCGGAAGTAACTTCAACTACAATTGCAGCAATTTCAACCGCATTGTCGGAATCGGGAATCGGAATCATCAGAGTCAGCGGACCTGATGCTGTTTTGGTATGTTCAAATATTCTTTTTGATGCAAAGGGAAGAAAAGTTCTTGATTCCATGGAAGCGTCTACTTTCAGACATTTATTTGTAAAAGACGGCGATGAATCCATAGATGAATGTATTGTTTTATTATATAGAGCACCTCATTCATATACCGGAGAAGATATTGTTGAGATACAGTGTCATGGCGGAATTTTTCTGCTTAAAAAAGTTCTTGATCTTGTTATTAAAAACGGTGCGGCTCATGCCATGCCCGGTGAATTTACAAGAAGAGCTTTTTTAAACGGAAAAATGGATCTTGCCCAGGCTGAAGCTGTTATGGACCTTATTTCATCAAGATCTGAAGCAGCATTAAAAGCGTCGAGAGATCAGATGTCCGGAAGAGTTTCGGAAGTGATCAGGGATCTCAGGGCAAAGCTTTTATATGAGACAGCTTATATTGAATCTGCGATTGACGATCCCGAGCATTATGATCTTACTGGATATGACGAACATATTGAGGAAGTTGTTAAGGAAGTTTCCGGTGAGATAAAAAAACTTATCGGTTCTTATGATTCCGGAAGATTTGTAAGAGAGGGAATAAATACCTGTATAGCCGGTTGTCCCAATTCAGGAAAGTCATCACTTTTAAATCTTCTTACCGGTCAGGACAGAGCAATAGTTTCGGATATTCCCGGAACCACCAGAGATACGATAGAAGAGTATGTAAGACTTGATGATATACTTCTCAAACTTACCGATACTGCAGGTATCAGAAAAACTGATGATCCCATAGAAAGCATCGGTACGAAAAAGGCTATGGATGCTGCTTCGGGAGCGGATCTTGTTCTTTTTATGATCGATGCATCCGAACTTCTTACTACTGATGACATGGAAATCTTTTCATCAGTTTATACGAAAAAATGTATTATCATATTAAATAAAGCTGATAAAACTCTTAAGATCAGACGTGGGGATATTTATGAGCATTTCAGATATTCTGCAGATCCTTCACTTCAGAAGCTTTCCGAGGAAGAGTTTTTTGACAGATATCCCTGTATCGTAATGTCTGCTTCCGGCGGACAGGGACTTGATGATCTTAAGAGAACCATAAAAAATCTATTTATGTCCGGTAGGATATATTCTTCATCTGAGGTTGTTATTACCGGTCTCAGACATAAAGAACTTTTAATGCAGGCTGATGAATCTCTCGGTAATGTTCTCGAGTGTATATCATCAGGCATGGAAACTGATATTTATACCGTTGATCTGTATGACGCATACAGATCTCTCGGACTTATAATCGGAGAAGAGATCGGTGATGATCTTGCAAATGAGATCTTCTCCAAATTCTGTATGGGCAAATAAAATGGATCTGAAATGTAACGGTGTTGAATTTGATATGGATGTTGCCGTAGTAGGCGCGGGTCATGCGGGATGTGAAGCCGCGCTTGCCTGCAGCAGACTCGGACTTGAAACTGTTGTCTTTACCGTAAGTGTGGACAGCATTGCTCTTATGCCCTGTAATCCCAACATTGGAGGATCTTCGAAGGGTCATCTGGTAAGGGAGCTTGATGCTCTCGGCGGGGAGATGGGTAAAAATATCGATAAAACTTTTATCCAGAGTAAGATGCTCAATACATCCAAAGGACCTGCGGTTCATTCTCTCAGAGCTCAGGCGGATAAAAAGGATTATTCCGTCGAGATGAGAAAGGTGCTTGAATCACAGGAGCATCTCACCATAAAACAGGCCGAAGTATGCGAGCTTTTATGGGAAGAGATACCTGCGGATTCTAAAGAAGGAACTTTTGAAAAAAGAGTTACCGGTGTTAAAACACAGACCGGTGCTGTTTATCGTGCTAAGGCAGTTGTACTGTGTACGGGAGTTTATCTTAATTCCAGATGCCTTACCGGAGAGTCCATCGTTTATACAGGACCTAACGGATTGCAGGCGGCCACGCATCTGTCAGATTCTTTAAGAAATGCGGGAATTAATTTACGCAGATTTAAAACCGGTACCCCTGCTCGAATGGATGGAAAAACAATTGATTTTTCCAAGATGGAAGAGCAGAAGGGTGATGAGAGGATAGTTCCGTTTTCTTTTTCCACGGATCCGGATTCCATTCAAAAAGAACAGGTGTCATGCTGGCTTACTCATACTAACAAGAAAACGCATGATATCATAAGGGCTAATCTCGACAGGTCTCCAATCTATGCAGGTATCATTGAAGGAACCGGTCCCAGATATTGCCCTTCCATAGAAGATAAGGTTGTAAAATTTGCAGAGAAAGAATCACATCAGGTATTTATAGAGCCTGAAGGATTATATACGGATGAGATGTATGTCGACGGAATGAGTTCATCACTTCCGGAAGATGTACAGCTTGCAATGTACAGAACAGTTCCCGGTCTTGAGAATTGTAAGATTGTCAGAAATGCATATGCCATCGAATATGATTGCATCAATGCAAAGGACTTGTATCCTCATCTTGAATTTAAAATGATCAAAGGCTTATTTGCCGGCGGTCAGTTTAATGGAAGTAGCGGATATGAAGAAGCTGCTGCTCAGGGATTTGTTGCCGGTGTAAATGCTGCAATGGAAATTCTCGGAAAAGAATTCCTGGTACTTAAGAGAAGTGAAAGCTATATCGGTGTACTTATAGACGATCTTGTTACCAAAGATAACAGAGAGCCTTACCGAATGATGACATCAAGAGCTGAGTACAGACTTTTGTTAAGACAGGACAATGCAGATTTAAGACTCAGAAAATACGGACATAAAGTAGGTCTTGTTTCCGATGAAGTCTATTCCGGAGTTTTAAAAAAACAGGAGATGATCGATGCCGAGATAGTCAGACTTAAGGAGATTATGCTCGGTGCGGGTAAGGATGTTTGTTCTTATCTCGAATCACTGGGATCGTCACCTCTTTCCACTGCAACTTCACTTGCTTCACTTCTTTGCAGGCCGGAACTTGATTATGACTTATTAAAACCCTTGGATCCTGACAGACCTGAACTTCCGAAAGATGTTATCGAGCAGGTTCAGATAGAGATCAGATACGAAGGTTATATAAAGCGTCAGGAAAAACAGGTCAGGGAACAGGAAAGACTTGAAGTAAAACTTATTCCCGAAGATATTGATTATGATGATGTTCCTTCACTTCGATTGGAAGCGAGACAGCACTTAAAAGATTTCAGACCTGTATCTGTCGGACAGGCATCCCGTATTTCAGGTGTTTCGCCTGCAGATATTTCTGTACTGCTTGTTTATCTGGAAAAGTTGAACAGAAAAAACTTGAGTGATAATTAAATGACACATGTGTCATAAATCTATGCATGATTATTCTAAATTAATTTCATATCTTTCTGAATATGGTGTATCTGTATCCGATGATCAGATACAGAAGCTTGATACATATTATGAGATGATGATAGAGACCAATAAGTCTCTTAATCTTACTGCCATCACCGAATTCGATGATGTTCTCATTAAGCATTATATTGATTCCGTTACTATAGTAAGAGATATCGATATGTCAGGTAATAAATCTTTGATCGATGTCGGAACAGGTGCAGGATTCCCCGGAATGGTTTTAAAGATAATTTTTCCGAACCTCACCATAACTCTATTTGATTCACTTCAAAAAAGATTGAAATTTTTGGATGATGTAATATCTGCTCTTGATCTGAAGGGTATATCTACATACCATGGTCGTGCGGAAGAAGCTGGTCATGTTGCCTCCATGAGAGAACAATATGATATTTGCGTTTCACGTGCCGTGGCAAATCTTCCTGTTCTTTGTGAACTGTGTTTACCGTTTGTTAAAACCGGTGGTACTTTTATTTCATATAAATCTGATAAAGGATCTTCAGAAGCGGAAGCTGCAGCTCATGCTTTATCGGTTTTGAATTCTTCGATCATTAAAGAGGATGAGTTTACTTTGCCGGACAGTGATATGATCAGAAATCTTATCCTTATATCTAAAGATGGATCATGTCCTAAGTCTTATCCGAGGAAACCCGGTACTCCTTCCAAAAAACCTTTGTGATTATTTTCCTCTTTGGTACTATATATAGTTTTTGATATTTGTTCTTTTTCTTCAGATACTAGATAATTATGTTTCACGTGAAACATTTTCTATATTTTGGGTTAATATGTTTCACGTGAAACAATTAGTAGTGGTTTTATAAAAAGGTTTCACAATAACAGAATTTATGACCACTATATATAGAGAGATTAATATATGAAATGTTTCTGTTGCGGAAAAAGAATAAATAACGGTTCGGCGTCTTGTCCCTATTGCGGTACATGGTATGGTTATTATAAAAATATTGATCATCCCAAAACAGAAGAGCATCAAAACAGGACTCTTAATGAAAAAAAGGACTATATAAACAGGATAAGGGAAAATCCCTGGATAGACTTGGTGATGTCGTCGACGAAACCAATATTTATTTTTGGATTCTCCTGGTTATTATTCTTTTTAGTTCTTATGATCCTGGGATTGATATTCGGATAAGAGGGAAAATAGATGATCGGTTTAATCAGATACTATCAGCGAAATAAGATATTGTATGAAATATTGGAACAGACCAAGATGTATTCCGATGAAGAGTATGCCTTAGATAAATATCTGATCATAAGAATTGGTGAAGATAAAGAAATAGAAACAGAGCTAAGAATGAATGATCTGTCTTTTCTGAATCCATATAATATAGGCTATGCCATAGTAAAAGATATGGAAAAAGGGATTTGTCTTATAGCTGATAAATATGAAAAGGATGGACAGGCAGAGATTATTCCATTTATTGAAAACAAAGTAACAATTGAAACAACGTATAAGAAGAAAAACTATTCTATTTCTTTTGAAATAGTATGTGAAAAAATCTCCGAATAATTTTTCACGTGGAACATTTCGTGCTATAATAACCACTGTCCGCATTACGAAAAGGGGTAATTATGAATAGAATTTTAGCAATAGCCAATCAAAAAGGTGGGGTCGGAAAGACCTGTACGGCAGTTAACCTGTCAGCATCATTGGGAGAACTGGGTAAGAATGTTCTTCTGATAGACATGGACCCTCAGGGAAATTCATCCAGCAGCTTCGGTGTCAATAAGAATGAAGTTGAAAATACCATATATGAAGTAATGTTGGAAGAGTGCACATTATCAGAAGCAATCATTAAAGATGTAGCAAAAAACGTATCTCTGGTTCCTGCCAATGTAAATCTCGGAGCAGTCGAGATTGAAATGGCCGGTAAGGATAAAGCAAATCTTATTCTCAGAAGAGAACTTGATTTTGTAAAAGACCAGTACGATTATATATTTATCGACTGTCCTCCTGCCATAAGTCTTACCACGGTAAACTCCATGGCAGCCGCAACCGGAGTGATCGTTCCGGTTCAGTGTGAGTATCTTGCACTTGAAGGTCTCGGACAGGTTATCGAAACCATCAATCTGGTAAGAAGCAGAATGAATCCTACACTTGATCTCACCGGAATTCTCTTCACCATGTATGACGGAAGAACCGTACTTTCCAACGATGTAGTCGACAGCGTTAGAAATACCGTAAAGTATCATACATTCGAGGCAAAAATTCCCAGAAATATAAGGTTATCGGAAGCTCCTTCATTTGAGCAGCCCATTACCGTATATGATCCCAAATGTAGCGGGGCAGTAGCTTATATGAACCTCGCAAAAGAAGTAGACTCAATGCTCGCAGACGAGCAATAATATCTAGTGTTATAAAATGTTTTGGAGGGAAAAATGGCAAAGAAGGGACTTGGCAAGGGATTAGATGCACTGATACCCAATGTGGTAAAAAATGACACAGCTGAGGAAAATACCAAAGCTGCAAGGGAACAGTCCAAAAACGCAACGGATGATTCCCGTACCATGGTAAGTATCAATAAAGTTGAACCCAACAGAAAACAGCCCAGAAGAAAATTCGATGAGGATGCTCTTCAGGAACTGTCGGATTCAATTAAGATTCACGGACTTATCAGCCCGATCCTTGTTCAGGACAGGGGAGACCATTATGAGATAATCGCCGGAGAGAGAAGATGGAGAGCATCCAAACTTGCCGGATTAAAAGAAGTTCCTGTTATCATCGGAAATTACAGTGAGAAAGAGATCCTCGAGATATCACTTATCGAGAACATGCAGAGAAAAGATCTCAATCCCATTGAAGAAGCCCGCGGTTTCAAGAGACTGGTTGATGAGTATGATCTTACTCAGGATGAAATTGCCGAGACTCTTTCGAAGAGCAGATCTGCCATTACCAACTCCATCAGACTTCTTAAGCTGTCCGATAAAGTTCAGGAAATGCTTATCGAAGATCTGATCTCAGCCGGACACGGAAGAGCGCTTCTTGCAATCGAAGATACTGAGAAGCAGGAAGAAGTTGCTCAGAGAATAGTCGATGAAAGACTCAATGTCCGTGATGTCGAAAAGCTTGTCAATGCATTGAAGAAGCCCGCTAAACCCAGACCCGTTACCGACGAAGCACTCAAAGTTTTCTACCATGATATGGAAGAGAACCTTAAAATGGCAGTGGGAACCAAGGTATCCATTTCAGGTAAGGGTAACGGTGCAGGTACCGTAACGATCGAGTTTTATAATAATGAAGATCTCGATCGCATAGCAGCAAAATTAAGAAGCTGACACGAATGTCACATTTGGAGGTGCCGCATTGCAAAGCAGTATATTAAGTACGCTCGGTCTGGGAAATCTTGATCCCGGAATATGGGTGATAGTTCTTTGTGTGTGTTTCATCGCTATAATTATCCTTATGGCGATGAATTCGAAAAATAAGAAACTGATCGCTTCACTTTCCGAAAGGATCGATGATCTCACATCCGGTGAAGGAGGAAAGAGTCTTGAAGAAGAACTCGGTCAGATAATCGAGGATAATAAAAAGCTTCTTAAGGACTCATACAAAAATTCCGAAGACATTAGTAAGATCTTCGGAAGACTCAAAGGTGTATACCAGAAAATGGGCATCGTAAGATATGATGCTTATCAGGAACTCGGAGGAGACATGAGTGCCGTAGTGGTAATACTCGATGAGGAAAACAACGGAGTTCTTATCAATAATGTATATTCTCCCGAGGGCGGATATGTTTACACCAGAGTTATAGAAAAAGGAAAGTGCGAACACGAACTCGGAAAAGAAGAGCAGGAAGCTCTGAACAAAGCATTAAAAAAATAACATTGCGTTAAGCGAGGTAATAAAATGATAGACATTAAGCTCATAAGAGAAAATCCCGATCTTGTAAAAGAAAACATCAAAAAGAAATTCCAGGATGAGAAGCTTTCACTTGTTGATGAAGTAGCTGATCTTGACGATCAGGTACGTAAAGCTAAGCAGGAAGGCGACAGTTTAAGAAGCAAGAGAAACACCATCTCCAAAGAGATCGGCGGACTTATGGGCAGGATGAAAAAAGCGGAGAGCACTGGCGATACCGCAGAGGCTGAAAAGCTTAAAGCGGAAGTCGATGCCAAAAAGGCTGAGGTAGAAGCCGGAGCGAAAAGACTCGAAGAGCTGGAGAAGATCGAAGAAGAGCTTGGAGAGAAGATCACCAAGATCATGATGGTCATTCCCAATCTCATCGATGATTCCGTACCCATCGGTAAAGACGACAGTGAAAATGTAGAAAACGAGAAATTCGGAGATCCCGTTGTTCCCTCATTTGAAGTACCTTACCATGCCGACATTCTTGAGAGAATAGGCGGACTCGATAAGGATGCTGCGGGACGTACCAGCGGAAACGGATTTTATTATCTCATCGGAGACGCAGCAAGACTGCACTCCGCAATGCTCAGCTATGCAAGAGATTTCATGATCGATAAGGGATTTACATACTGCATCCCTCCTTTCATGATCAGAAGTAATGTTGTTACCGGCGTTATGAGCTTCAAAGAAATGGAAGCCATGATGTACAAGATCGAGGGTGAAGATCTTTATCTGATCGGAACCAGTGAGCATTCCATGATCGGAAGATTCCAGGGACAGCTTATTGAAGAGAACAAACTTCCTCAATGCCTTACCTCTTATTCTCCCTGCTTCAGAAAAGAAGTAGGATCTCACGGAATCGAAGAAAGAGGTGTGTACAGAGTTCATCAGTTCGAGAAGCAGGAGATGGTTGTCCTCTGCAAGCCCGAAGAATCCATGGACTGGTATAACAAGATGTGGAAGTACACCGTAGACTTCTTCAGAAGTCTCGATATTCCCGTAAGAACTCTCGAGTGCTGCAGCGGAGATCTTGCAGATCTTAAGGTTAAGTCCTGTGATGTTGAGGCATGGAGTCCCAGACAGCAGAAGTATTTCGAAGTCGGATCATGTTCAACTCTCGGTGATGCACAGGCAAGAAGACTCGGTATCAGGACCAAAGGAGAGAACGGAACTTACCTTGTTCATACTCTTAACAATACAGTACTTGCAACTCCCAGAGGACTTATCGCTTTCCTTGAGAACAACGTTAACGAGGACGGAAGCATCAATATCCCCAAGGCTCTTCAACCTTACATGGGCGGAAAGACCAAGATCGAACCTAAGAATTAATATCGGTAGTAAATGCATAAATTTCTTCGAGCCATCGGCTTTAGTAAAATAAAAAGAGAAGATATCAAGGACCTGGTGCTCCAAAGCGTCAAAAAAAATGACAAGAGGGGCTACACCATGTCCTTAGATGACGTTATGCTTGCCGAGTTTTCAAGAGATGTGGGTGAAGGCATCGGGATAACGGCTGCCGGAACCTTTACCGAGGACGATCTTTTTCACACAGATTATTATTTTCCCTATCTGAAGGGTACGGGCATTACTTCAACGGAAGATGTATCCGTGGAAAGACATGCCGCAAGAGATTCCTATGCCGGAATATGTGATGATGTAAGACTCGGGATGTCCCTTATTTTTTTCATACAGAATAAGATTCCTTACATCAGTGCCCAGGTTTCGGGACGTCTTCCCATAAAGGGTACCACCCTGACTCTAGCCGGACTTTCCATAAAGGGCACGATCCTTCTCCCTGCGGGAAAAGAATCAGAAGAGGATGAGGTGAAGACAAAGCTTCAGAAGGTAGAAAGATACAGACTTCTGAAAAATGCAAGAACGGGTAATGAGGAAGCAATCGAAGAACTGACCATGCAGGATATGGATCTTTACAGTGAAGTATCCAGAAGAGTCGGACATGAAGATATCTACAGCATCGTTTACACCAGTATAATGCCCTACGGTGTGGAGTGTGATCAGTACAATATCCTCGGCGAGATCGTGAAGGTCCGCAGGATCATGAACAATATCTCCCACGAGCAGGTTTATATTCTCACTTTACTTGTTAATGATTTGACATTTGATGTAGCCATCAATATAATGGATTTGCTCGGTGAACCTGTTCCGGGCAGAAGATTCAAAGGTATCGTCTGGCTTCAGGGAAGCATTAATTATCCCGATGATGAAGGCGAGACCATAGAATAATGTTTCCGTAGCTCAGCAGGATAGAGCGTTCGCCTCCTAAGCGAAAGGCCGGCGGTTCGAATCCGCCCGGGAACGTAAAAAAGGAAGTCTTTTAAAGACTTCCTTTTTATTTTTTCCAAAATATGTTATTAGTGGAAATAAGAGATAAAAAATTCTCTGAAAACCCGTTAATTGTTGTTTATAATTGCCTTTACGCCGGAATGTTTCGTACGATTTGTGTACATTTTATGCAAAAAGAGTACTAATTAATGATCTTGCTTTTGGTAATTATTTTTTTATTTAGGTAAATGCTTATAAAAAGAAAGTGCGAAATTTAGCAAAAATTGCCCAAAAATTGCCAATAGGCTGAGATACAAAAGCTCTTTTGTGAAGTATTATAATGGCAGAATCGTATGGATTTCTATGACGTAAAAGAAAGGAGTTATTCCATGAACGAAACATCAGATGTCATGATCCCCGAAAAGGGACCGATCACCGATGAGCTTCTCGGCCGTATGGACAGATGGTTCCGCGCAGCCAACTATCTCGCAGCAGGACAGCTTTACCTGCTTGAGAATCCCCTTCTCAGAAAACCCCTTACTATCGATCAGGTAAAAAAGAAGATCGTAGGACACTGGGGAACCGTACCCGGACAGAACTTTGTCTTTGTGCACTTAAACCGTGCCATCAAGAGATATGACCTTGACCTTATCCTTCTCTCAGGTCCCGGACACGGCGGAAACTTCTATATCGCAAACGACTACCTCGACGGAACTTATTCCGAGGTTTATCCCAATATTTCAGAGGATGAATCCGGTATGCAGAAACTGTTCAAGCAGTTCTCATTCCCCGGAGGAATGCCTTCACACTGTGCACCCGAGACTCCCGGTTCCATTAACGAGGGTGGTGAGCTCGGATACGGAATCGCTCACGCATTTGGTGCAGTTTTTGATAACCCCGATCTTATCGCTGCAGTTACAGTAGGAGACGGTGAGGCAGAGACCGGACCTCTCGCTACTTCATGGCAGTCAAATAAATTCCTTAATCCCATTACCGACGGTGCAGTTCTTCCTATTATGCACCTCAACGGATACAAGATCGCTAACCCCACCGTATTCGCAAGAATGAGCCATCAGGAAATCGTTGATTTCTTCCACGGCAACGGATGGGAGCCTTACTTCGTAGAAGGCGACGATCCCATGACCATGCACAAGCTCATGGCTGAGACTCTTGATACCGTTATCGAGAAGATCAAGGCTATTCAGGAGCATGCTCGTACTACCGGAGACACCACTCGTCCCGTATGGCCTATGATCGTACTCCGCACTCCCAAGGGATGGACCGGTCCCAAGGTAGTTGACGGCAAGAAGATCGAAGGAAACTTCCTTGCTCACCAGGTACCTATCTCCATGGAGAAGCCTGAAGAGCACCTTAAGATCCTTGAGGATTGGCTTCGTTCATACAAGCCCGAAGAGCTCTTCGACGAGAATGGAAGAGCATTCGAGGATATCAGATCTCTTGCTCCCGTAGGAAACGCAAGAATCGGTGCTAACCCTCACGGAAACGGCGGACTTCTTCTCAGAGACTTAAGACTTCCCGATTTCAGAGATTATGCATTTGATACTCAGGGACACGGCGAGCGCGACGGTCAGGATATGATCGAGCTCGGTAAGTTCGTAAGAGATATCTTCAAGCTTAACAAAGAAGCTAAGAACTTCAGAATCTTCGGACCCGATGAGACTAATTCCAACAGACTTAATGCCGTATTCGAGGCAGAGAACCGTGACTGGAATGCAGAGCGTTATGATGATGACGATCACCTTGCAGCAGACGGAAGAGTTATGGACTCCATGCTTTCCGAGCACATGTGCGAGGGCTGGCTCGAGGGATATCTCCTCACCGGACGTCACGGATTCTTCGCAACTTACGAAGCATTCGCACGTATCATCGACTCAATGGCTGCTCAGCATGCTAAGTGGCTCAAGGTAAGCAACCAGCTTCCTTGGAGAGAAGAGATCGCATCTCTTAACCTTATCATGGCATCAACCGTATGGCAGCAGGACCACAACGGATTCACTCACCAGGATCCCGGATTTATGGATCACATTGCTAATAAGAAGGCAGACGTCGTAAGACTTTATCTTCCTCCCGATGCTAACTGCCTGCTTTCATGCTTCGATCACTGCATCCGTTCACGTAACTATGTAAACGTAATCGTAGCATCCAAGCATCCCAGACCTCAGTGGCTCTCCATGCCCGAAGCAGTTAAACACTGCACTCAGGGTATCGGAATCTGGGAGTGGGCTTCCAACGATCAGGGACAGGATCCCGACATCGTATTTGCATGTGCAGGTGAGACTCCTACTCTTGAGGCTCTTGCAGCAGTTTCAATCCTTAAGAGCGAGATTCCCGAGATCAAGATCCGTTTCATCAACGTAGTTGACCTCTTCAAGCTTCAGCCTGCTAACGAGCATCCTCACGGACTTCAGGATGCAGAGTACGATATGCTCTTCACCCAGGACAAGCCCGTTGTATTTGCTTTCCACGGATATGCATCCCTTGTACATGAGCTTACTTACAGACGTCACAACAACCGTCTCATGCATGTACGCGGATACAAAGAAGAAGGCACCATCACCACTCCTTTCGATGTACGTGTTCAGAACCATGTGGATCGTTTCCACCTTGTACAGCTTGCACTTAAGAATCTTCCTCAGCTCGGAAACAGAGGTGCTTACCTCTACCAGAAGATGAGCGACAAGCTTGTTGAGCACACCCAGTACATCCACCAGTACGGCGAAGATCTTCCCGAAGTTGCCGGATGGAAGTGGGAGCACAAATAATTATTTTCAAAAACAACAGTTTTATTAGTTCATAAACTCCTTTAACAAAATCCGGTCGGCAATTTGCCGGCCGGATTTTTTTTGTCTAAAGAAATCTCTTATGTTATAGTGTGTTTTAGGGTTTGGACCCAAAAGCCTTGATATTACTGCAATTTCGGGACCCGACATACCTTGTCCGCCGGCTTTTAAATGACACTTCTCGCTTTGTGTCGTGGTTTTTTCCAAAGATATTTCCCAAAATAATCCGTGAAAGGAGGTCACAAGTTGGATCAGAAAAAAACGGGACAATTTTTAAGATCGCTTCGAAATGAGAAAAAAATGACCCAGGAACAGCTGGCTCAGGAATTCAATGTCAGTTCCAGATCTGTATCCAGATGGGAAACCGGAAGCAATCTTCCGGATATTTCTCTTCTTGTGGAGATAGCGGATTTTTACGAAGTTGATGTAAGGGAAATCATCGACGGAGAAAGGAAAAGCGAGATGATGAATGACGAAACAAGGGAAGTCGCAGATAAAATGGCGGCTTATGCAGGCAATGAAAAAAGTAAAACTCTGAAATCGGTACAGATTATTGCCATAATCGGGGAAATAACTTCCATTATCGCAATAGTTCTTATGACCATAGATTATGAACCCGGGCTGAAAAATACCCTGACTATGATCGCAGCTATCACCACACTTATACTGATGTCGGTGCTCACACTTTATGTTACCGGAAGACTGGAAAAAGTAACCAAAAGCAAAAAGGCGATGAAGGCTGTAAAAATTTCGGCTATAGTTTTACTGGTGCTTTCCATATTATATTTTTTGAGAACCTTCATATTCGTGATCATATTTTTCGGAATACTGTTCATCGATTCTTTATTTAACAAGCCCGAAACAGATACCGATATCGCTCATTACAACGATTATGTTCATATAGAACAAACGGAGGAAGAGCGATACAAAAATCCCAATCCTACCACAAACGGTGAAATGTTTGATATCTGGCCGGACCATATCACTTCCGATATGAGTGTAACGGAATATCAATATACATATTACAATCCCTGGGATCCTCAGTATGTCATATATATGACGGCAGAATATGAACCGAATGCATATGAAGAGGAAATACAAAGGCTTACAGCTCTGGGTAGTGAAGAATATCAGGGAATCTACTCTGTAACAGGCGAGCCCGAAGGATATGACATCATATCCATGAACAGTGATGATTACCATGGTTTTACATATGCCATGATTCCGGAAGGAGCATCCGATAATACACAGATCATATATGTCTCCATCTGGTTCCACAATTATTTCCTGGATCTTAATGTGCACGAATATATTCCCGATGAATATCTGCTTACCGGATTTAATGCGGAGATGGATAATCCGTATCAAAAAGAAAACGTTCAGGTACCTGAGCCACTGGATCCGGACACATATAACGATTTGATGTTTCCCGATTTCAAATGATTCAGGACACCCCGAAGGATTGATCTTTCGGGGTGTTTTTATGAGAACTGTAAAGATACCATAAAGAAAGAATAAAGGTATTTTTAAACGTATTGCAATATTCTGTATATACGATATTATAAAAAAAGTTTGTGGCTTATGGAAACTCCGGAGAAGGCCGCGTTGAAAAAAGGAGGAAATTATGCTGGATAAAAGAGTACGTATTCCCATGCTGGCAGGAATCATACTGTATGTAGTGGCGATGGCGGTAAGCATTCTGATCTCAGTTAACACCAAAAAAGTGGTGTCACTGTATTCGAGCTTGGAGTATGACGGAGGGAATATTTTCCCGGCTGCCATAGCAAGAAGTTTGATAATACTGGGATTGTATATAGCTTTTTATATTATCATGCGTTTATGCAACGGCAAAAATAACCGGATCATAGGTGTCATTATGCTGATCGCATACTGTATTCCGGGATTGGCAGGCGTTTTCTTCAGTTTTTGGGATAATTATATGGCTGCCCAATACGGTTCGAACTACCTGGCTGCATATTCCGGAGTTTCTTCGGCAATTTCTGTTGCAACTTTGCCTTTCACGCTTGTAGCAAGCGTGCTTATTCTGATATCTGTCGGAAGATTCGGAATCCTTGGAGCAGATACCGCTCCGAAGGAAGAAGAGCCCGAAATAGATGTATATTACGGAGGATGATTATGAGAAAAAAGATCGGGATAATGCTTTGCATCAGCATGGCGATCGGTATGCTGTCCGGATGCGGAGTCAGTATGGAGCTTCCCGAAGAGCAGGAAAGCGAAGTGATTGAACTTCCTCCTGCGAGGGCACAGGATGATTTCTATCGTTATATTAACGAGGAAGCTCTGGCCGAT
>JAGCUO010000117.1 GCA_017962825.1 Lachnospiraceae bacterium | reverse complement strand
TATCAAAGAAATCAAAATAATCCTCCGCCAAATCAGGAGTCAAACTCTTTATTACATATTCCATTTTCTGCTCTCCTCGTAAGACAAACTGCCGATTTGTCGATTCCTTCTAAACTATAATATCAAAAAACCGTTTCAGTTGGCACCTATATTCCGTTTCTTTCCTTTGAGGGAGACTGCCCTCACGAATCCGGAAGAAGGGAGGGAATCGAAGACGTCTTTGGTTCCGAAAACCCAGTAAATACAAGGAGAAACGCACATCCGCTCTGGTACGGTACTACATTCGTACTTCTCTTATACTTCCCTAGCTCAGATCCTTAATGATCTCCCCAGCGATCAAAAGACCTGCCACAGCCGGAACGAAGGCGGTGCTTCCGGGGATATCCCTGCGGTCTGTACATTTATGTTGTGCACCGGGTGGACAAATACAGTTGGATCGGCAGCTTATGGACATATCCTCAAAGGGACGGAGTGGCTGTTCATCGGAATAGACTACCTTGAGGCTCTTTACATTTCGCTTTTTTAATTCGCGTCGCATGACTCGTGCTAGCGGGCAGACTCTGGTATCATAGATATCTGCAACCTTCAACCTCCCGGCATCCAATTTGTTTCCGGCACCCATGGCGCTGATAATGGGGATATTCTCCTTTTGTGTTCTGAGAATCAGTTCGATTTTCGCTGTAACTGTGTCAACAGCATCAACGACATAGTCATATTCCCGAAACGGAAATTCATCTGCGTTCTCCGGTAGAAAAAAACATCTGTGTATGTTGATCTTCGCATCCGGATTGATCTCCAGCATACGGTCTCTCATAACTTCTACCTTAAACTTTCCGACAGTTTTTCTAGTGGCAATAATCTGCCGGTTCAGATTTGTCAAACAAACCTTATCATCATCAATTAAATCAAATGCCCCGATACCGCTTCGGACCAATGCCTCGCATACATAGCCACCTACGCCGCCAATCCCAAAGACAGCTATTCTTTTGTTATACAGCCTTTCCATGACTTCCTGTCCTAGAAGGAGTTGTGTCCTTGAAAACTGGTTCAGCATGTTTAAGTATTCTCCTTGCATCAGTATTCTTCAAGAAAACTGTGCTTTATTCCGTTTTTTTTATACGCGACCACTGTATCAAGGTTCACGTTTTCAACACTGTTGAATATATTTGACTCTATACATGGATTATCCTTCTTAAGATCAGCAATGAGTTTCTTAATTTCCAGCCTTTTTGATGAGGTAGTGCCGTCCTCGTGGCAACTGGTACAGGTATCGGTGAAATGGCAGGCACATTGAAGAAAATACAGACCATTATGATCACGCCAAGAGCAGATATCAGCCTCCCTTATCAGATACATGGGACGGATAAGTTCCATCCCCTCAAAATTCGTACTGTGAAGTTTAGGCATCATAGTCTGTATCTGGGCTCCATAGAGCATCCCCATCAAGATGGTTTCGATCACATCGTCATAATGATGTCCCAGTGCGATTTTATTGCACCCGAGTTCTTTTGCCTTACTGTACAGATATCCCCTTCTCATCCTGGCACATATATAACACGGGCTCTTTTCTATCGTATCAACAGCATCGAAAATATCGCTTTCAAATATCGTTACCGGTATTCCGAGAGCCTTGGCATTGTTTTCGATCAATTCACGGTTTTCACTGTTGTATCCCGGATCCATAACAAGAAAGACAAGCTCAAATCCCACCTTTTTGTGCTTTTGAATCTCCTGAAACAGCTTTGCCATAAGCATCGAGTCTTTGCCACCCGAAATACAGACTGCGATACGATCTCCCTCATTTATCAAGCGGTATGTTTTACATGCCTTCGCAAAAGGTGTGAATAACTGCTTATGATATTTCTTTCTGATACTCTCTTCTGCCTTATGCTGTTTTTCTCCGGTGTTGCTATCGTGAAGAAGGCTATCTCTGATATATCCGATATATCCACCTTCAAGACTTAAGCACTCTCTGCCCGAAAGAGATGGTAAATCGTCCATTTCTCTTGATTTGCGGCCTATCTCGCAATACAGGATGAGTTTTTTATCCTTCGAAATCGCATCAAGTTTGGAATTTGTGCCTTTTTCAAGTTCATCGCGGCTTATATGAATTGCTCCGGGAATCATCCCATAAACCACAAGACCATCATCCCTTATATCTATCAGTTCATACGAATCCCTTGGCATCATACGAACTTCTTCTACTTTTATCTCTTTCATTTCTTTTCTTCTGTAACCGTAATAACTTTCGGGATGATGATCTCACCCGTTCCACCGCAGTACCCGGTCGTCTGTTCAACTATCTTCTTTGCAGTTTCATGAAGCAATTCATCAGAGGTTTGATCATTGCCCTGAACGATATAAAAGATGTTACGGGCTTCTTCAGTGACCTTGGTCTTTTCAACCTGTCTGATCTCAAGGCGGCATAAAACTTCATTTGCATCATCGCAGTACGAGTATTCATGTGCATTAGAGATTACAGGTTCTGCTTGTCCGATTGGCCAAAACTTTTCTGACCCGTTTGTAAACCTTAGCGTAACATTACCATCTGTTTTATCCATATCATGAGCGCCAAGAGCAAGCTTACTCTCGATAGATATGATGTTATAGATATCAACCGCCTGATTTATTAACGGCATCCCTTCATGCTTAACGAGGAGTTTGATCAGATTTTCGCTGGCAGGGACATTTTTTCTCCGCTTTACACCACTTTTGTCATGCAGAATATTGAACCCCTCCAGAACAGGATCTGAATGCACATCAATGTTTCTGTACTCTTCCAATAATTCCTTAAGTTTTACTTCTCGATATGATCTCCATTCATCACTTACCGCGTGATTATCTATATCATAAACCGCGGCAAAGACTATCTTCACCCCGATATCGAGAACCTTATCCTCAACATAAAATTTCATCAGTCATCACCCTGCAAAGCCGCTCTAAGGCTTCATTCAAAACACTTCTCGGACAAGCCACATTGATCCTTTGGAATCCTCTGCCCGGCTTTCCGAATATCCATCCCGCATCAAGCCAAAGCTTTGCTTTATTAATAATGAGATTATCAAGTTGTTTCCAATCAAGACCGGTATCATTTAGGTCAAGCCATAACAGATATGTTGCCTCAGGTTTTCTTATCTTTGCACCGGGTATCTTCTCATTTATGAACGTGCATGCCACATCTATGTTAACTTCCACATATGCTTTCATGGCATCATACCATTCATCGCCGTGTTCATATACAGCAGTAGCTGCTTCTATTCCGAATATGTTAGGTTCCTCGTAGCCGGTCGCATCAAGTTCTTTTCGAAACCTTTGTTTCAGATCTTTGTTGGGAATAAATACATTTGATTGCTGCAGACCTGCGAGATTAAATGTCTTGCTCGGTGAAGTAGCAGTGACCGTAAACTCCCTAAATGACGGATCGACTTCCTGAAACACGGTATGTTGTCCGCTCCATACAAAATCCGAATGTATCTCGTCGGAGAAAACTGTAACGCCGTGATCTTTACAGATCGTTCCGATGGTCTTCAGTTCCTGAAAGCTCCAGGACCTCCCGACCGGATTTTGTGGATTACAGAGTATAAACAGTTTGATACCGTTCTTTACGATCTTGTCTTCAAAATCTACTGGATCCATTATCCATTTTCCGGTCTCATCTTCGACAAGATCTGAGCTTATGAAACTTCTCCCGTTCTGTTTGATGATGTTTTCAAACGGATAGTATACCGGTTGCTGTATCAGAATCGGATCGGACGGATCTGTAAACGCTCTCACGGCTGTAGATATGGCAAAACAAACTCCCGGAGTCTTTATGTGCCAGTCGCCTTTTACTTCCCAGTTGTGATGTCTTGCCATCCATCCACTCACTGCCTCAAAGAAGCCGTCACCGGGCTGTGTATTGCAGTATCCGTAAATATTGTGTTTTACGATCTCTTCAAGAGCATCCTCTACATAAGAGGACGTTTTAAAATCCATATCTGCAACCCAAAGAGGGAGAATATCCTCAGGATATCCTCTCCTTTCGGCAAAATCATATTTCAGACACTTTGTGTTCCTTCTGTCGATGATCTTATCAAAATCCAGATTTCTCTCTTTCATGGCTTCCTGCCCTTATCATTTTTCTGCCAGCGCAAACAGACGGTCTATCTCGGTGATCAGATCGTCCACTCCTTCTATCCCTACCGACAGTCGAAGAAGCCTGTCAGTAATACCGATCTTCATCTTCTGTTCATCCGGGATCTCCGCATGCGTCTGTGTTATCGGATATGTTATAAGGGTTTCGGTACCTCCGAGACTTTCCGCAAAATAAAACAGCTGTGCATTATCAAGGATCGTCCTTACTGTTTCCGGCGAATCGACTTCGAACGTTATCATCGCCCCGAATCCTCTGGCCTGTTTTTTCATCAGCTCATATCCGGGATGATCACTGAAGCCGGGATAGATAACTTTTGATACAAGCGGACACTCTCTCAGGTGCCGGGCTATGGTCCCCGCGTTTTTCTCGGCGCGCTCCATTCTGATGGCAAGAGTTCTGATCCCTCTTATCATAAGCCATGAATCAAAGGGGGACATTGCATTTCCCAATGTCGTGCAAAGATAACGGAGTTTTTCCTCCAGTCCCTTATCATTTACAACAAGAAAGCCACCAATCGTATCGTGATGTCCTCCAATGAACTTGGTACCGCTGTGTACGACTACATCCGCTCCCAGATCAAGAGGATTCTGAAAATACGGGGACATGAACGTATTATCAACAACAAGCAAAATGCCCCTTTCTTTTGTAACGGAGGCCAGTTTCTCTATGTCCGTAACATGCATCATAGGATTGGTCGGAGTCTCGAGATACACAGCTTTTGTTTTGTCCGAAATATATGCGGTGCCGTCATCTGTTGAAAGATCAACTCTCGAAAACTGTAAACCACATTTCCTGCAAACACGATCAAATAGCCTTACGCTACCTCCATACAGATCAGCATCGATTATTACATGATCTCCGGGTTCGAAAAGTTCAAAAAGAGTAGCAATAGCCGACATGCCACTTGAGAATGCAAGAGCGGCATTTCCATTCTCAAGTCTGGCAAGAATGCTTTCCAGCTGGCTTCTCGTCGGATTACTCTGTCTTGAATAATCATAACCGTTGCTCTCTCCCAACCCCGGGTGCGAAAACGTCGCTGTCTGATATATCGGGAAACTTATCGCATGGTACTTGTCCTCAACATCCAGATTCATTCCCTGACATTTGGTCTCAAAAGATACGTTCCAACTCTTATCTGACATTATTTTCTCCGTGTTGTTCAATTCATACCAATCAGTTCCGGAATTGTGGCCTCGAAATCAACTCCATACCACGGCTTTTCGGGATTCTTTATTGTAACATCTATCGTATGGGCAGTATAGTCCGCCGCAATCCGAAGTGCATCTCTCCAATCTTTTCCTTTTTGTATTTCCCCCACACAGGTGCTTGAGAAAAGATCCCCTGTACCATGGTACGACGCATCAATCCTTGTGTTCTGATATGTAAAGAACTCCCCGGTCTTTCGTTCATAAGCCATAACGCCGGTCTTTCCTTTTTCAAGGGATACCCCTGTAAGCACACTGATCTGAGGACCGAGATCATTCAATTTTAAAAGCATATCCTTTATATAATGGGCATCGTATTCCTCCCGATATTCCATTCCCGTCATAAATGCCGCTTCCGTTATGTTGGGGACAATGATATCTGCCTCAGCGCACAATGTGGCATTCTTTTGAGCATAGTTCATGTCAAAAGCCGGGTATAGCTTCCCATTGTCAGCCATAACCGGATCAACGAAAATAAGTGTTTCTTTACTCCTGAACGTTCTGAATATCTCCTTAACCTGATCTATCTGCTCCACTGTTCCGAGATAACCGGTATATATAGCATCAAAATGAACATCTTCGCTTTTCCAGTGACTGGCGATCGGTTCAATCTGATCCGAAAGATCTTTGCAGGTGAAGTTTTTGAACATAGTGTGTGTTGAAAGCACAGCAGTCGGTAATATTACCGTTTCAACTCCGAGCGCAGAGATCACCGGAAGCGCAATTGTTAATGAACATTTCCCCAGACAGGAAATATCCTGTATGGTTAATACTCTCTTCATAACATCTTTCTCCTCATCTTTAATCTTCATCAAAATAAGAGGATTCCGGACAATGATGCTGACCGGAATCCCTGCGTTATTTATTCAGCAAATAATGCCGTTGAATAATATCTGTCTCCGCTGTCCGGAAGCAATGCAACTATCACCTTCCCTTTATTTTCGGGTTTCTTTGCATACTGTATGGCTCCAAAAAGTGCTGCACCTGATGATATACCGACTGAGATACCTTCCTTCTTCGCAAGGAGTTTGGCAGTTTCAAATGCATCATTATTTGATGCTTTAAAAATCTCATCGTATACATTTGTATTCAGCACATCAGGAACAAAACCCGCTCCTATCCCCTGTATCTTATGAGCTCCCGGTCTTCCTTCTGATAATACGGGTGAATCCTCCGGTTCAAGTGCGACTATTTTGACATCAGGATTCTGCTCCTTCAGATATTCACCTACTCCCGTTACAGTTCCTCCGGTTCCGACTCCCGCTATGAATATGTCTATCTTTCCATCAGTGTCTTTCCATATCTCAGGGCCTGTAGTTGCTTTGTGTATAGCCGGATTAGCAGGATTTACAAACTGTCCCGGAATAAAGCTGTTTGGAATTTCCTGCTTCAATTCATCAGCCTTGGCTATAGCCCCCTTCATTCCCTTCGATCCATCGGTAAGGACTATCTCTGCTCCGTAACTCTTTAAGATGCTTCTTCTCTCTACACTCATCGTCTCAGGCATCGTAAGTATGATTCTATATCCCTTTGCTGCAGCTATCGACGCAAGCCCTATACCCGTGTTTCCACTGGTAGGCTCGATTATAACTGATCCTTCCTTTAGAAGCCCTTTTTCTTCAGCATCTTCTATCATCGCCTTGGCAATACGATCCTTTACGCTTCCGGCCGGATTAAAGTATTCCAATTTAACAAGAACCGTTGCTTCAAGTCCTAATTCCTTTTCAATATTAGTTACTTCTACGAGAGGTGTATTTCCTACGAGTCCAAGTGTTCCCTTGTAAATATTTGCCATGATGTATTTCCTCCTTTTCATAAACACATATTATTACTTGTTAATTCGAGTTTTTGTGCAATAAAAAACCCGAGACAGTTAATAAACTCCCGGGCAAATGGCATTCGATCTTTTGATCTGTTAAGCTCGAATATTATTGAGGCGTATCAGATCGCAACCGACCGCCTCGGCCATAAAACATGCCCGGGAGTTTTGACATCGGCAAAACTTTGCGTTATCAGAATTGTAATACATTGTCCTGATCATCTTCTACGCCTCCTTTCAAAGAAGTTATGCGCATTATATCGTTAGTTACCTACTATGTCAATAGGTATATCGTGGATGCACTTAAATAAACAGACTGATATCGGACGTTTCGCCTGAACCTATAAAAGTCGCAACTCCGCCGAGTTCAACACCATCGATGAGTTCTTCCTGTTTTATTCCCATAACATCCATACTCATCTGGCATGCCACAAGTCTGACCCCATGATTCCT
>JAGCUO010000116.1 GCA_017962825.1 Lachnospiraceae bacterium | reverse complement strand
TGAACTTACCCCATACTTCTATGTATTTGGGATCCATAAGCTTTATGAGATCCTTCATGATGATGTTTACGCAGTCCTCGTGGAAATCTCCGTGGTTGCGGAATGAGAACAGGTAGAGCTTTAATGATTTGCTCTCTACCATCATCTCAGACGGTACATAAGAGATCGGTATTGTAGCGAAGTCGGGCTCGCCGGTAATGTGGCACAGGCTCGTGAATTCGGGACAGTTGAACTTAACGAAGTAATCGTTGTCCGGGTGCTTGTTCATGAATGTCTCAAGGACTGACGGATCGTAATCCATGCTGTATTGGGTACCGTTGCTTCCGAGCTTTGTAAGACCTTCTTTTTCGCGCATATGTTACCCCCTGATGAGATTGTATTTGATGCCTTCATCGAAAGTATCGATGCCTTCTGCCTTCTTGATCTTCTTTACAACAAAGTATGTAACGGGAGTAAAGAGTACTTCGTAGCATACCTTGAAAAGATACTGGAAAAGGATCATCTGAAGTACGACTGAATTCTCCATCGTTCCCCAGAAAGAGATGGTAATGAAGATGACTGAATCCAGACCTTCACCGATAACGGTCGAGAGAATGGTGCGGATCCAGAGATTCTTGCCTTTGGTCAGAACCTTAAGTCTGGATAAAACGATCGAGTTTGAGAATTCACCGAAAAGATATCCGGCAAATGATGCTATAGCTACTCTCGGAGTGGTGCCGAGAACAGTTGCATATGCATCCTGGTTCTCCCAGTATCCCGGATGGGGAAGCGCTATCGTAAGAAGATAGATGAGCACTGCAAAGAAGCTGCATGCAAATCCGAGCCAGATGATCGTTCTTGCTTTTTTGAATCCGTATACTTCCGTGAATACGTCACCGATGATGTAAGTGACGGGGAAGAGGATGACTGCTGCAGGAAGTGTGATGTTCTCTGTTACTGCCCAGAGCTTTCCTGCAACGAGGTTTGAGAGCAAAAGGCATGTCACGAAGATGATGCCGATGCACATGAATAATCTTGATACTGTTTTCTTTTCTGTCATTTTAAAATCTCCAAAATAAAAAGGGCTCCCAAAAACAGGAGCCCTCATTTAATCAAGCAAGTAAATAGAAATATAAGCATATGATATAAATGGTTGTCCTGGTTTTGTTTATCGACAGGATGGCACAAACGAACTGTCGGCTCATAAAAAGCACGCATAAAATAACATTTTCTGTTTATATGGTCAAGACAAATAATCTTGATTTGAAATTACGCGAGTGTTAGCATTGACGGGACAAAAAGCGAGGACACAGATAATGGGATATTTATACGAGACACATCTTCATACATGCGAGGCAAGTGCGTGCGGCAAAGTTCATGGTGAAGACTATATCTCCTATATGATGGATAAAGGCTACAGCGGAATTATCGTTACCGATCATTTCTTTAACGGCAATACATGTGTCCCTAAAGATCTTCCCTGGAAGGAAAGGATTGAGATATATGCGTCCGGCTACGAGAGAGCGTTAAAGGCCGCTGAAGGCAAAGACTTTCTCGTCATGTTCGGTGTTGAGATCAATTTCAACAAAGATGAATATCTTCTTTACGGAATCGATAAGGACTGGCTTATTGCAAACGAGTGCATCATGGATATGACAAGGCACGAGCTTTTGGATGCCATCCATAAAGCAGGCGGAATCATGATCCAGGCTCATCCTTTCAGAGAGAGGGATTATCTTTCAGATATAAAGCTCGCTCCTACGGCATGCGACGGAGTTGAAGTATATAACGCTGCAAACAAGCCCAACATGAATGCTCTTGGTTATGAATATACTGTCGATCTGGGACTTCCCATGACGGCAGGATCTGATATCCACTTCTTCCACGACAATGAGATGGGCGGCATGCTTTTCGAGGAAAAGCTCAGTTCGGTCAATGATTATGCAGCAGCTGTTAAAAACGGAAAAGGCATTCCCGTAAGACTCGGGTCCGATGGTACGATCACGCCTGTATCCGAGATAAAAGAACAGACTGTATCGACTGAACTTCCTACGCTTCCGGTACTTTATCCTGAAGGAAAATAAAGTCCAACTGCAACAATTCATACGGTTAAATTGTATTCATAGTGTTACAGGCAATAGGGGACCTGAAAGCTAATACTAAGGAGAATTTTTTATCATGAAAAAAGCAAGTGTTGTTTTATCAACATTGATCCTGCTCTCATCAATTGCGGGTTGTAACGCAACTAATGAGACAACAGCAAAAGAAACTAGAAATGACGATACGGATGTCACCGTAGTTCAAAGTGAAGAGCCTGACGAACCCGACGTTACCGACCCTTCAAATGCACTGGTTATACCAATGATTCCGGACGATGAAATAAAGATCGATTATGTTCCTGAAGATCACGGCAGAATAATTCCTTTCCTCGCAGTCTACGCGGAAGATGAGTGGATGCCTGAAGGAAACAAGTACACATACGGTCTGATTGACCTTGACGGAAATCAGATATGTGATGCTGTGTTTGATATGGTAGGCCGTTGTGATGAATGGGATTGTTATATCGTCAGGAGCACAGATGGTGATATGACCAAATACGGATTGCTCTCATATGACGGTTCGAAGTTTTCAGGTCTTATCTATGACGGCCTTTACAATATCGGTTATACAGATAAAAACGGATCATGCTTTTACGGAAGTGTTTACAGCGACGGATATATCTGGGTTAAGTTCATTGATCAGAATTTCAATGAAATACTCGCGTATGACATTAAAATAGATGAAGCAGAGCTTGGTCTTGATGCAGCAAGCGCGCAGCTTACTGTCAGTTATATAGGTGATGGCCGCGCGTACATTTCCAACCGTAATGAATTCTATCCGAATGATTATCTTATTGACACGTCAAACGGTAAGGTCCTCTATCAGAGCAGTGCTCTTGAGATGACAGAAGGAAAACTTTTCGGAAACGTTATCATTGAGCAGGAAGCAGACGG
>JAGCUO010000115.1 GCA_017962825.1 Lachnospiraceae bacterium | reverse complement strand
CTTTGCCGAATTCTTGGACTCTTCGACCAGCTTGGTCAGCCTCTCGGCAGAGTACATGGCATCTTCGTAGAAATCCGCATCAGTCTTCCAGATAACAAATATAAGAATTATACTGGCAATGATGAAAAGTGCCATATAGGTAAGGGACTTTGTATTTTCGCCTGTCACGGCAAAATAGACCATTCCCCTGAGCCAGCCGTAAAAAGGTATCCAGAATGTATTTCTGTTGCCGAAGAAATTTACAGCTGCGGTTACTATATCTGTGTTTGTGGCCTTCTGAAAAATTATAAGGGCTATTCCCAATATCACGTAAAACGTCAAAAGGATCTTTCCGATCAGTTTCTTTTTATTGCCCTCACCCTTACTGAACACGGTATAAACAGTAACCTGTGCAAGAGTACTGAATACCATTACAAGGCCATAGGCAATGATTATTGAAAATGAACCCCAGACGCTGAATCCCGCATTATGTATCAGGTTAGGGAGCTGGAAGATCATATAGACCGCAAGGAACAGGTTAAGTCCGAGATTCAGCAGCAGTCTGAACATCAGCACGGATTGCGGCTTCATCGGTGACGGAAATAACAGTGTTACATCAGCAGGCTTGAATAACTGCCCGGATTTATCGGCGCCCATCATACTCATTGTAATGAGAAGAAAAAATGATGCCGTTACAATAAGATCGGTAAGGCCTGCTTTATCCAGGTCGTGTTCCTGCATAAAGAGTTCAAATCCTGAAGGTGCATCCTCATCAATTTGTTCTTCTGTCGCAGTTTCCTCCTCTATGGTATCGGAGATCTTACTGATGGCAGTACCGACTCCGACACCTACCACCATTGCGATGAGAAATAATGCGAAAAAAAACACAAGCCAGGTTTTGAATAATTTTTTCAGTGTATTGATGATCGAATGAACTGCATAGTATAGAAAGATTCTCATTCTGCGGAATCCTCCCCGGTTTCTGCGGACTCGGGATCGTTCGACAAACTGACATCCTGTTTTTCGATCCCTTCGGTCACCTCAAAGAAAAGATCTTCCAAAGTGATATTTCGTCCGTCTATTTCACTCTTTGAAACATTTGCTCTTACTTTGCCGCCCTGCATTATTACGGACCTGTCCCAGAGCATATCAACACTGTCTATGATATGGGTGGATACAAGCATTGTCTTTCCGGCCTGACGCATTTCCTCTATATATTTCTTAAGCTCTTTGATAGCATGAGGATCAAGGCCCAATAAAGGTTCGTCAAGAAGTATTATCTGGGGATCGGGAAGAAGTCCGAGACAAAGATTAAGCTTCTGCTGCATTCCTTTGGAAAGCTCATCTCCGAATTTCTTTTTCTTATCGGAAAGTTCAAAACGATCCAATAGTTCATTTGCCCTTACTTTATAGTCAGTCATCTTGTAAGCTCTGGCAATGAATTCCATATGCTCAGCCACTGTAAGGGTGGGATAGAGCGAAGGGATCTCAGGGATGTAACCCATGATCTTTCTCGCCTCGGAAGTCTTATTGGGAATTCCGTTAACCGTTATTGATCCGTTGTATTTCAGAAATCCGATAATGGATTTGATGATGGTACTTTTTCCGGCACCGTTTGGTCCGAGCAGAACCGTAAGACTTCCGGAATCCAGGGTAAAAGAGACATCGTCGCAGGCGACGGTCTTACCATATTTTTTGGTTACATGACTGACTTCAAGCATAGTTTTTCTCCGACTGAATTATAAATTTATGAGTGCAATTTTTCGCACGATCATAATATTACACGGAATAACGATCCGTGACAATCTTGTTCACATAAGCTCAGCCTGAAATGAATACTAAATCATGTTCATTGATGATAAAATGGTTTTACCGGGTTGACCATCAAAGAGAATGTAAGGGATATAAAATGAATGAAAATGGTATGCATAAACTGATCATGCTTCGCGGAAATTCCGGAAGCGGTAAAACAACGGTGGCCAAGGAACTGCAGGAACTTTTCGGGCGGGAAACCATGGTCCTTTCACAGGATATGATCAGAAGAGATGTGCTTAAAGCAAGGGACGGAATAGATCCTCCGGCTCTGCCTCTGATAAAGCAGATGCTTGAGTACGGAAGCGAAAACTGCGAAGTGGTCATACTGGAAGGCATATTTATTGCGGACTGGTACCGTGAACTGTTTGAAGCGGCGATTAGATTGTACGGCTCTGACATATACGCTTATTATTTTGACATTCCTTTTGAAGAAACCGTAAGGCGCCATCAGACCAGATCCAAAGCGACAGAGTTCGGTGCGGAGGAGATGCGCGAGTGGTGGAAAGAAAAGGATTATCTGGATCAGATAAAAGAAACCATCATCACGGAAGACATGAGCAAGGATGAGATCGTAAAAGAGATCTATTCAAGAATTACCGGAGTTGTGGCGGAGTCGTACTAAGGCACAGATCAGGATTCACGGAGGTACTGCAGATGAGTTTTACCTGGTTGTTCGTAACAACATACGAACTTCTGTTGATTTTTACGATTGTTTCGTTTGTAAAGAAAAAGAAAGGGGTAGGGATAACGCTTATCGCGATCATGGTATTGGGGATAGTTGTTCTTGGTTATCTTTGGATGACGTCTCCGATGTGACCGGTGATCTTACTCTTTGTCAAATACATTCCGTAAACGGAGAAATAATATGAAACTTCTACTTAAACTAAGCAGAGAGGCCGTAAGATACAGAGGCCTTTATCTGATCGCCATACTTTCCACACTGATCCTTACGGTGATCAATCTTGCGGCGCCTAAGGTTTTGTCGGCTATGACCGGAATAGTCAGCGATGGCGTTGATGACGAAGGAATGAGCATGATATGGCAGCTTACGCTTATCCTTGTTCTCCTTTACCTTGCGAGGGTTCTTTTCAGATTCCTGAATAATTACCTTGCACATAAAGCGGCGTGGTATCTGGTCGGAGACCTGCGTACGAGGACTTATGATAAGCTCGAAAGAATGCACATCGGATATTTCCACGATAAGCAGACCGGAGATCTGATGAGCCGTATTGTCAACGATACAAGGGATTTCGAACTTCTCTACGCACATATGATCCCCGAGACCATCACCAATTTCGTCACTTTCATCGGTGTTCTTATCGTACTTCTTACGATCAATCCCAAACTTGCACTCATAACCTGTTCGCCCATTCCTCTCATCTTCTTATCCGGAATAATCTTTTCCAAGAAAGTACGGCCTTTCTTCAAGGCATCACAGAACAAGATGGGTGAACTGAACGGAAAGCTCCAGGATAATCTCTCGGGACTTCAGGAGATACAGTCCTTCGGAAGGGAAGAGTACGAGACCGGTCAGGTCAACGAGAAGAATTTCGAGCACATAAGGGCCATGCTGAAGGCTCTTAAGATCAGTGCGATCTTTCATCCCACGGTTGAATTCATCTCCTCGATAGGAACAATACTCGTCGTTGCATTCGGCGGATATCTTGCATGGAAAGAAGGACTGAAGGTGGAGGATGTTGTTGCATTCCTTCTGTATCTCGGACTGTTCTATGCACCTGTTACGGGACTTGCCAATCTTCTGGAGAACATGCAGCAGTCACTTGCGGGAGCCGAGCGTGTCATGACCGTTCTTGATGCTCCCTGTGAGATCAAGGATGCACCAGATGCGGTTCCGTTAAAAGAAGTAAAGGGCAGCATCGCATTCGATCATGTTTCGTTTTCGTATGAGACGGGCGGTGTGATACTCGATGATATTTCTTTTGAATGCGCACCCGGTAAGATGCTCGCACTTGTAGGTCCCACCGGAGTCGGCAAGACTACGATGACGAAGCTTATTTCACGATTCTATGAACCCACTTCGGGTAAGATACTTGTGGACGGTCACGATATTAATACCGTCACCATAGAGAGCCTCAGGCAGAATATTTCTCCCGTTCTGCAGGATACCTTCCTTTTCAACGGAACGATCGCGGAGAATATCGGATATGCCGCTCCCGAGGCGGATATGGACCGTATAATCGAGGCTGCTAAGGCTGCAAATATCCACAAGGATATAATGAACATGCCGGACGGATATCAGACGCTTGTCGGAGAAAGAGGACTGAGGCTTTCGGGCGGACAGAAGCAGAGAGTTGCGATCTCAAGGGCGATACTCAGGAAGTCCCCGATCATAGTGCTCGACGAAGCAACCGCATCCGTCGACGTGGAGACCGAAAAGCAGATCCAGGAAGCGATAAACAATATTTCCGGACGTAAGACAATCATTGCGATAGCACACCGTCTTTCGACGATACGAAATGCGGATATGATCCTGGTGATCGAGAACGGCCACATTGTGGAAAAAGGAACCCATGAAGAACTGATTGCTCTCGGCGGAACATATGCCCGCATGAGCAGCATTCAGGGATGAAACCGGAGAACCGTTTAAGTGAGAAGTAAAAAGGGCATTTATATATTTACGGCAATGCTGATCCTGGCATTGGGAACTTTGATATTTGCCGTACTGTATTCGCAGATGTTCACAGGCGGTACGGAAAGCGGGATCGCCGAAATAGAGAGCACCGCCATACCGGAGGAATTAACCGCAGAAGAGCCGGAAGCTCCTGAGCCCCCGCATTTCATAATGCTGAGCGACAGGAAGTACAGGACGGGAACAAAACTCTCACTTCTCGATCTTGTCTATGCCGAGGATGCGGAAGGAAATGATATCACGGACCGTATCGTCATCGTAAGCGACGGCGGATATGATCCGGGTATTGCAGGCAGCTACGAGGTTACATACAGTGTCACTGATGATAATCAGACTAAGGCGGAGGAAACGATCACCGTAACCGTCGGCGACTTCGAAAAGAATGACTACGGGTTTGCTGTGGACAGTGAAATACTTGGCGATCTTATCGCCCGCGGTTATTTCGGATATGAAGTTCTTCCGGAGGATAAAGCGGGAGATATTGATGCACTCACGGAGCTTACTCCTCCGACCTCATTCGGTGCCGCATATGACGACGGCGCATGCAGCTGTTTTCTCTTTAAGGTGACTGAGGATTATCTCTT
>JAGCUO010000114.1 GCA_017962825.1 Lachnospiraceae bacterium | reverse complement strand
ATATTGAAGATGTTGACTATGTTAAGGAAATCAAGAACGAAAAAGATAAATTGATTTCAAAGAGAGATTTGATAGATAGTATAAGTCAAAGCAGAGTCAAGCTTTTCGAATTAATAGACGCTGATGTCCTTGACAAGAATAATCTTCAAATTCAACAGTATATTCACATCAATAATGGAACTCCTTATAGTGAGAGTTTTATTGTTGGACAGGGCATATTTTTTTGTGTATATGATGACGGCTATGCATTTGATGAATTGAGAATTGAGAACAAGGACCTTATTATTCCAACATATGATTATGAGGAGGATGATCCAAATAAGAATTATGGTCATGATCAGGGTTTGAGAGACTACAGAGAGTATAGCTGTCTGGAGAATATTTTGTATTTAATTACACATAAAGATGTTGAAGACGCGGGTGTAAATCTTATGAGTTGCAATGCGCCGGGGATTAGTTTTTATATCTCACAGGCTGAAGTGATAAAACTCCTTAACCCTAATATGTACAGAGATATAGTACTTATAGATGGTGACATGGATTTTGCTTATTCAAAAACAGTTACAAAAGATGCTCTAATAGAATAAAGATTATTGCTGAGGTAGCCACTCTATGTCATTATGATATTCGTTTGCTCAGTCGGACAACGGTTGAGACTGTTGTTCAACTTTCCAAGGGAGATATCGACAGAGACAGCTCGGAGAGAAAAAGTATTGCGAAGACCGATGATATTGGAATGATCAGCGGGTACAACAAAGGGAATAAAGCGCCCGAGACAACAAACGTAAAGATAGATTTCTCCCTGGAGAACCTTGATCTGTCGGAGCTCAGAGGGCGCTAAAGGTCCGGGGGACCTTTGTTCAGCGCGGACCGAAGCGGAGCGGAGACAGCGACATACGAGCAGATAAAGGATTATGTTAGGGAACAGACGGGTTTTCGAGTGTCTACACTATGCATTTCTCAGGTGAAGAGAAAATGTGGTCTAGAGGTTGGGGAAAGCTACAACAAGCCCAAGTCAGAAGATGCCAAACAGCCGCATTGCACACCGGAGAAAGAAGCGGCGATCATGCAGGCACTTAGACATTATGGGATGATTTAAAGGAGATTATGCAAAGGATCATCATTGAGTGCGCATATTAATGATCTGAGCTTGAAGATGAGTGTATTTGTCTGGGAAGGTGGGAATAAAACGATGCCAAATATGAATTATCCGGAGAGCGACTGGAAACTTTTTAGAAGCAAAATATCGGATTGGCAGGAAGCGTATATGGAAAAACTCTGCAAAGAGTATATTGATATCTTAAGCGCCGATGGCAGTTCGGCAGACAGATTTTGGGCAGTGGAAGAGCGCATAAAGGGAGATAGGAAAAAAGTCGGAGTGCAGGCTGAGATACGGCGCTCACAGATGTTTTATAATATTGTTTCGCTTATCCGAGAGGGCGCAATCTCTTTGGAAGATCTGGACGGATTTAGCGAAGAACTAAAGCAGGCTGCAGAAGCAAGTATGAATTGGTGAAAACATGGGAATTATAGATATAGCCAGCAGTAAATCTGTATGGCGAGGTATGGATTATTATAAACAGAAAAAGGTTCTTTCATGCGAAGAGAATGATGATGGAACTTATGAAGGTGATGTGGCTGGAAGTGATAATAAGAAATATCATGTTCATCTTGATATGATTCATCCACGGAAATCAAAATGCAATTGCCCCTTGGCGAATGGTAAGCAGATCATATGCAAACACATTGTAGCTATGTCATTTTGCGTAGACGCATCTGAAGCAGATCGCTTTAAGAATGAGAAAACCATATATGCATCAGAGGAAGAAGAGCGCAGGGCAAAGCGGTATGATAGTTATATGAAAATGGCTAAATACATGTCTAAAGAAGAACTTAGGGAAGCGTATGTCGAGGCCATGATTGAATTGGAAGAAGTTCATCGCAAAGAAAAGTATGGAAATAAGGGATAGGGTAACTGTCCATTTAAGGGAGACTGGTTATGCAAATAGAGATGGATAAGGATTTCAGAGGAAATGCTTATATCATTCAAAATGAAGATGTTCTCTTGAAATACAGCGGAGGATTTGCGGATCTGGCGAATGAGATACCGAATACTCTTAATACAAGATTTGCAACTGCATCCATGGGTAAAACATTTGTTGCCGTGGGAATCCTTCAGCTGATCGAAGCCGGAAAACTAAAATTTGAAGATACTCTGGGGGATATCCTTGATATCAATTTGAAAAGCATTGATCCGGGTGTTACGGTAGAACAGCTGTTGAATCATACATCAGGTGTTCCGGATTATTTCGATGAGTCAGTCATGGATGATTATGAGGCTCTTTGGACAGATTATCCTAATTACAGGATAAGACATAATAAGGACATGCTCCCGTTGTTTATAGATGAACCCATGATGTATCCGAAGGGTGAGAGATTTCAATATAATAATTCCGGGTATGTACTGCTCGCTCTGATCATGGAAAAGATTACGGGGGTAGATTTCGACATATATCTGAAAAGAAATGTTTTCGATCCGTGTGGTATGGATTCTACTGGATACTTCGAATTTGATAAACTGCCGGCAAAATGTGCAAACAGCTATATCTATTGTCCTGATACAAAAGATTATCGCACAAATATTTATTCCGTTGGTGCCAAAGGTACCGGTGACGGAGGAGCATTTGTTACGGTAGAGGACATTGTAAAGTTCTGGAAAGGACTGATCGGGCATAAGCTGCTTTCTGAGAAAATGGTATCGGCGATGTTTTCCAAACAAAGTGGTGATGGGAAAGATCCTGAAGAGGGGTACTATGGATACGGAGTATGGATCATCGACAATCCGGATGGACAGGACTAT
>JAGCUO010000113.1 GCA_017962825.1 Lachnospiraceae bacterium | reverse complement strand
GGTGACCGTGGGGACGTACCCCTTTGTCAGGAAGACCCTCCTGAAAAAGGGGTACGTCCCCACTGTCACCTCATATATGTTAAGATATAACAGTGTAGGGTTATAGGAGGATTGAATATGACTATTCAGGAAAGGGCCGACAAGGCCGTGTATTTAAAAACTCAGGGCGGATACAATTGTTCACAGGCAGTAACAGCAGCCCTTGCAGACCAGTCCGGACTAAGCGATGATCAGCTCAAGGCACTTACCGCGGGATTCTGCGCGGGCATGGGTAATCTTGAGGCTACCTGTGGGGCGCTCCTCGGTGCGGGCATGATCGCGGGACTTAAATCCGAAGGAAACGGAACTCTTAAAATGACCAGATCAATGATCGAAAAATTCAAAGAAAGGTGCACCGCAACCAAATGCGGCGATCTTAAGTCAGTGGTAGACGGACATGTAGTATGCCCCTGCGAAGAATGTGTAAGAAACGCCGTTCTTATCTACGGTGAAGTAATGGGACTCGAATAAATGAAGAAAAAGATTTTTATTGCTATCGACGTTTTACTAATACTCTTATCTGTCACTCCTATCGGACTTGTACTCTATGATTGCATAAATAGAGCAATCAACGGTGTGTTCCCCTGGGGCGACGGTTACGGATTGGATTACCACGGAATGATCTACGGATATGAAGCGTTCAGATATGAATTCAGGTTTGACGTCTTCTGGGGCTTGGCAGTTTTTGGTATTCCCTGGGTATGCCTGATCCTTACGACCATAATCTTTACCGTATTTACGGTTATGTATGCTAAGAATAATAAATAAGTGACAGTGGGGATGCTTCATTTTTGTCACCCGGTGACAAAAATGAAGCGTCCCCACTGTCACTTTTACTCATTTTATCAAGAGAAAAATCACTCGCTCATATACAATATAGTTACGATATCGCAGAAAGGATAAGGGCATGGAAAATCTTCAGCTTCTCATAGGTGCTCTCGAGTACATCGAAGACAATCTCACAGAGCCTATCAAAACAGAGAATATAGCTGACCATCTCTATTGCTCCAAGTCCACCATTGAAAAGCTTTTCAGATACGTCAACAACATCAGCATCAGGGATTATATTATCCGAAGACGGATGAGCAAAGCTTCCAAAGAGATCGTAACCCATCCCGAGAAGTCACTCCTGGAAATCGGCATCGAATACGGCTACGGCAGCAGTGAAGCTTTCGGCAGAGCTTTCTACAGTGTATGGCAGGTATCCCCTTCGGAGTTCCGAAATGATCCCTCACGTTTCGAACTGTTCCCGGGGCTTAAGATCGAACGGGAACTCATGGAGGAAAACAGTATGAGCGATAGGAAAAAAGTAGATATAAGCGAACTTTACGATACCATCAAAGGCAGAACAGGATGTTACCTCATCATCGGGGACATCAAACACCTCATCCCCATCAACGAGATCTCCCATAAAGCCGGTGACCTTGCCATTATCACAGCCATGAAGCGCATGGAAGATGCGGCAGGCCCGGAGGACATAGTCTTCAGAGTCGGTGGCGATGAATTCGTTATCCTCACAGGTTCCTGTGAAAAAGAATACGCACAGCGCCTGTGCGATGAGATTGTATCCCACAATGAAGAAGTTATTATCTGGGAAGGAAAAGAGATCCCGCTTTCACTTTACGTGAAGCCTGTATTATACGAGGGTGGCACAAATCTTAAATATGCGGAGTTTTTTAAGATGATCCACAGCGAGATGAGTAATGATTTTAAGAAAGAGTTTTAAATGACACGGTGACATGGGGACGTACCCCTTTGTCAGGAGGGCCTTCCTGACAAAGGGGTACGTCCCCACTGTCACACCTAATTAATCTTGATTTTCAGGATAATCCTCTAATTGGAAAACTACAGTACGCCCGTCGATATATTTGATCCATATGCAAGGCGGATTATCCGATAATTGGAATCCATATTCTGTAATCACGTTATCTTCAACCATCGCATCTGTTACAACCCTGAGCATATCTTCCTTCTCGGAAATAGTTGCGTCCTGATATTTAGTGCTTTCTGATACTTTGATCAGATCGTCCGTCGAGAAAGTGTGTCCCTCTTCGAATATAACTTCATCTACCCGTGGCTCATCACTTGGACGATTAAATGCTATATTAGCAATTACTATAGTTGCGATGATTATTAAAAATGTACATGCGATAAGGGTTATTTTCTTAGCCATAAGTAGATCATTTGCTCTCCTTTCTCCAGCACTCTATAACTTTCGGCAGAAACTTCACGAGTTTCTTAGACGGATACTCTTTCAGTTCTTCGAACAGATTGTCCATTCCGGCTACGGCAGTGACGCCTGTAGAATCGAAAAAGTATGCTTTCTCTTCGGAGTAGTAGAATTTAAAATCTCCGGCCAGATCGTTTTTCTTTTTTGATTTATCATAACGGCTGGCGAGAAGATAAGCTTTCTTAACAAGTGTTTCCATCTCTTTATCATCCCCCAGAGCGGCCATCACCCATGCTTTAAGCACGAGCTTGATGGCCTTTAGCTTGTCTATATATCCGACACTGCTATCTTTCTTATACTCATCAAGCAGCCTGAGTTCATGATCTGCAATATCACAAGCTCTTTCAAGCGACTCCTTTTTTCCGTCTGCGGCAACCGCCATGAGCATATAATTGATGGTGGTGTACTGCAGGGCAAAACATCTTAAAACAGCTCTTGTGCTGTAATCCAGCGACTCTTTATATTTTCCCGTAAAAAGGAGTATTTGCGCAATGACGGTATCATTAACGCCATTGTAATTGATCTTCTTAAGCTCCTCCAGAGCCTTTTCCGGTTCCTTCTCACCCCGCAGATGTGCTATCTGAAGCTTGATGGTAAATTCGTTGATAGCCGTATCATCATTTTGAGAGATGTACGACAGAGCTTTGTTATAAAGATCGATGGCTTCATTACGGGCCGCATCAGCTTCCTTAGCCTGATTTTCAACATATTTATATCTGTACATCTCGGCGCAGGCATGAAGAATCTTAAAAGTATGAGGATATCTGGCCAAAGCATTTTTTGCCTCTATGGTCGCTTCATCGAATTTATGCTCATGCATCAGGTTTTCTATAAGCTCTGCCAATGCATCAACATTTTTTGTAGACTTATCGTATCCCAGAAGCTCATCCATGGAGATGTTATAAAGATTTGCCAGTTCCATGAGAGTAGTGATATCCGGAACGTTGCCGCCATTTTCCCATTTCGACACCGCACCTATCGTAACCCCCAGGGATTCTGCGAGCTGCTCCTGTGTCAGATCCATGGATTTTCTGTAACGCTTGATGTTTTCAGATACTTTCAGCTGCATTCAACTGTTCCTCTTTCATATCAAATTTGAGACTGCTTATTGCTACGAAAATAAAGAGTAGGAGAGCCAGACCTGCACTTACCGCAATCAAAAGAGCGGGATTAAGCTTAAGAGCCATAACCGATACAAGTACCGAACCTACGGGAGTAGCAGCGGTTGCAGATGCATTGAAGATCGCACCTGCTCTTGCAAGGTAGCTTTGATCGACTACTTTTACGAACATAACGCTGATCGCTCCGCCAAGGACTGAAGCTGCAAAACTGACGACTACGTAGCATGTTCCTGCCAGGAGATATCCGGGGAGAACTGCTCCGTGCAAATATCTTCCGAGAGAGAGAGCATACATACCCCCACCGAGTACAAGACCGAAGACTACAAGAGTGCTTTTGGCTGACATTTTCTCTGTGATCATGGGAACTACCGCAGATCCGAGGATCGCACCTAACGAGAAAGCAATACCGGCAACACTGAGGAGTTCACTTCCCAGTCCGTAAACATCCTCTGCAAGCGGGGCAAGGAGTGAGTTGATGGGAACAAGAAGGAAGTTAAGTATTACGGCGACGAAACAGTAATTAAGGATAACACGGTTCTTTGCAATGTATTTGATACCACCCTTAAGGAGTGACATATAGCTTTCCTTGGATGTCTGCTCGGAAGAATCCGATGCCTCCTTGCTATTTCCTACGGACACTTCTACTTCATTAAGCCTGCGAATTGTTGATGTTCCGAATGCTGCGATGAAGAAAGTAGCTGCATCGATGAGCATTGCGGTATAAACTCCGAATTTTGCGATTATGATACCTGCAAGACCTGTTCCCACAAGAGCCATGGCACTTGAAAGAGTTGAGTTAAGACTCATTGCATGAGTGAGGTGCTCTTTCCTAATGACACTCGGAATGAATGCTGTGGTGGCGGGCAGGTTAAAGGACTCAATGGTAGTGATAAGAAGAGTAAACCCTGCCATGATGAAAGGATTAACGATGCCTGCAAGGTACATTCCAACAAATGCGGATATTACGATTCCTCTCAGGATATGGGTTGCTACGATGACCTTCTTCTTGTCCAGCTTTTCAATAACGGGTCCTGCAAAAGGCTGAACGATGATATTCGGAAGCATGTTAAGTCCGAAGATGAGTGCCGACCATGAAGCGGAGCCGGTTATCTCATAAACCAGCCATGTAAAAGCTATAGCATCAACGGAATCACCGAAACGATTCACAAGGTTGGTGAGTAACAGTTTCCTGTATTCCGGACTCTTAACTATGTCTCTGTACTTAAATTCTTTAGCCATTTCAAACTCCTTACCGAAGTGCCCTGTGCACTTGCTTGTTTCTATGGCTAAATAGTACAGCGATACCGGATTCATTGTAACACACTGTTTGTACATTTAATATAATAAAAACTTTCCGATACGGAAAGTGGGTGACAGTGGGGACGCTTCATTTTTGTCACCCGGGGACAAAAATGAAGAGTCCCCACTGTCACCCTAATAAAATCTT
>JAGCUO010000112.1 GCA_017962825.1 Lachnospiraceae bacterium | reverse complement strand
GATGCTTGACGAGGCTCAGGCCGGCGACAACATCGGAGCACTCCTTCGTGGTGTAGACAGAAAAGACATCGAGCGTGGACAGGTTGTTGCTAAGCCCGGAACCGTTACTTGCCACAAGAAGTTTACCGCACAGGTTTACGTTCTTACCAAGGACGAGGGAGGACGTCACACTCCTTTCTTCAACAACTACAGACCTCAGTTCTATTTCAGAACAACTGACGTTACCGGCGTTATCTCTCTTCCCGAAGGAACCGAGATGTGCATGCCCGGAGACAACGTTGAGATGACCATCGAGCTCATCCACCCCATCGCTATGGAGCAGGGACTTACCTTCGCTATCAGAGAAGGTGGACGTACCGTTGGATCAGGAAGAGTTGCATCTGTCATCGAGTAATTCGAAGACACGACTTTTCGAAGATTGCATAAATAAAATATGCCGGAGATTTATTTCTCCGGCATATTATTTTGAACAGGGAGGAATATTATGAAAAAGATACTTGCAGCAGCACTTACCGCCATGATGGTTCTTTCACTTGCGGGATGCGGAAAGACCGGAATCGCAGGCGCAGGAAACGATTGGGTAGAGAATGATGATGACATCACCGCAACCAAGCTTGATGACGGATCATACTACTATGAGGGTAGAATTGGTTCTACCATGAAGACTGCATGGTTCAACTACAGCGTCGATGATGCTTATTACACCACCGATGCAATCGGCGGATACACTCCTGCAGAAGGAAATGAGCTTGTCGTTGTAGAGATTACCATTAAGAACACTTTTGGTCAGACCGTTCCCATGAGCAACTGGGATTTTGATCTTGAGTGGGGCAATGGGGATGACGATTATGCATATCCCATCGAAGTATCCGAGTCAATTCTTGACAATCAGTTCCCTTCAGAGTACGAACTCAAGGTTAACGAGTCAAGAACCGGTACTCTTGTATTTGAAGCTCCCGAAGGAACCGAAGATTTCGGCGTAGGTTTCGTTGAGTATTATGAGGATGAGACCGAAGGAAACGGATTCTGGATATATTTCACTGCTGAAGAGAAATAAAAACCGGAATTTTATAAAGAAAGATATCAGGGCCACTGCTATATGCAGTGGCCTTTTTGTATATATTGACAAATTTCAATAATAAAATAAAAATAAATTTGTAATAAATAAACGATGAAGAATTTATTAAGATATTATAAAATATTTCTAAACTTTATAAAAACTTTAGAAAGTAACTTGTTACTTGGATTTCAGAACCAGATTGGGCCTGCGATTATGTTTTACGCCTGCCTCGGTATATTTCCGAGGTATTTTTTTGGGCTTTTACGCAATTAATGAGGAGAGGGATAAATGTTCAAGAAGATTTTAATGTATTCTGTCATTTCATTATCGGTTATAAGCATGAATATAATGGTGCCGTTTTTCGTTTCAAAGGCTAATGAGGCGGTGGCAGAGGAGGCAGTAACCGTAACGGTAGAAGAACCCGAAGTGGTGGCAGAAGAAATACCCGTTTACGATCCAACCCAGCCCGTTGATATAGTTATCAATCTGGAAGATGAAACCAGATATATGGGAGTAACCGTTTATCGTATCGGAGACTATGACGGTGAAAGATTTACATATATACCTGAGGTGCTTTCACTGGTTGGTAAGGATTATTACAAATTGTCGAGGGGTGCGGACATAAAAGCTCACGCCGCAACCATTGCTTCTCAGATACAGGGTACAAATCTTGAAGGTCAAAATGTTTCAGTCGTATCCGGAGTCGGAACGATTGAGGATTTAACAGGTGGTCTGTATTTGATCGTACAAAATAAAGCGGACCATAATGCATCAATTGATGTTCCATATATAGTAGAGACGCCTCAGTGGTCCGAAGAAACCATGGAGTATATGTACGATGTAAGATTTTTCCCGAAATGGGAAAGGGAGGTCTGGTTTACTTTCAGACATGAAGTTATTTACCCTTTTGTAATGGGAGCTCTATTAATATTCCTTGTCATCTATTCACTGATGGGCGGAAGGATACTGAAAGCTGTATTATCCGTTCTTGCATTCTTCGCCTGCGGATATGTTGGAATGATCGAGAGCTGTGAATATTTTGGGATAGAATCGGATTTTCTGTGGATGTTTGTTTTCTTTATGATCTTTGCCTTCGTGGGCATAGGAGTACTGTGGATCATTGTCGCAGTGATCTCTGCAATTTTCAGGAAAATACACGGAACAGAATTGATACGTAAGAATCTCTTCTGGATAACGGCATTCAGCGGATCAGCCGGAGTTTTCTTCCTTTTGAGCAGATACATACTGACTGACCGTTATATATGCGGAGTGATCGCGGTGATCATAGGTACGGTCGGATGCATGGTGCAGTTCTTCGGCAGAAAGAAACAGGCCTGCGAATATACATACGAAGATCTGTACAGGATTAAGGTTAAAGAGGTATCTGATGATGAAAGGGCGGACAGTTAATGCTTGACGTAACCAGAGTTGAAAAAAAGTACATGATCGATCCCATCGGCATGGAACTTATGAAAAAGCGTTTGACCAGGGTGATGACATCCGATCCGCATAACGGCCCGACGGGCTATATTGTCAGATCTTTATATTTTGATTCGATCCGTAACAAAGACTATTTTGCAAAGGCAGATGGTGAAGACGTCAGAAAGAAAATAAGGTTGAGGATCTATTCCGCACAGGACAAGAACGCGAAACTTGAAGTTAAGGAAAAATCAGACGGAATGCAGCGAAAGAGATCGCTCAGTATTACCCGTGAGGAATCAGAGAAGCTGATAGCGGGGGAGTACGGATTTTTAGTCGAGAAGGATGATTCTTTTGCGCAGGCTCTTTATTATCTGATGACAAAAGAAATCTACAGGCCGAAATGTATTGTTGAATATGACAGATATGCATTTATACATCCGGATAACAATATCAGAGTAACCTTTGATCAGAATCTGAGAATGGCGGCAGATCCCGTTGATCTGTTCAGGCCTGTCAATAAAATGATCCCTGTGGCGGAATCGTCGGATATCACACTTGAAGTAAAATATGACGGCTTCCTATACAGCAGTATAAAGTCTGCCATCGGGGATGACTTATCAATAAACGTATCAAGCAGTAAATACTGCAGAGTAAGAGAACACATGGGTTTTTAACCGGAATCAGGAGAGGGAAATGAAAGAAGAATTATATTATCTGCTACAGAGTCAGAGCGAAGGAAGCCTTACACTTCCTGATATATTACTGAATCTTGTTGTTGCTGCAATACTCGGAGGAATGATTTTTGCGGCATACAGAAGTACCCACAGCGGTACCGTTTACAGCGCACGTTTCAATGTTTCGCTTGTAATGACGGTTCTGGTCACCACAACGGTTATGTGCGTTATCGGTAACAATATCTCACTTTCACTCGGTATGGTCGGTGCTCTTTCAATTGTTCGTTTCCGTACTGCCATCAAAGATCCCAGAGATACGATCTTCATATTCTGGTCAGTTGCCGTAGGAGTATGTTGCGGTGTCTGTGATTACATAATCGCTCTTATGGGAACCGTGTTTATATTCCTGTTCCTTGTATTGTTCGGATTTGTCAAAGATGTAAACCGCGTTCTGATAGTTGTAAGAGGCGAAGACAATGCATTATCGGAAGCATCGAAGGTGATCGATGAATCATTCTCCAATAAGGCTGTAAGAAGAGTCTATACCGTAGAGCCTAGCGGAAGCGGAGAAGTTATTTATGAAGTAACCGCCAAGATTCTCAAAAAGATATCTAAAAAGAACGGAAAACTTGAGGACAAGCTCAGGACCATAAAGGGAACATCCTCTGTCAGTGTTATGTGTCAGGAAGATGAGATCGCAGGGTGATAAATGCCATGAATGCGAAAAGAGACTGCTTAATATTTTTTGCGGTTGCATCAGTGCTGGTTTGTTTTCTGACGGTTGTGATCTATATGATCGATCGGAAGGAAGAAAAGGTCAATCAGATAAGTGCCGCATATTATACGGAGCTTCCGAAGGATGTATCTGAAGGAGATCCGCTGGCTGCCATCGGTGAAGATTTTGTGACTGATGTATCTTCTTTCAGCGGAAATCTTCCTCTGGTGGTGCTCAGAATAGACGGAGATCTTCCTCAGTATAAAACCTTCAAGGACGGAATGGAGATCGTGGATACCGAAGTGGATCCATGGACCACCGGGCAGATCAGCTTATACGATGATCCTTCGGGTGTAAACGCCCTTACCGATCAGCCAGTAATAGTGAGTGATATTCGGATCAAAAAAAGAGGACATACCTCGATTTCTTTTGATAAACCTCAATATTACATAAAGCTGACAATGGACGGCGGATTGGAAAATCCTCAGGATATTTTCGGAATGGGTGCCGATGATTCCTGGATACTCGGCGGTAATATGGCTGATAAGAGTATGCTCAGGAACTATCTGGCATACAGAGTATCCGCCCAGGTAATGGAATATGCACCGAGATGCTGCTTCTGCGAAGTGTTTACCGAGGACGGCGGTGTTTATACATATCAGGGTGTATATCTCATGGAGGAGTCTGTCAGAAGATCCGAGAACAGGGTTCAGATAGATGAAACTCAAAAGGACAAGGTATATACAAGCTACCTGGTAAGAAGAGACAGATTTACGAACTACGATACCATGCTTGATACCTATGCAAGACTTGAAGGTCTGAGCGATGAGTGGATAGGAGTCAAATACCCGTCCGTTGCAAATCAGACCGAAGATAATCTCGCTTACATTCAGGAAGATTTCTCTAAGATAGAGAGGATGCTTCTCTCCGATAATCCCTCCGAATATAAGAGTTATCCGAGATATTTGGATACCGCTTCTTTTGTCGATTATTTCCTTATCAACGAATACTTCGGCAATTACGATGCGGGAGAACACTCCACGTATATGTATAAGAGTTCATGGGGAAATCTCAAGATAGGTCCTGTTTGGGATTTTGACCAGGCAATGAATAATTCCGTTGTTGATGAAACTGACCCCTACACTCTTGCAATGCAGGATAAGGAATTCTTTGAGAATCTTATCAAGGATTCAACCTTTGTGGGACAGCTTAAGAAAAGATATTCAACTCTTCAGACCATGTATCTGAACGATGATTATATCTTCGGGATCATAGATGAGACAACAGAGTACCTAAGAAGCGCAAGAGCAAGAGAATGGTACCGCTGGGCGGGAGATTACCTTGACCCCGAGGAAAGACACGGCAATTACCATCTGGATGATTATACCAAAGAAGGAATGACCATCAGCCGGTTTAACGATGATTATGATCAGGAGATCTATAACATCAAGACATACCTCAGCCTTCACGGAAAAGTAATTCAGTCGGAACTTACGGCCATTGAAAGAGGATGCGTATATACCACCGGATTAAAGGGTGAGATGACCATGATGTTCCTGATCACATGTGCTTTGTTCGCAGTACCTTCAATTCTGATTAACAGGAAATAGAAAAATGTACACTTATCCGATGCCGCAGGATATTCCTGCCGCCCATTATTTTTTGGAACAGCTTGATCAGCCAATGATCATATTGCTCATAAGAGTATTACTCGGACTGTCGGCTTTTCTTTTTGCGGCGGCGTATATCCGGATCAAAAATAATAACAGAAAAAAAGATGAGGGAAAGAAGTAGATGGTTTTTTCGAGTGTAATCTTCATATTCTATTTTTTGCCTGCTGTCTTTATATTGTATTTTTGCTGTTCATTCAGCAGGACTTTGCAAAATCTGATATTGCTGCTGGTAAGTCTGATATTTTACGCATACGGTGAACCTGTAAATATCATTCTTCTGATCGCATCCATATTGATCAATTCCCTGGCAGGATTTTTGGTATCCAGAGGAACAGATAAGGCAAGGAAATTCCATATGATCTTAGCGGTTGCCGTGAATCTGGGAATTCTCTTTGTATATAAATATCTGGGATTTGTATCCGGAATGTTTTCACAGGTATTAAAGGTGCCTGCATTTTCCATTGCACTTCCCATCGGTATATCATTTTTTACCTTCCAGTCCATATCATATGTGGTGGATGTTTACAGAGGAGAGTCAAAACCCGCGAACCCTCTTACCGTAGGTTTGTATATATCGTTTTTCCCGCAGTTGATCGCAGGACCCATTATCAGATATGACACGGTGGAAGATCAGATAAGAAACAGAAAATGCTCATTCGAAAAGTTTGGCGTCGGAATGAGCAGATTTGCGGTGGGAGTCATCAAGAAGGTTCTTCTTGCCAATACATTTGCAACTCTTGCGGATGATATTTTCAACTGGTCATCCATAGGATCCGATCTTTTACCGGTTCCCGTAACCTTAGCCTGGCTCGGAAGCATATCATACACTTTGCAGATTTATTATGATTTCTCAGCCTATTCCGATATGGCCATCGGACTTGCACTCTGTTTCGGATTTATCTATCCCGAGAATTTCAATTACCCGTATGCGGCTGATTCGATATCGGACTTTTGGAAAAGATGGCATATATCCCTTACGGATTGGTTTCGTAAATATGTCTACTTCCCTCTCGGCGGAAGCAGGGTCAAAAACAGAGACAGGATGGTCAGAAATCTGTTTATCGTATGGATGCTTACGGGAATCTGGCACGGTGCAAACTGGACCTTTCTGTTTTGGGGATTGTTCTATTTTGTAATACAGCTTGCGGAAAGATTCTTCGAATATCCCGAGAAAATGAGTAAGGCCGCCAGGCATATATATACACTTCTTATAGTGAATTTCGCCTGGGTAGTATTCAGGGCAAACGATCTGTTTCAGGCCGGAGTGTTCTATAAGAATATGTTCGGGGCCAATAATAACGGATTTTTCAGCGATACAGCCTGGATGCTGGTTCGCGAGAACTGGGTATTCCTTCTTGCCGGACTGTTCTTTATGCTGCCTGTTTCCAAAGAGATAAACACCTATATGTATGACAATCCGAGGAACGGATTATCCAGGGTGCTTTCGGCGTCATATACTCCGGCGATACTTTTACTGTTTGTTGTATCCGTAAGTTTTCTTATGAGCGGAAGTTATAATCCCTTCATATACTTTAACTTCTGATTACGAATCATGTGTAATGAACTGAGACTCAGCTTGAGGAGCAGGCGTAAAACCAATGGAAGAAAGAAAAAGAAAAAAAATATATTTCAGGCGTAAGAAGTTTCTGGCCGTAATTCTGACCGGGTTGATATTTGCATACTCAGCGATGAATATATACACCTTCGGTGACGAATATCTGTATGATATTGAACATATCTGGAACAATCTTACGGCAGGAAGAAGCACGGTAAGTCATGCGGTTGAAAAGCTGGAAGATTCTCTTTCGGATGATATGTATGAAAAGATGAAATTCATAGAAGCTTTTTCTTATGTGAATGTACTTCTTGATAAAAGAGAGATAAGCAACTTTTCATTTATCAAGGATGAAACGGGCAGCTTGCACTACGCTTCATTTTACAGAGACCATGATTCCGAGATATTTGAATATGCACTTCGAATAGACCGTCTTCAGGATTATGTGAGTGAAAACGGGACCGATGTTTTGTTCGTTATGGCTCCGTCCAAATATGCTCCCAACGATGAAAGACTGAGAGTCGGACTTCCCGTCAACGATCCGCATAACAATTTAAATGAGCTGATGTTCTATTTGAACCGATTAGGGGTTAATACATTAGATCTTAATAACTATATTCCCAATGACACCGTTACATACGATGATGCATTTTATAAAACCGACCATCACTGGACAATCGATGCGGCATACTATTCGACAAGACTTCTTGTCGATAAGCTGAACAAAGACTTCGGATATGATCTTGATACAAAAACGTATCTGTCGGATGGATCTTATACCAGGGTCAGATATGAAAACGGAATGCTGGGCTCCATGGGAAGAGCCACCGGAGTTTGCTTTTCCGGACTTGATGATTTCACGGCCTATTATCCGAATTACCAAATGAACTTCTACAGATATTATCTGGATGATGACAAGGATGAGTTCGAACTTGAAGGAGATATCACACAGACTCTTATGAATTATGAAGAGCTGTATTCAAGCGATGATGTGTATGAGATATCTCAGTATGGTCTGTATCTGGATGAACTTGAGGTATATGAGCACATAGTCAACAGGGATAATCCGGACGGTCCCAAGATATTGTTCATAAGAGACTCATACTTCTCACCTGTTATCACATTTATGGCTCCGATGTGCAGCGAAATAGATGCCATCTGGAATATGGACAAATCGCACACTATCGAAATCGATGACTACCTGAGCAGCAATACATACGATTGCATCATACTTGAGTATTACCCTTACAACATTGAAGACAGAGGATTTAGCTTTTTTAGGGAAACGGATTAGAGATGAGTAAAAAAATAGCCGACTTATACAACGATTCAAAAGCAAAGATTTGGTTTGTGATCACTATGATGTGTTCCATAACATATTTGTTATGGAGAGTGTTTTTTACCCTTCCCATCGGTTATGGCGTATTCGAGATGATCGCGGGAATAGCCCTTCTTGTGGTGGAGGCTCTCGGTTTTGTCGAGGCAATGGTTCATTACGTGAATATGTATAATGCAAGAGCCTATGTTAAACCCGAGGTCGATCCCAAACTGTTCCCTCATGTTGACGTCTTCATAGCGACATACAACGAGTCCGTTGAACTAATGGAGAAAACACTTCTTGCATGTAAGAGAATGGAGTATCCGGACCTTAGCAAGGTTCATATATATCTCTGTGATGACGCAAGAAGACCCGAAATGAGACAGCTTGCCGAGAAGGTGGGAGTCAACTATCTGGACAGAGAAGATCACAAGGGTCAGAAAGCGGGTAATCTTAATAATGCGCTTGCTCACTCATCATCTCCGTATATCGTAACGTTTGACGCCGATATGCTCCCTCAGTCCTGCTTTTTGATGGAGACGATTCCCTACTTTGTAGATGCGGAAATCAAGAATAAGGGAAGAAAACCGGAGGACAGGATAAAGCTGGGATTTCTCCAGAGCCCTCAGGCGTTCTATGACAGAGATCTCTTCCAGTTCAATCTCCATTCCGAAAACAAGATACCGAATGAGCAGGATTATTTCTATCGTGATATAGAAGTGGCGAGAACCCGTACAAACAGCTGTATCTACGGTGGTTCCAACACGGTTATCAGCAGGGAAGCTCTTAATGATATCGGCGGATTTTATACCGAGGCTATCACCGAGGACTTTGCAACAGGACTCCTTATCCAGAAAAAAGGATATGTCACTCTCGGAATCGATAAGAAACTTGCATCGGGTGTATCCGCAAAGACTCTTCAGGATCTTATACAGCAGAGAGTCCGTTGGGCCCGCGGAGTTATCTCCACAGGACGTAAGATGCATATCTATACATCAAGAGACCTTACATTCGGACAGAAGATCAATTATTGGGCATCCATATGGTATTGGTATGCACCCATCAAAAGATTTATATATATCATTTCACCCATACTGTATGCCGCATTCGGATTCATGTTCTTCAAATGCACACTCTGGCAGGTGCTGCTCTTCTGGCTTCCGATGTATGTGTCCAGTAACATAAGTCTCAGGCATCTGAGCAACAATGTGCGTAACACCAAGTGGACATCTATTTACGAGTATGCACTCTTCCCTTATATGATCATACCCGTCATATTGGAGACCTTCGGAATATCACTTAAGAAGTTCAAGGTCACGACCAAAGACAATCTTCAGACCAATAAGTCCGATAAGTTTATATATATGGTTCCGGTACTTATATTGATCTTCCTGTCAATCGTGGGTATCACAAGATGTATCATGATCATGTTCTCCAGCGGATCCATGGGACCTGTTGTAGTATTGTTCTGGCTTATCTATAACCTTTACAATATGATCATGTGTCTGTTCTTTGTAGACGGAAGAGAGATACAGAGAGCTTCGGAGAGAGTATATGTAACGCTTCCTGGGTATCTTCATATCGGTGATAAAGTATATCAGTTTGTGACCAAGGATATTTCGGAAACCGGTATGGCTATTTATATGGATGATCCGATACTCATAGAGCCCCGTCCGGGTGAGAGCATTTACTGTGAGATCAGCGATCGTAAATGGCATACCAAATTAAGTCCTATCGTAAAGTTTTCTCAGGAAGATACCAACAGATATGAGCTTAAATGGTTATATACTTTTAAATTCGAAGGTGTAATGGATAAAGAAGATTATGACCAGCTCCTGGCGATCCTTTATGACAGAGTTCCCACCAATCCTTCCGAGATCAAGAGAAACAACGGAATATATGACGATCTGAGTACCAATCTCGAAAAGAGAATCTCGGACGGCAGATACATGAAGAGACATTATCCCAGAATAAGGATCAATTCAATGATCCCTGCTCTTATAGACGGAAAGAGGGGAGAGGTCAGCATAGAAGATTTCAATTACCAGTACTTCTCAACAAGAGCGGGCAGACCGGGTAAAAATGTTGTCTTCCTCATCGGAGATCATAAGATACCGGTAACATATGAGGCCGCAAATCCCGTTGTAGGTCTTTTCAAGGTAAAAGAATTCGAAAAAGTCTATTCCGATCAGGCAACCTCAGATGACATTATGAACAAGCTGATGGCGGTGGCGGATAAGAACAGAAGGAAAAACTCTTCTTCGAAACTCAGGGACAGATTTAAGAGTCAGCAGAGAAAACTGGCCACAGAAGGGGCAGTTTTTGACGAAAACTTTGACGAGATGAAGCTTCTGTAAATATGCTTTTTCACATTGATCCGTAGCTGAAATTAAAAACCGGCTTATGATACAACCGGGGCTGTTTCAAGGCCTCATGTACCGTAAGCCGGTTATATTTAATTCTTTACAAATAAATCATCGTGGGGTATGATTAAGAAAACGGTTTCCAGCATGTCTTATCTTGGAAGGAGGGTATAGGGTGGTTACTATCAGAGATGTTGCCAAGAGAGCGGGAGTAGCCGTCTCGACTGTTTCCAAAGTTATCAATAATTATCCCAGTGTTTCTGAGGATACTATAGCAAGGGTAAATGAAGCTATTGAAGAACTTCATTTTATTCCCAATTCGGTCGCGGCTTCCCTCTCATCCAAACAATCGGGAAGAGTCTGTGTTCTGACAGATCCTGACGGACAGACTCTTGCATCAAGTGAGATCATGATGCAGTACATTATGGGTGCCGTGAAAGCGGGCAATGAAGCAAGGCTCGATGTGGTCCCTTTGTTTTTCAGCATGTTTGCCGGAATGACTGCGGCAGAGATCGAGCACAGATTGGAGGCTCAGAATATCAGAAGCCTCATCGTATGCGGCCTTGACCGTGATATGAAAGAACTTACCGAGGTTATTGAGAGCGAGAAATTCAAATCCGTCGTTATCGATATGCCTCTTCAGGGCGATAACATATCAAATATCGGTGTCGATCATGCGCAGGCACAGAAGGATATCCTTCGTAAGACCATAACCGAAAACACCGGTCCCAGTGACAGCGTGCTCTATATATCCGGCAGAACAAACAGCTATGTTACCGAGGAGAGGATCCGCGGAGCAAGAGAGCTTTCCGAAGAACTGGGTTTTGATCTTACTGTTAAGAACGGTGCTTTCAGTGAAAAGAATGCGCGCGAGCTTACCATGAAATACGGAAGAGATAAAGACATCATCGCATGCGGATCGGATCTGATGGCAATCGGTGCCATGAAGGCACTCACCGATATGAATGTATTCCATCCTGTATGCGGTTTTGACGGTATCACTCTTATGGGATACGCCGGCAAGAACATGGTGACCGTAAAACAGGATTTCAAAGAGATCGGCGAAGAAGCACTCAGAGAGTGCTGCAGACTCATGAGCGGAGAAAAGGGCAGATCCATCAGGATGCCTTATTCACTCTTACAGGTCAGATACGAAGATGTATTGGTGTAACCGGTTAATCTGCGGTTTTTGAACCGCGAAGAGATCATGGGAAGGAGAATGAAAAGGGAAATGGAGAGCAATCGTAATCTGGGCAGAGACGTGATCATAATGAATCTCGAAGAACAGCTTGTACAGATAACTCAAAAAGAGTACGGAAAGCAGATATCAGACTGTAGCGACAAAGAACTTTATTATTCGATCCTCGCATTGGTCAAAACATTAATGGATGTATCGATGCCCATATCGGGTGAGAAGAAGGTTTATTACATTTCGATGGAATTTCTCATCGGAAAACTTCTTTCCAATAACCTGATCAACTTGGGCATTTACGGAAAACTGTCCGAGATCCTGGAAAAGAATGGAAAGAACCTCGCAACCATCGAAGAGATCGAACCCGAACCTTCACTTGGTAACGGCGGTCTCGGAAGACTTGCAGCATGTTTCCTTGATTCCATCGCAACACTCGGACTTCCCGGAGACGGAATCGGACTTAATTATCACTTCGGCCTTTTCAAACAGGTCTTTGAAAAGAATGCACAGACAGCAGAGAAGAACGACTGGATCGAAGAGCAGAGCTGGCTCAGAAAGACCAAGACATCTTTCAAAGTAAAATATGCTGATTTCGAAGTCGTTTCTAAAATGTATGACATAGATGTCATCGGATATGAAAACGGTGTAAACAAGCTTCATCTTTTTGACGTGGAATCCGTTGACGAATCCATTGTTAAGAAGGGAATCGACTTCGACAAGAAGGCTGTTAAGAAGAATCTCACACTTTTCCTGTATCCCGATGATTCGGATAAAGACGGAAATCTCCTGAGAATATATCAGGAATATTTCATGTGCGCAAATGCGGCCAGACTTATCATGAAGGATATGGCCGATAAGAAGTTCGATCTTCATGCGCTTTCAAAGCATGCTGCGATCCAGATAAACGATACTCACCCTACGCTGGTAATTCCCGAGCTCATCAGACTCCTTGTTGAGGAAGAGCATTTCGGAATGGATGAAGCTATCAAGGAAGTATCCGCATCATGTGCATATACCAACCACACCATCCTTGCGGAGGCACTTGAGAAGTGGCCTCTG
>JAGCUO010000111.1 GCA_017962825.1 Lachnospiraceae bacterium | reverse complement strand
GAGCCAGGATCAAACTCTCAATAAAAGTTTAATCTCAGCCAGAAGAATAACAGCTTCGCTGTTATTCAGAGTTAATCGCGAAGCGATTTACTCCCAAACTGGCTTATCCATAATCTACTGATTAAGGTTTGTTTTCGTTCTCTGAAATTTCTATGCCGGTTTCGAGTTCCGGCTTATATAGGAATTTTCAGGGATGCATTAGTATTGAATTATCAAGGAACTTTGCTGTGCTCTCGGAGCGACAGCTTATTTAAGATATCATAGGGCATTTTCAAAGTCAACAAATTTTTTTAAAAAATTTTTGAACTTTTTTCATCTACAAAACCTTGAATTTAAGGGCTTTGAAGACCACAACATATTGTCCTATGTCTTGCAGCCTTTCAGATAGAAAAAAGAATCCTCTTAATGTCAGAGAATTCTTTTCCGTTTGATACATCTGAAAAGAACGGAGAAGGAGGGATTTGAACCCTCGCGCCGGTTTCCCGACCTACACCCTTAGCAGGGGCGCCTCTTCGGCCTCTTGAGTACTTCTCCTCAGGTCCGAATGCCTCTACCAATAATAGCATTTATTACCGGTAACCTATATGAATGCGTCAAAAAGACGCATTGATTATTTTAGCATACATACCTGCTTTGTCAACACAATTCAAAAAATTGTTTGAGTATTAATATCTTCCATAGAATATTCCGGCTATGGGAGAGTCTTCAGAAAGGATGATGGTGTTGTCTCCACCCTCCATGCTTGCCTTAAGAGCATCAAGCGCTCTTACGAAAGAATAGAAATCTGCCTTGCTTTCATCGGAGTAAGCTTCGGAAAGTATTCTCATGTACTCAGCTTCTCCTTCGGCTCTGATGGCTTCTGCCTGAGCTTCCGCATTGGAAAGAGTGATGGCTACCTCTCTGTCGGTGGTGTTCATAATGATCTGTGCCTGAGCCTGACCTTCAGCGGTGTACTGCGCAGCGATGTTCTCTCTTTCGGAGATCATTCTAGTATATACAGCCTGCTTGTTATCATCGGGAAGATCGAGCTTTTTAACATCAACGGTAAGGATCTCTATTCCGTACTGTGCCTCGATGTGATTGATGTGGTTCATGATCTCTTCGGTAAGAGAAGTGATCTCTACAACAGCAGTCTCCTCGTCAACGGTAATATCGTTTGATGTGACATCGTTTTCATCATCGATCACGGTAACTGTCATCTTACCGTCACGGCTTAGAATAACCGCATCCTGTGTCATGTTTGAGATCGTGTTCTTGGTAGCGTTATAAACGATGGTGTCGATACGTCCTTCCGCATTTGTAACGGATCCGCTGAGAGTCTGTGCAAACTTGAGAGGATCGGTTACTCTCCAGAGTACATAGCTGTCAACGATCATGGTCTTCTTATCGGAAGTGATAACATCCGATGCGGGAAGGTCATACAGAAGTACCTCATTGGGAACGATGTCTACGGTCTCAATAAAAGGAATCTTAAATGAAATTCCGGCGTTCTGGATAACGCGTTCAACTTTTCCGAATCTTCTTACAAGTTTGAACTGGTTCTCATATGTAACGATCATGCAGGATTTTACAACGATAAGTGCGAAGATTATCAAGACGATAAAAATCCAGCCCTTTGCCGCACTTTTTGTTTTAGAGGATTTGGGATTCCCCTTTGAATCAAAGCTTTCAAACTGTGCCATTATATTAGCCCTCTCCATTTTCAAATACTGTGTCTGAACCGTCAAAAGAAAAATCGAAGAAATTCTCCAGAGGAAGCAAGGTGGTCATCTCTCCGTCAGAACTCTGGATGATGACTTTAAGTCCGGGAAGGACTGCCTCCATAGCCTCAAAGAACATTCTCTTCTTGGTTACTTCGGGATAATTGATGTATTCCTCATAGAGTGCGTTGAATCTGGCAACCTGTCCGTTTGCTTCGTTTATTCTCTCCTGCTTGTCAGCTTCGGCTTCCTGAATGATTCTGTCGGCCTCAGCTTCCGCTGCGGGGATCATTTCGTTTCTGTATTTATTGGCGTTGTTTACGGAAGTTTCCTTGCCCTGCTTAGCGGTTTCAACCTCCTTGAATGCCATGCTTACTTCCTCCGTAGGAGGCTCGGCGTCCTGAATGGTGATATTAACCAGCTGGATGCCGATATCGTATACTTCAAGCTTATCAATGATCATCTGCTTGATGTTGGACTGGATCTCATTCTTACCGGTGGTAAGAACGCTGTCTACAGTGTAAGAACCTATGGTTGTTCTGATACAGTTCTGTGCGATGTTTTTGAGGATCTCAACGGGATCTTCGGATGCATAAAGTGCTTTTACCGGATCGGTTACTCTGTACTCTGCGTAGAAGTCAACGTGAAGGAAGTTGTAATCCGATGTGATCATCATCGCTTCCTCGCCGGCACCGGTTGAGTTGTATCCGATGCTGAATCCGTTAATAGTGGTGGATACCTTCTCAACGGTCTGGATGAAAGGTATCTTAAAATGAAGTCCCGGGGTTGTTACCGCCTGGGGTGATCCGAATGTGCAAACAACGGCCTGCTCTTCTTCTCTTATGGAGTAAAAGGAACCGCTGACCAGGATCAGAGCCACTATTGCTATGGCCACGATCGCTACGATCTTTTTTGTCTTTTCGACATTTACTGTTTTTTTCACTTTTAAATACTTCTCCTCATTTTATTATTCGACTCTGTACTGCTTCTGTGACTCTTCATACAGATCAAGTCCTTCATGATCTATTACAACGATCACGGGAAAATCCTTAACCTCCAGCTTACGGATGGCCTCGGTTCCAAGATCGTCATAAGCAATAGTCTCGGACGAGAGAATACACTTGCTAAGAAGTGCTCCCGCACCGCCTACGGCGGCAAAATAAACCGCTCCGTTTCTGATGATGGCATCCTTCACTTCACGGGTTCGTTTTCCTTTTCCTATCATTCCGATAAGACCAAGGTCGAGAAGTTCGGGCGCGTATTTATCCATACGGCTTGCAGTGGTAGGACCTGCGGATCCGATGGGTCTGCCTTCTCTTGCGGGTGAAGGTCCCATGTAATAAATGGTCTGTCCCTTGATATCAAAGGGAAGCTCCTCACCTGCACGAAGTGCCTCATACATTCTCTTATGTGCCGCGTCTCTTGCGGTATAAATGGTTCCGGTCAGATATACATAGTCTCCGCATTTAAGCGAAAGTGCGTCCTCTTTGGAAAGAGGCATATTAATCCTTCTGTCCATAATGCCTCCTTAAAGTTCTCTTACGCTGTGACGGTTTACGTGACAGCAGATATTTACGGCTACCGGAAGTCCGGCTATGTGAGTGGGATAGGTAAGGACATTAACGGCAAGTGCAGTCACGCGTCCGCCCAATCCTCCGGGACCGATGCCGGACTTGTTGATACGGTCCAAAAGCTCGATCTCAAGATCCTTAACATAGGGGATATCAGAGTGCGAACCGGCTTCTCTCAAAAGAGCTTTCTTGGAAAGCAGAGCGGCTTTCTCAAAAGTTCCTCCGATCCCGACACCTACAACCATGGGAGGGCAGGCATTGGGACCTGCATCTCCTACAGCGGTAAGGACCGCATTTTTAACACCCTCGATGCCCTCGGCAGGTTTAAGCATGAAAATCCTGCTCATGTTCTCACTTCCGAATCCCTTGGGCGCGAGTGTCAGTTTAAACTTATCGCCGGGAACAATGTCGTAATGGATCACAGCGGGAGTATTGTCCTTGGTATTGACTCTTTCTATCGGATCGCCTACGACCGATTTCCTCAGATATCCTTCTGTATATCCTTTTCTGACACCCTCATTTATGGCATCGGTAAGAGATGCGCCGGTTACGTGAACATCCTGACCCATCTCAACAAAAACGACCGCCATTCCTGTGTCCTGACAAATGGGGATCGTTTCTTCGTCTGCTATTTTCAGGTTCTCCCGCAGCTGCGAAAGAACCTGTTTTCCTAAGGGTGATACTTCCTGATCTCCGGCCTTTTTCAGGGCCGCCTCCATGTCGGGGGTAAGATAGTGATTTGCCTCTATGCACATCTCTGCAAGGGCACTTACGATTGATTCTGAACTGATCTCTCTCATTATTTGGTAAGCTCTTCCTTTATCTTAACAAGTTCTTCGGAAGAAGGTGAGGTGGGCTCCCACTGGATCTTCTGACCGTCATTATTGTATCTGGGGATCAGATGAAGGTGGAAATGACGAACCGTCTGGCCCGCTGCTTCTCCGTTGTTCTGCACGACATTAAGTCCGTCCGCACCAAAAGTCTCCATGATGTGCTTTCCCAGCTTCTTGGCAAGCTTGAATGCCTCAGCTGCGGTATCATCCGGGAGTTCGAAAAGATCGTCCGCATGCTCCTTGGGAAGGATTAGTGCGTGGCCTTTGGTTGCGGGACCATTATCAAGGATAACATTAAACTTATCGTCTTCATATATTGAATTGGTAGGGAATACTCCGTTTGCCAATTTGCAGAAAATGCAATCGTCTTTTGTCATCTTAAAAACCTCCGTTTATCAATGCGTAAAATCAAGAACTTTATCAAGACCGCCAAGGAGTGAGAAATTACCCTGCATTCCGGTCATCGCTCCTGACATGAACGCTCTCTGGAACGTCATTCTGCCGGATACTATATCCTCCATAACTTCCCGCTTCATTGTCATCTTTACATCAGCCGCAGAAGCCTTGTCGTATTTTACCTCCAGCTTTGCGCCGTGTATTTCTATGATAAGATCGTTCTTTTTTTCCGCGATATCGACTATGAACACTCCGGAAACATCGGCTGATGGTTTGAAAGCTTTCCTGATATCACCGATATATTCCTCCTCGCTTCCCGCATCCTCGCTCATGAGCATGCCCTTGAAGTGAACGGCCAATTCCTGAATATCTTCCTTCTGAGTCTTAACATAGTTCTCATCGGATACATACTGGGAAAGCTGTTCGGCTTCGGGGACGGACAGGTGAAGGGGATTGGGCGTTCCGACTCTCTCGGTAAGAGCATTCTTACTGGAAGGGAAGGTTTTCTCCCTTTGGTTGACGCCGCGATATAACCTTTCAGCCTGTGCCTCGATAAGAGAAATATAATCCTGGTTTACTTCAAGATCCAAAGGATTCTCGATATAACCGGAAAGTCCGGTCAGTACTTTTCCTCCGAGAGTCTCCCAGGCATTGGAAAGATCCGCAAGCACCTGCCTTTCACCATAGGTCTTGGCTATTACAATGGGCATCATGTAGATCTCGCTGATCCTTGATTTATCCCCGAATTGCCATACGGAATCAAGGAACTCCAGCATATATCCGCCCATTCCGAACCATTCAACGGTGGAAGCAAGGACTATTCCGTCGGCATCCTTGATGGTCTGGGACAAGGTAGGGATCGTATTTTTAAATTCATAGAGGTTGTAAAGCACAACATTAACGCGGAGTTCTTCGAGGACCTTCTGCATCCTCTCTATAACAGGACGGGTCGGATCATCGATCACACCTCTTCCGCCGTAATATATATGTATGACCATACAGACTCCTTTCAGACCCTTCGATTATACATCCTTAACCGCAAAATAAAAAACCCCGGGCATATATCCGGTGCCCTCAAGCTCCTCAAGGATTCTGATCATCCGCTCATCTATTTTGTGATATACCCCGGTGATCGAGTTTTCCCAAGGCATTACTTCCAGATAATCCCTGTCGTCGCCGGTCACTGATGACAATACCCTTCTCCAATCAGAACCGTTTCTGGTCTTAAGCCTTCCGAAATCCAAACTGACGTAATCAGGACCTCCGGACGAATTTTTTGCAAGAAATTTAACTATAAATCTCGTTTCATTACGATTGATGGGAGTAAATATATCATGTCCGTCTTTATATACTTCCTTCCTGAAGGAATATTCCCGAACCTCTTCTTTCTCCCCCGGAACCTTTATAAATGACTGCTTCCCATAAGCATCCGTCTGTTTGACATAAGTAGCCCTGACAGATCCCGCTCCGGAGCCCGGAGCCTTCATGAGAATGATCTCCCCGGATATATAATAATCCCAGAGCACTCTCCCTATCTTATCTAAAGGGAATGGGAAATCCAGCGAGGACTGTATCTCGCGAACGGAATAGCCAAGAGAAGCAAGATGCTTGATGCCATCCTTGCCGGCAAAAGAATCTTTCATATCGGAGAGAGCTTTTTCGAAGTACTTTTCTTCAGACATTTTCACGCTCCATATCGCCCCCGCGTTTCCATTAATATACCATACGTCAAGGGCAGGAACAAATAAAGCAACCGTTAAAAAACGGTTGCTTTATCTAAAAAATTTCTTATGAAAAAATAATCTTCCGGGCTGCCAATTTCAGCTCATCTCCGGCAGCCAGTTTCCTCTGTTCATATGGTTTGAGACGGACACCGTTTTTGAATGTTCCGTTGGTGGAATTAAGGTCCTCTACGTAATAGTCTTCGCGGCTTTTGAATATTCTGGCATGCATACGGCTGACCCCCTCATCATCTATAAACAGATCTACTTCATCTTCCTTTTTTCCTATCACACAGGAATTTTCGCTCATAACATGGAGAATCCGCCCGGTCTCAGACATAAGTCTGTGCGTGGATTCTTCCTGAGGCAGTTCTACAAATACCGTTCCCCCGTTATCTTCATTTAATTCGGGATCCGAATAAACAGGCTCCTCGGCAACAACAGCCTGAGAATCCATACCGTATCCGAAATCGTATTCTTCCCGGAACTTTTTGTCTCTGGTTCTCATCCTGAGAAGTAACTCTTTAAACCCTGTGGTTCTTTTTGATCCGGAATCCTTTGATAATCCGGGTTTAAGCCTTAAAGGTCTTTCATCGGGTGCCTTAAAAGCATTTCCTATCTTCTCGGCCTGAGTATAGACCACCTCCATGTCTTTGCCGGTTTTATTCCCGGTTTCGAATGAAGTACTTTTTTCGAGAGACGAATCCGTGCCTTCTTCAGTTTCGAAAACGCTATCTTCTACCGCAGGCGCTACGGAATCCCGCTTTACTTCCCCGAAGAGTCCGAGTCCGGAAATATCCGAATAAACCTTGTCACTCAGATATACGTCGCCTCCGGTTTTATATTGTTCTGCAACTGAATAAACACATTTAACCAGTTCATCATCCGAGTAATCGACATGGCTTACCATAAAATCCATCATTTCTGACATTCCGTTATCCTCGTTAAGATAGGGAACATACAGGTATCCGAATTTTCCGGTCTTAAGATCCTGAAATATATTAGACGGGTTCCAGACAAGATTACCCGGATCCAGCAGAAATCTGACCGCCTCATCCTTGATCCTCTTCATTGAAGTAAAAAAGGATATAACCCAATTCCTGTCCAAAGGCTTTTTTGAATAGAGCGTGGAAAGGTTTTGCCTGGATGTAATGTCATAGTACATATAGGCATCCGAGTCTATATATCTGATCTCAAAGGAAAGCAGTCCCGTTATGCCGCCCCTTTTCATAATACAATACTGATATTTACGTTCGTCGGGAAGCGACAGCTCCCTGATCCTGACGTAATTGTTTTTAAGTCCTCTGACATACTCACTAACGATCATCTGACTTCCTCTCTGTTTTTATTTTTCTGAAAGATTATTTCCGGCTTCCATTATTTTTCTGAAAGTTCGTATCACAAATACTTCCGAAACAGCCCGCCTGCTTCTTGTTACACTTGAAGACCACGTCTCTTCAAGCTGTGCAAATATCAAGCCTCCCGGCATACCACCGCATTTTCCCGACACGGTGCACTCGACGCTGTCCGCGGTACAGGAGACTGAGATATCCCCGAATATCCATGAGATATAATGATCCTTGTATCTGCCCTGCATGGCTGAGAGAGCATACCCTGCTTTCTCCGAAGCATCCATATCCTGCTGTTCAAGTGTTCTTATAACCACAGATGCGGTATCCATTTCCTGAAGTACACTGTCATACCGGAAAAACCATAATCTGATCACCAGCAAAATGATCATAAACACAAAAGACATTATCATAGCCGCTTCCACGGATAAGTAACCATCCGTCTGCTTCATAACAAAATCCGGCTCCCTTCGCTGAGTTTGATAAGGATATATGCGCCTGTAACAAAAGGTATATAGGGCATGCGGGTTTTACCGTTTACCCTGTGCATGCACATCAATATGCCTGAAAAAACAGCAAGCCCAATGCAAGCAGCACATATAAGGATCATTGAAAACATACAATTCTCCGTCAGCCCCAAAATCATCAATACAAGTCCGTCTCCTCTTCCGACCTTGTCGGAATAGAAGGACAAAAAAGTAAGAAGGCCCCCCGGCACCGCCCCCAAAAGAGCTGTCATCACCCTTCTGACAAGTTCCTCCGGAGGCGAGGAAACGTTAATTCCTGCCGAGAGCCATACCAACACAAAGCCCAGTCCGATCCATAGTACAAAGACCGGGACTTTTCTGTGTTTAATATCGTCGAATGACAATACCAGAAGATATACGACCAATAACAATCTGAATATCAATTTGTTCAACCTCCGCACCTTGAACAGGGTCTGTGAGATTCCTCCACTTCGGACAAGGGAACCGCAGAATAAGTTCTGGTGAGTGTATAACACTCGGATGAATAGTGATATCTGTCCCCTTCGGAAGTTATGAACACGATGTCGGGATGCTCCCCCGAGGCGCATACTTCACAGGGGTAATATCTTCCTCCGTTATTGTTTCTGCATTCATCCAGGTCTTCGTATTCGACTCCCCTGACAGACAGCCTCAGATGTGTACAGGATGTGGTTACGTGATAAACCTCACTGTCTGACGTTATATAAACAATCTGTTCCTGACTAAGTTCCTGCCCCGTTCCCTCGATCTTATAACCGTTCCATAAATGACCGTAATATCTCCCGGCCATATAAAAATTCCCTACACCGATCGTTTGAAGCGGAGTTTTTACAGAGTAAGAAAGTCTGATGTCCACGATATCGCTGTCTTCGCTGACAGTACTACCGAAAAAGTTAAGGCTCGATGTTCCGTTCCTTAACGGGCTTGAAGCTATATAACCCTCTCCCAGCTCATTTACCATACGGTATTTGACATATGTCCCGGACAGTATTCCACCCTGAATATATTCCGATAACTCGCCCCACCCGGCACCGGAAGAAGTCTCATTTTCCGATGTCTCACCGATATCCGCTGCAGAAACATGACCGGCAGGCCCAAGCTCCTTCATAGGATCCGTTAACAAACTTCCGTACAGACAGACCTCATTCCCGGCCGAGTGAAGAGCAAATTCCAGATTCCCGTGTAAAGCGATCATCTGAAGAGAGGAGGAGAGATTCATAAAGAAGAACAGAAAACACGGCAGAACGACCGCAGCTTCAACAGTCATGCTTCCGCTCAGCAGAGATGTCTTCTCTATGCGGAATAATTGAGTAAGTAGTTGCCCCGGAGAAGGTTTGATAAAAGGTATTTTTCTTTTGTAGTTGTGTCTTTTCGTTATTCCGCATAAAAAAGACATCTCTGCCCTGTTCCTCTTAATAAAACTAATACTTGAGAATTCTTTTTATAGTGATACGGCTTCCGAAACTGCTCTTTATAGCCGCACTGCACTCTATCATTTCAATACAGGCATCCATCCTGAAATTACCGTTTCCCGGGCTGAGTCTGATATCCGACTCGATAATATCCATTGCCCGAAGAGTGAGTTCTTCCGTGTTCGTCATCAGAAGAAATATTCTCAGATAATCCTTATACGAAAGACCCGAATCGGAACTGGCAACCATCACAAGTACAAGGACTACTCCGCCGATTAAAAGAAGAGCTGCGCAGCCAAGCGCTTCAAAGAGTTTTCCTATCCACTCTCCCGAAAGTTCAAACTCCGGAAGCTCTAATGAGATCTTGCTGTATACGATGCGATTACAGACTATAAGAAATACGGCTACCGCTCCGAAAGCCATATGGTAATTGAGGCGGTACGCCGCCTTATAAATGATGACCCTGCATCAAATGATGCTGAGAAGTTGGCTGACCTTATAGCAGAAAGACTATCCGGAAAGCTTACGATATCTTCCCAAAGCACAGATACCTCTCCAAAAGAGGATACCAAAACAGAAGAAGCCGCCTTTGATGCAGCTCTCTCATTTCTTGATAGTTTCTAAAAAACATGAGCCAGGAGAACAAGTCTCTTGGCTCATTTACATTATTTTCCGCAATATACTTTTATAGCTTCAAAAACAAACTCCGCAGTTCCTTCGCCGCCCATCTTATTGATGTTATCCGTAAATTCACCGCCTCCGGCATACATCTTTCCAAGACCCGCAAGAATCTCATTTGAACACTTATAAAAATGCTCGGTTATAAAGCCTTGAAGTTTCTTAACCTGATCCTGTACCTCTACAATGGCAGGATCCTTACCCTTCATGGTACCGAACTCCTCAAAGATTTTCATGAAGTCAGCCATCATATGCTCTTCATCACTCTTTGATCTGTTCTTATTCTTTTCTTCAAATTCCTTATACTCAGGGGTCGATCCCCACTGCTCTTTTGCTCTTTTAGCATATTCATCAAGCTTGCTGGAATCAAATGCTGTAAAATCCAAATGTCTCACTCCTCTCAGTTTTAGTCCTTTACACATGTCGATCAGGTTCTCGATATGCTCTTTCTTAAGTTCCAAGAGCCCTATCTGCTGATCCAGTGCTTTTCTCTTGTCAAAATCAGATCTGGTTATAATATCCTTTATATCTTTTAGCGGAAACTCAAGCTCCCGAAACAGTAAAATCTGTTGCAATTTTTCCAGAGCTGCATCGTCATACAGTCTGTACCCGGACTCCGTATACTCTGCCGGCTTCAAAAGCCCAATTTTGTCATAATACTGCAAGGTGCGTATACTCACTCCTGTCAGCTTACTTACTTCATTTACTGTCATCATGGCTCTCATCTCCTTCACGTGTAACTATACCATAAACTATTACGTAACGTAGGAGTCAACACATTTTTTTAAGAGCCCCCTAAAAAAAATGAGCCAGGGCAATTTGCCTTGGCTCACACATGTCTCTTCCCACGACAGCATAGGCTGTAATCAATGTTAATCAGCTACTTCTTTATTCTTCTTCCACAAATTGGACAATAGTTGACTTTGATAAAAGACTCTCGTTGTTCCGAAGTCCTTGGGTTAAGCACTACAATTCCAAGTTTCTTTGTATCCGGGTCAATCAAAACCCATATATATTCATCCCCACCAAATCCAAGCTCAATCTTAGCTGTCAATAAACTTCCTTCATAGTAATCCTCATGATTATCACAATATTTGCACATAAGCGTCTCTCCTATCACCTATGCCGCCTTAATTGTATTATTGCATCTTACCTGTCCATTAAACCTCGCCTATTAAAGAGCCATCATGAGCTCTCTATTCGATACCTTTGTAATTCTGTTCCTAAGCTTCAATTTCTTCTTCTGATACCTATCGTGACTCATAATCTCTGATACCGCTGGAGCTATATCCTGATCCTTATAGCAGAAATGTACATGATATAATCTTCCATCATGGCTATGATACAATACCAACCCAGGATACCCTTCCTTATCAAATTTCTTTATAATCCAATAGTGCCCTGAATCTATACTTATCACCTCGGCACTATCTATATTCCAATTTCTTATCTTAAAATATCCGCATGTCAAAAGGAACTCATCAAATTCTGTAAACATTATTTTTACCTTTTCTAAAAAAACTAGACCTATCATTACATAATACTTTTCTCATATACATCTAAAATTTCCACATAAAATGCGGCTTTTATCGGCTATACAGATTCCCACGATGATCAATATGATCTCCACCGTTCCCATTCCGTCTTCTTCACGTAGAAAATCCTTAAAATTCTTTAATCTCATGTTACCGTTCCTCCTGTTTAAAAATTCATACCTGTCATAGCAGGGATCATTATCATTACCATCACTACGGCAAGCATCATCATCATTGGCGCAAGCAGTTTGGTCTGAGCCATTTCTCCCGCCTTCCTCGCTTCAAGGACTCGCTCACGCATAGCATTATCCGCTTCGCTTCGGAGTCTCATTACAAATCCGGTATTTCCTCTTTTAAGATTTTGTGCTAAGAGTCCAGCAAGTTTTATGTATTCACTAAGCCCCGTTCTGTTTCCGAACCTCTCATATACACTCGCTTCGCCCAGTCCCTGACTCATCTCCCGGCAGGCAAATCTCATTTCTTCATAGATAAACTCATCCTTATTCATATTTCTTGAATCTTCCGCTATCTTGATAAATGCTCCCTTTACGGTCATACCGGCACCCACATACAAGGCAAGCTGCCTCAATACCTTCGGGTAACTCATTCTCATGTTCTCTTTTTTCTTCTCGGCTTTTGAAGCCAGATCTTTTCCCGATGCAAAAAAGACAACAATCGAAACTATCGTAAACACTCCTGCCAAAAGCATGCTGTTATCTTCTGCTTTGTATTCCCAAGAGATCTTCTCCCCGGAGTATTCATCAGGCAGGCTCCACTCTTTCCGGCCTCTGTCCGACTCTTCGCTCTCCTGCAGATAACTTCGAAGTCCCTCCGCATATCTTTCTGAAGGGTCCCTTTCGGGCATTTCGGTATGAACCGGGATCTGAACAGTGCCTTCATAGTCACCGTATGAGTAATATGCGGTTAAAGTCACATCTCCCGCGCCTTCCGACAGATCCACCTTTCCGCTGTAAGAAGCTATCATGTAAGGATCGGATGATCTCCATACGAATTTGAACGGATAGCCGTCGTATTTTTCCTTAAGGACCAGATCCGAACTGACATGCATGAGATCCGGGTTTTCACCGCCTATCAATCTGTCCGCATTCTTTATAAATTCAGCGATATAATTATCCGTCTCCTCCTCGGATAAGGTCCTTGTATGGATATTCAGGTCAACTTCCACGGTCTCCGACTCAGTATGACCAATCAATGAGACCGGCTTCCTGCTGCCGTTCCACTCATCTCTTTCGAAAACTCCGTCGCCCACATCACTTTCGCTAAAAGCCGATAACTTTAAGAACAGGGAAAGAATGAGCCCCACCGTAAGTATGAGCAGGCACATACCTATTCTCCCCGTCTCAAACTTTTTGTATTCATCCGATACATCACAAGATGGCTGAATATAGACAAGGGATCTCACGATTCCGTCATCCGGTTTTACCCCCGGGATTTTCCTGGTTTTTTCGTATATAAATTCAGATACTTTGGAAAACATCATCCCGCTTCCTCCAATCCGGTCAGGATCTTATCTCCCAGAAAACAGGCAAACAGATATACCGCAAGTAACCCTGTCATAATTGCCACTCCCGTCAGATTTCCGTATAAAGAATCAAAATATCCCGGACTGCTGATACCGACATACGCAAGTATTCCAAAGGGCATGATTTTCATAATGTTCTGTTCCGCTTTCTTACCGGATATCGCCGCTAATATTTCATCTCTCGTTTCTATTCTTACGGATATGGTCTCTACCGCTGTCCCTATAACCTCGCTCAGATTGCCGCCGAATCTTTTCGCTATCATAAATACCTTCGCGAAATCCTCGATTGCTTCACTTCCGCTCCTTACGGCAAGGTCGCCCAGCATTTCCTCAAGGGTAATATTTATAACTAGCCCCCTTCTTATGATTTCCAATTCTTCGCAGATAAACGATCCTTTTCCGAATTGTCTCTCCATATCTTTGCCGCTTTGGACAAATGCGTTCTCAACGGAATATCCCGCTTTTATCGCCGCATCCACTCCGCGTATCGCTTCCCTGAATTGTGATTCCAGCTTTTTTACATCCCTTGATGCCAGCTCTTTTTTCTTCTGTCTGTAATACAGATATCCCACCAGTGATAACGGGACAAAGGCTAGAAAACTTCTGTAGAAAAAGAAAGACAGAATGAGTACTCGAACAATTGCCCCTGCTATGACACGAATTCTGCTTCCCGAATCCCATTTAACAAAGTGATAATCCCGCGCGCTCGAGCTTCTCTCGCTGGGAAAGGTCTCCGGTCTTTTGGAGTGAGCCGATAACCCTTCCGTTTTCAAAGCCTTCCTCTCGGAAGCTGTAGAGCCCGCGGATAATAATTTCTCCGTTTTCATACCCGCAAACCTCCGATATATCCAAGACCTTTCTGGTCTTATCTCTTAATCTTCCGAGATGAACAATAATGTCCAGTCCCGATGCTATCTGTTGCCTTATGGCGGCAAGCGGCAATTCGGCAGCCATAAGTACCATATTTTCAAGCCTCGACAACATGTCCTTAGAAGAGTTGGCGTGCCCGGTAGACATAGAGCCGTCATGTCTTGTGTTCGCATCTTACCAACACTTCTGACAAGGTCTTCTTGACCTCTTTCATCTATGAAAAATCACTCAAATCAAAAAGGAATTCCGAAGAAATCACTACGGTAACTGTGTTCTGTTACCTTAGAACATTCTGAAGTCGCTGCTTTGCCGGAGACTGATACCTCCACATTCATGTATCAGTCCGGCTTCGTAGGAAAAGCGAAGAGGGCGGCACTGCAGAGCATACTACCCTTCAATGCACGCTATCTGGACATGACGAGACCAGTATAAAAAATGGTAGTTTGGTTCAGCTCAATCAGAGAATGAACCCGGAAAGAGAACTGACCGAGACCATCCAGATCTCTTCCCGTCAGCGGTTAAAGAGCAGGTGATGACCGTTGCCTAACCCGTACTCATTTGTACGGTACATTGGTTAAAAGTACCCTGCGGGGGCTAACCCGTTCTTGCTCATGGTATTGCGGCAAGAGGGAGCATACAGAGAGTCGAAAGACTCGCCATGTAGAAGTTAGGCGGTAGACGCATGGAGAAAGTATGTTGGAGATCCTTTCCAAAGTCAGATGGTCGGAATACGGATACCTGTGACCGATATACGGTCAATCCCATTCTGAGTAGACTCTCTACTGATTTTCAGTAGGGAGAGTCTGCCCAAAGCCGTTTCCTGCTCCCTCTACCGGTCACCCATCCCACCCCGAGGAGTTGGCGAATCCATCAATCAATATCCTTCATTACAAATGCAGAACCGAAGGATTAAGGAAGTTTTACATAGACTGCATCACACTATGAAAAGGAGGAAACACAATGGATGCTACTAACCTGAACATTACAACAACAGAGAGCGCCACGGAGTTCGAACACTCCATCCCCACTCACAAGATCACCAAGGAAGAGGCCCAGATGATGACAGACGAAAAACTGCTTCAGATGGTTCAACAGTCCCAGGGGCATACAGGAAAGGACTTTCCTGAACACATGAGCTGCGACTTCTCCTACACATACCTCACCGGACTTCTTAAAGACAGAGGTTATGAGATGGGATGGCATAAAACTTCTGAAGGATCCTCTCCCATCGTCAAACCGACAGTCTTACAGATGAAGAAGTCCGATGATGAAGTCTCCCGTCAGTCTTATATGGTTGAGAAATCGGTTGCAGATGAGTGGAAACAGTTCAACAAGAACGTACCCTATAAGACTGTCACCCTCGGATGGGCTATGCGGAGATTCATGGATGATGTCAGATCCGGGCGTATCAAGTTTGAACTTGAACTGTAAATCCCATCCTCGTCATCTCGTCCTTATATCAGAGCTGTCTCGTATCAAACACTCTTCTTTTAGAAGAGTATTCGAACTCGATAACTCCTCTAACAGGACGAGGCGATTTATCAAAAATGAACTCGCTGCCTTCGCACCGACTCCATTTCTTCCCGGTTCAGTCGAGTCTGACCACTACGATGCATCAAACAGTCCACTGGACTGTTATGCTCCATCTCCGTTTTTCGGAATGTCGAATCGAATATCAGTCCCGCAAGGGGAACGATATTCTCTCAACACTCCTCATCAGACATCTCCCTCCCGGGTAAATCGCAAGCCCACTAATCCCCCAGGCGGTGCCGACTTAGCGTATGCAGCACATATGGGGGAGTAGGCAAGTTTCGCATTATGGCAAGCCATAATGCACCGCTACTCGAAAAAGCCTTTCGGCTTTTCCGCTTCGCTAAACTTGCCGGTGGGCTTT
>JAGCUO010000009.1 GCA_017962825.1 Lachnospiraceae bacterium | reverse complement strand
GGTAATTCTCCGTACATCGTTTCCAATAGGCTCCGTAGAAATCCTTTGTTATCAACATCATCTACGATGATCATTTCCTTTGCACCTTCATATGGGAGTTCAGTTCTATATCCCATCTATATCAATTCCTTTCGGGCTACTATAGCCGTATACGTTTCGGTCTCAGTAGTAGCGCCTGTTTCTTTATATCCATTCTTATGCCAGAAATGTTCAGCTTGAGGATTTCCCTCCACCCAGCAAAGCCGGATTTCCTTCATTCCTAATCGAGACATTGCATCACACAATTCCGTTATGATGTTGCTTCCCATCCCTTTATTCTGCACCGCCACATCTGTCATGAAGAAGCCTATAAACGCAGTTGTATTATCCGGGAATGCTATAATCAGATCCATGACCGCCACCAGACGATCCTCTTCAAAAAATCCGACATAATACTTATCAGCCGCGGTCTTTCCGGGTGGAAGTGCCCCCATATCATCTCGAATACTCTGTTCAGATACAAACGGCGGACAGTATTGATAATAGAGTGTGTTCATTTTACAAAGAGAAAACACTTTCGGAATATCTTCCTCGGATAGCCTTCTGACCTCATATTTATCTGACAAGTTGCTGATGATATACTCGTCTCTCAATGTCGAAAGATGATTTATGATCTCCGGATTCCAAGAGATCATTTGAGGAAGCTTGTCGCAGGGGAACTCACTGCACAAACCGCAGAACCGTGCGTTATGCTCCTTACAACATGCATGTATCATGCACATTCCGGACTGAGCCCATTCCGGAACTCGTCCATCAGCTTCTATACACCCGGGGCATTCCCCGTTTATCTTTTTCGAACAGCCCACGCAGCATTCACCGCAAGCTGTAATAGTAGTAAAATCTGTCATTTATCTATAACCTTTTAACGATATACCCTAGAACCTTTTAACGTTATGTCCCTAACCTTTTAACGATATGGCCCGGAAAAACTACTGTCTGCACATGTCTGGTAGTACGAGAAAATTGTGATAACACCGCAAGCTATATTTTAGAAAAATGGTAATTGTACCACTTTTCAAAAGCTTAAAGTTTCTTTTTCATATAACCGCATGTGAATGGGAAAAAGTCAAATTTATGAGTTCCAACATGTACTGCCCCTGCTTTTTCATACCAATCACGCAGCCTGACATTTTCCTCAACAATACCAATATTCATCACATTGCAACCAAGTTCTTTCGCCATACTAAAAGCATGATCAATCAGCTTTTTTCCTATACCTTTATGGCGATAATCTGGTAAGACCGCAACATTATTCAATTCACACTCCTTGTTTTCCTGCATGAACAAGGAATAATATCCGCACAAAACACCGGCTTCCTCATATACATACATCGGTCTATGTTCACTTTCCATCTGCCAAAGAAGCCTCTCCTCGGTGGTTGCAAATGCTGTAAATCTTGGTGCATTTTTCTCCGTAAAACCGAAATCATCAGCTACAGTCCTAAAGCTCTGCTTTATTATGTTGACACATGCCGGAATATCTTCACGGCGCACTTCTCTAATCATAGATATCCTCACCCTTATCTGTCAAAACAGCTTCCAATTCAGAAAAGTTATTGACAATGGTACCGTCATATGTGACCCCGTCTCTGTTAAACAGGATGGGTTTGATTCCGAGTGATGCCGCGACTTGAAGATTATTAACACTGTTGTCGATAAAAACGCAATCTTCCGCCCGACATCCCAGACGAGACAGTGTGAGTTCAAAAATCTCGGAATCGGGCTTTTTAAGTCCGACATCACCACTTACAATCTTATCGCAGAAATACTTGTTAATCCCATGAAAATCCGTCAGATATTCGCTCCACTCGGAAACGTCGTTTGAAAGCAACACGAGTTTAGATTTATTGCCCGCTTTCTCAGCAAAACTCTTGAATCCCGGATCGAGAGTCAGATAATTCTCAAGATAATCCTTCATTGCAGCCTCCGGGTCATCATATCCAATATATGCCAGAAACTCGTGCGACGAAAGGACGCCTATCTGCGCTTTACTGAATATTTTCTCTTCGCGAAAAGCTTTTGTGATCCTTTCATAATTTGACTCAGAAAAATGTTCGTATGTGTACGGGATAAAATATCCCTTGCTTTCCTCAATTATCACCCCGTACAAATCAATTAAAATATACTTCGTATGATTCATAAATCTCGTCTGCCCCATGATGGTTCAAAAGGAGAACCCCCTACAAGAGTTTTCCTTAATACTCCATAACATCTATCTTCTTTTTAAGAACTGCTGCGTAGTCATGGCCTGTCTTTGTTACATTCTCGGGATTCATCTGGTAGTGGATGTTGTAAAGGATTCCATTCTCTCCCGTTCTGTCAGAAATATGGCCTTCATCAATATGAATGCCTATCACCTCAAGGCAGAGCATAACGTGATCATCGCCCGGTACGATCTCCTTTTCCCAGACGTACTTGCATTCAAGATTCATAAAGCATTCCGAAACCATAGGAGCATTAACCCATGACGCCTTTTCGACAGACAGGCCGGAAGCCGTGATCTCATCTGATTCAAACTGATTGTTCTTAATCGTTGCCATACACGCCGCATGGTACTCTTCAGACATAAAATTGATAACAGCTTCTTTTGTCTCGTTCACGCTTTTGTACAGGTGTCCGTTTTTATTCACGCTGGCAAGGATAGCATAAAAACCATTACCGTGGTCGGCACTCGTAAAAGTTGCCCATGACTGCATGCAGGCATTTGGCATACCGTTGGATTTGTATGTGGTAACAAGAAACAGCGGTGCCGGAACCGTAGCCACAAATTCCTTCCAGGAAAATCCGAAATTCCTGGAAAAATCTCCGTATGTTCCTTTCATACTTTCAGGCATATCTTTGTATTGGTATTTCATATTCTTACATCCTTTCTGCCATCTCAGGCTTAAGCATAATCTCATAATACAGATAATCGCTCGTATAAGCACTTTCTGTTTCATTCGGTTTCCTGTCGTACAGCCGAAACCCAACCGACTCATAATTCTTCGGTGCGGCCAGATTACTGTTGGTGCAGACAATGATTCTTTTCAGCCCTAGGAAGATTATCTTCCCATATAACCTACTATTCCGCCAAACAGGAATCTGTCTAACTATGTATACCCTGCATGCTCATATACTCTTCTCTAAGCAAACCGTAGATAGTATAGTCGCAATACACCGAAACCATTTTCCCTTGACGAATGGTTCCTTCTTTTATAAAACCACATTTTTGCATAACCTTATTTGAGGCAATGTTTCTCACGTCTGCTCGTCCATTCAAT
>JAGCUO010000110.1 GCA_017962825.1 Lachnospiraceae bacterium | reverse complement strand
GTCACCGGGTGACAAATCTGAAGCGTCCCTTATGTCATATCATTGTCATCTGTGAGGTTTTAAAGCAACGACCTGATTTCGGCCATGTTCCTTGCCGTAGTAGAGGTTTTCGTCAGCCTGGTTGATAAGAGATTCCAGGGAATAACCGGGAGCGTATGTGGATACGCCAAGGGTCATAGTGAATCTTATCTTGTTTCCGCCGAATTCGACGGTATTATTTTCTATTCTGGATCGGATACGTTCCGCAACAGTGGTAGCAACTCCTCTGTTACCGGATATGAGAAGAAGGAATTCCTCGCCTCCCCATCTGCAGACGTAATCGCCGTCTCTTACACAGGCTTTTAAGATATCCGAAACGGATACGAGAGCCACATCTCCGCAGTCATGTCCGTAGGTGTCGTTGATCTTCTTGAAAAAATCTATGTCTCCCATTACAAGGCTGAAGATGGTTCCGTTAGTCTTAGCCTCTTCCATTGCCTTATCGAGTCTCTCTTCCATGGTACGTCTGTTGTAAAGCTTGGTAAGAGAATCCTGACCTGCCGCAATGTCAAGGGACGCATTCTTTTCAGCCATATCGTGTAGGGATTTCTTATATCCCAGTACCAGGAAATGTGACATCCATGCTATGAGCTGAAATGCGAAGAAAGAATTGAAAATAAAGATCAAAACCTTCTGGGACGTCTCGAGTTCTTTTACGGGATCGGTGTTAAGGTTAAGTATATAAGTCCCGAGGAATACTCCGAAGGTGATCATCGCCCAGATATAAGGTGTAAAAGGATGATCGCCGTTTCTTCCGAGAAACATGTTTATGTAGTAGTAAAGAGGAATAAGGGCTATGACGTAAGCGTAGAATCCGACGCTCCACCCGACGATGAGAGTGGTGAAGATCATCTGAGCCACTATCTCGAAGAAAGTCAGCACATAACCAAGCCTTACCTTGCCCTCACGGACCGTGGTATAGCAGTAGGAATAATATGCTGTTACGATGATGTTATAAAGGGAAAGCTGCCAGACGCCCATGATATGGAAAAGGAAAACCATCATAACATGAACCACGATTACGGCAATCGAAAGAATCTCCAGGATTTCCTGGTGATTGACGCTGTCCGTTCCGGTTATGATACGGACTATGGCACTTCTTTTCTTCTGTTCCGATGCGTCTTCCAAATGAGCCTCCGAAGATTGTTTTCTTAATTATATCATAGGTGACAGTGGGGACGTACCCCTTTGTCAGGAAGCCCCTCCTGACAAAGGGGTACGTCCCCACTGTCACATTATCTCGTAGAGATATGCGAAGTAGTCAGGGAAGGTCTTTCCGCAGCAGGACGGGTTAAGGATGGTTATTCCCGGCACCTTAAGTCCTAAGAGTGAAAAGCCCATGGCCATTCTGTGGTCGTTGTAAGTTTCTATCTCTGCAGGATGAGGGCATGATACGTCAATTAATATATCGTCTCCATCTTCTGAACACTTTACCCCAAGTTTAGTCAATTCAGTCACGATGGCGCTGATTCTGTCACTTTCCTGAACTCTGATGTGGGAGATTCCGGTAATACGGATATTCTTGCCTGTGAAGGGAGCGATGGCAGCAAGGGTAATGGTCTGATCGGAGCAAGTGGACATATCTATGGTGACATTGGGGACGTACCCCTTTGTCAGGGAATCCGTCTGACAATGGGGTACGTCCCCAATGTCACAACTGACACGGATTCCGGCCGGTGTATCTTCATAGGTAAGCCAGCCGATATTTTGGAGTACTTTAACAAAGCCGGTGTCGCCCTGCATGGAGTCTTCGTGAAGACCTGCGATGGTTACGGATTTACCGATAAGAGGGGACATGGCGAAGAAATAAGCAGCAGCTGAGGCATCGGGTTCGATATCATAGCTGACATGGGGACGTACCCCTTTGTCAGGGAATTCATCTGACAAAGGGGTACGTCCCCGTGTCAGCTCCACTGACTCACTGACCATCTTTTTGGTCATGTCAACGTATGTCATGCCGTGCTTGCCGGTGACATTAATCTGCAGATCCGGCTTGATAAATGCGGATGCAATAATAAGAGCACTCAAAAACTGGGAACTCTTGTCTATATCAACCGTGGTTTCGTCCTTTTTAATTCCGTGAGGTTTTAATGTAAATGGAAAGAATCCTTCTTCTCCCTCGTACTCAACTTCACATCCCAGATTGATGAGCGAATTAAGAAGAGGCGCCATGGGACGCTTTTTCATCTGGTCGGATGAATCCATGTGATAGACGCCGTCTTTAACGAGGCCGAGAACCGCGGTAAGAAATCTTGCTGCAGTCCCTGCAGAGCCCACGTTGAGAGAAGCTTCCTTCATAGGAATATCCCCACCGCACCCGGTTACTGTAACGGTGCAGTTTTCACGGTCCACAACCGTTTCGATTCCGAGACTGTCCATGCAGTTTAAAAAGCTCTCCGTATCATCGGAAAAAAGAACTCCGTTAAGAACTGTAGTGCCTTCCGCAAGCATGGCAATAAGAAGAGCTCGGTTAGTGATGCTCTTTGAGCCGGGAACTTTGATCAGATATCCGTCCTCCGTCTCCGTGATCTTACCGGTATGAGGTTTTATCAGTGCCTTACGGGGAATTACGGTTTTATCCGCATCTTTGATGTAATATAGAGAATTTACGATCTCACCGTCCGTACAGGATTCACCCTGTACTGTTTTTACTAGTCTGTATCCTGCCTTTTCATGAACTCTTCTGCTGGCGGTATTTTTCTCCATGACCTTGGCAGTCAAATGAAGAAGTCCCAGCATTTCAAACCCTACTTTTTCTCCGATTAGCTTAACGGCTTCGGTAGCAAGGCCTTTACCCGCAGGTGCACCTTCAGAAAAGAATACTCCCGTTTCCCCTGTAAGAGTATCTGCTTCGATGTGCTGGAGATATACGCATCCTACAGGCACATCTCCTTCCTTCATACAGACGATGTACTGATAGACTTCGCCCTTATTTACTTTGTTACGGATCCAGCTGAGATGGTCTTCCGTGCTGATGGGAGTGCGGTAATAGAAATTACTGACAGTCCTGTCGGAATTTCTCCAGGTGAGAACCATGTCGGTGTCGGATTCTGTGATGGGGCGGAGATATATGGTTGTGCCTTGTATTATTTCGTTCATGGTATTTGAGGTGACATGGGGACGTTTCATTTTTGTCACCGTAATTTATCTTATATTATGTTTTATATCGTTTGGTGACAAAAATGAAACGTCCCCACTGTCACCCTCTGAGTCCTATGATAGGTGCGCCCTTACCCTTCAGGTAGTCGCCGGTGATGGTTACGGTGCCGATGTTGTCATCCTTGGGGATCTCGTACATGATATCCAGCATGTAGTCTTCGATTATACTGCGGAGACCTCTTGCACCTGTCTTAAGCTCCATCGCTTTGTTTGCAATCTCCTCAAGAGCATCGTCGTCAAATTCCAGCTTTACCTCATCAAGTTCAAGGAGCTTCTGATACTGCTTGAGTATTGCATTCTTGGGCTCTGTCATGATCTTGATGAGCATTTCCTTCGTAAGCATCTGAAGGGTTGTAATGATGGGGAGACGACCGATAAACTCGGGGATCATTCCGTATTTTCTGATATCCTCGGTTGTTACCTTGGATAGGATATCAGGGTCGTTCTCATAGGAATCCTTCAGAGTTCCTCCGAATCCGATGGAATTCGATTTGGAAAGTCTCTGCTTGATTATATCTTCAAGTCCGGGGAATGCTCCGCCGCAGATGAAGAGAATATTTCTGGTATTGACGGTTGCAAGAGGAACCATCGCTCCCTTGCTGGATGCACCGACCGGAACTTCAACCTCGGATCCTTCAAGGAGTTTGAGCATTCCCTGCTGTACGGACTCACCTGATACGTCACGGTGGTTGGAGTTTTCTTTTTTCGCTATCTTATCGATCTCGTCTATGAAAACAATACCGTTCTCTGCCTTTTCTACATCATTGTCAGCTGCCGCAAGGAGTTTGGAGATAACGCTTTCGATGTCGTCTCCGATGTATCCCGCTTCGGTAAGTGATGTGGCATCCGCGATTGCAAGAGGCACGTCAAGGAGCTTGGCAAGGGTTCTTACCATGTATGTCTTACCGCAGCCTGTGGGACCGATGAGAAGGACATTGGACTTTTCAATCTCAATGGAATCCATGGAGTCCGTCGCAACTCTCTTATAGTGGTTGTAAACTGCAACGGACATGACCTTCTTGGCATGTTCCTGACCCACAACATATTTATCAAGGCTCTCCTTGATCTTGTGAGGTGCGGGGAGATTCTTGATATTTATCAGAGGCTTTGAAGCGCCTGATTTTTTCTTGAGCTTCTGCTTATTGGGGATTCCGCCCATTCCCTGAAGATTGGCAAGATTGATGAATCCGAAATTGGGGAAGGGATTACCCATCTTTTTATTTTGTCCGGATTCGGAGTCATTCGCTTTATCGGCCTCTTCCACCATCCTGCGAAGTTCTTCATCCGTAGGCACGCTCTGTCCCGTCAGCATTCCCTGATAGTCGAACTGGGATACGGTGTCCATGGTCTTCTGCATGCAGTCGGGGCATACGCAGATACCGCCGGGAAGTCTGAACATCTTACCCGTCTTGCTCTCGGGGCGGCGGCATACGAAGCACACATCCTCATATTCGTTATTGCCGGATTTTCCGGCATCCTCCGTTTTGGATGCGTCCTTGTCATCACTTAAAGAACCCTCGGAAGTTTCCGAGGGTTCAGTTATATCTATATCTTTATCTTTGTTTTCGTTATCCATAACTTTACCCTTTCAATACGATGTTCTAATTATAAAGCATGGGTAGGGCTATGGCTATGGATTTTCCAGTTTTTTAAGCATTTTTCGGGATTTTTAAGCATCTTACGGCGTTGAGAACCGCGATGATCATAACTCCCACATCCGCGAAGATGGCCATCCACATATTTGCGATTCCCATCGCACCCAGTAGCAGGCAGAGAACTTTGATTCCGATCGCAAATACGATATTCTGGTGAACAATCGCAAGGCACTTCCTTGAGATCTTCATTGCAAGTGCGATCTTGGAAGGATCGTCATCCATTAGGACTACATCCGCACTTTCTATTGCAGCATCGGATCCCATGGCTCCCATTGCGATACCGATATCTGCTCTTGATAATACGGGTGCATCGTTGATGCCGTCGCCTACGAAGGCAAGTTTTTCTTTCGGTTTCTTTTCACTGATAAGCTTTTCGACTTCATCGACCTTGTCGCCGGGAAGGAGACCCGCTCTGTATTCGGTAAGGCCAAGTTCTTCAGCGACGTGCTTAGCACTTTCTTCCCTGTCGCCGGTAAGCATTACAAGTCTTCTGATGCCCGATGACTTAAGGCTGCTCATAGCCTGTTTGGATGTGGGCTTTACACAGTCTGCGATAAGTATACAGCCAAGGTAATTTCCGTCAGCCGACACATGAACCACGGTTCCGGGTTCATCGCTTTCTATCGGAACCAGTCCGAGTCCCTCTATAAGCGCCGAATTTCCGGCATATACCTCATGTGAAAAAGTTTTTACTCTTACTCCCCTTCCGGGGATGTTTTCATCTTCAAAAATCTCTTCTTTACTCTTGAAGCCTTTTTCATCCGCGTACTTTTTTATCGAAAGAGCAATGGGATGATCCGAGTAGCTCTCTGCAAGTGCTGCGTATTTGATTATCTGCTCCTCGGTGTATGAAGCTGATGTGTGAACCGCCGCAACCTCAAATTTTCCTTTTGTCAGAGTTCCTGTCTTATCAAAGGCGATGATGCCGGTTTCGGAAAGGGCTTCAAGGTAGTTGGAGCCTTTGACCAGAATTCCGTTTGAAGACGCAGCTCCGATGCCTCCGAAGAAGCTTAAGGGAATGGATATTACAAGGGCGCAGGGACAGCTGATTACCAGGAAGGTAAGCGCTCTGATGACCCAGGTTCCCCACATGGGAGCATTACCTGTGATGAGTAATATTATGGGAGGAAGCAGAGCAAGTGCAAGTGCGAGGTAACATACGATGGGCGTGTAATATCTTGCAAATTTTGAGATGAAGTTCTCGGACTTACTCTTTTTCATGGAAGAATTTTCAACCATGTCTAGGATCTTGGATACAGTGGATTCGCCGAATTCCCTTGTGGTCTCGATTTTCAGAAGGCCTGTCAGGTTGACGCATCCGCTGATAACTTCATCGCCGGCTTCCTTGGGAACGGGAAGTGATTCACCGGTAAGTGCGGAGGTATCAAGGGTTGCACTGCCCTCTCTGACAATTCCGTCGATGGGGATCTTCTCCCCGGCTTTGACGACGATGATGGTTCCTATCTCTATTTCATCGGGATCTTCCTGAACAAGCTCTCCGTTTTCATCATATACATTGGCATAATCGGGACGGATGTCCATAAGATCGGTTATGTTTTTCCTGCTCTTTCCGACGGCTACGCTCTGGAAGAGTTCACCGATCTGGTAAAAGAGCATGACGGCTACGCCCTCCAAGAATCCGCCTTCTTCGCCGCTTGTTACAAGTCCCAGGATGATGGCACCGATGGTAGCCACCGTCATAAGGAAGCATTCATCGAAGACCTGCTTATGGGTGATCCCGTGGAAAGCTTTCTTCAGTATGTCGCCGCCGATGACGATGTAGGGCACCATGTAAAGGACGAACTGAACAAGCACGGGAAGCTCTACAAAGTGAAGAAGGATCTGCAGTGCAATGAGGAGCACCGAAGATACGATTATGCGATATAAAACTTTTTTCTGTTTTTTATTCATAATTATTTTCTCTTATAGGTCTTTTCGAATATTATAAAGCAGCTCCCGCATAAAACGGGAGCATGTTCTTAAAACTTTATCTCGCAATCGCTTTCAACGGCTTTGCATGCTTTGAGGACTTCGGGCATAACAGCTGCAGGTTCCTGACCGTCTGCAAATTCGACCTTCATCTTCTGAGTCATGAAGTTAACCGTTGCATCGGCAACTCCTGCTACCTTCTTGGTCGCATCTTCCATCTTCTGGGCACATGCTGCGCAATCAACTTCAATCTCGTAAGTTTTTTTCATATTGAATACCTCTTCTTTTCTGATAATGCGGATGAGGATCACTCATCTGATTACATATGAATATCTGTTCATATGTTCATTATACATGAAATCGAGAGGTTGTCAACAGGGAAAGGGTGGGATATAATAATAGTACATTAAACCGTACGGTTTTTAGTACATATGAGGTAAATATTATGATTGTCAGGCAAATGGACATTAGAGCGAATATAAAAAAATATTTTGATCTGGCTTATTCCGGGAATACGATATTTGTTCCCAGAAAAGGGAACAAAAATGTGGTCATCATGTCAGAAGATGAATACAACAAGATCAGGCGATCCGATGTGTTGAGCACATATGCCGGTTCCATCATCAAGCATGCCTCAGCAGGTAAAGAAGCTTCCGTTTCAGTAAGTAGTTTAAGAATCGACAATCTTAAAAAACTCGAGATAATCCGAGGTCTTAAAGAAGATTGGAACGGAAACGGTGCACCGGCATTCGACGATATACTTATAGACAAAGTAAGTAAGATCATAAACGGATTAACGATTCAGCCTGAAGTTTTTCCCACAGCACTTGGAACCGTTCAGCTTGAATATGATAATTCCAGACGTGATCATATGGAGATAGAAATCGGAGAGACCGATGAAGTCGAGGTCTTCATATCTACCTATGACGGCAAAGAGCTTTTCGATACCATCTCATCAAGTTCCGAAGACATTAACAGAAAGGTAAGTGAATTTTATGGATAATACTTTTAAAAGCGACGATTATTTCTTTCACATAAAGCCGTAATTGTTATGTAATGACAAAGATGACAATGGGGACGTACCCCTCTGTCAGGAAGGGCTCCTGACAGAAGTGGTACGTCCCCATTGTCATCGCGTAGCAGTTGTCATATTAAGGCTTTTCGCCGAGGGTTACGGTTACGGTGTGTTCTACGTATTCACCGCCTTCGTTTCTCATGAAGGTTATGTCCACGTTATCGCCGATGGCGTAATATTTCATGAGCTTCATGAGGCTGTCGATGGATTTGACGTTACTTCCGTTAACGCCTACCACTACGTCTCCTGCAATGATTCCAGCATTTTCCGCTCCGGAACCTTCAACAACTTCGGAAACATAGATTCCGACGGGAATTCCGTAATATTTTGAGATCTGCTCCGTTACTTCCTGCATATAGATTCCGATGAATCCCATATCATCTTCATCTACCTCTATAAGGGTATCCCGTCCCATGAACTCTTCGATAGTCTCTCTTACAGCGGTAATGGGGATTGCATATCCCATACCTTCTATGGATTCTCCGCCCATCTTATTGGAGTTGATGCCGACTACCTGTCCTGCCATGTTAAGGAGTGCACCACCCGAGTTTCCGGGATTGATGGCTGCATCCGTCTGGATATATCTCTGGGTATTTCCGTCGGATGTGGTGATCTCACGGTCAAGGGCAGAGACAATTCCTGTTGTTACCGACTGTCCGTAGCCCAGTGCATTTCCGATGGCTATAACATTCTGTCCGAGTACAAGGCTGTCGCTGTCTCCAAGCTCCGCCACCTTGATCGTGTCCATTGTTTCATCATCGAGGTCTTCTTTCATTACAGCAATTACCGCTACATCGGTGCTTGCATCAAGACCTTTGAGATATGCGGGAGCAGTGGTGTTATCGATAAATGTGATCTCAAGATCGTTCGCATCTTCCACTACATGGTTATTGGTAACGATGATGTATTCGTCATCGGTTTCACCGATTATTATTCCGGATCCCGATCCTTCACCGTCCTGGGTATAGGTCTGTCCCCAGTAGGTTGTCGATATCGTGTAATGTTCGGTTATCGATACCATTGAGGGCATTACGTCTGCAACAACGCCGGTAAGATCAGTTTCTTCCTTGGTAAGGACCGTGACCTGAGTCTCACCGTTTGAAAGCAGATTCTGCAATTCTTCCATGTCAGGTAAAGCTGCCGGTGCGGCGGTGGAAGCAGTGCCCGATGTTACTGCCTGAGCACCTGCCTGTGCAGGTACTTCCGCAGGGGTAACAAGTCTTACGGTATATAAGCCAACGCCTGCGAAGATTCCGAAAAGAAGTCCCATGCATACGGACATCAGGAGCTTTGATGCGGTTGCATGTTTCTTAGGAGAAGGTTGAGGCGGCTGAGGTTCCTGCTGAGGGGGAACCTGCTGAGCATACTGTGAATAGGCTTGATAAGTATTCTGAGGCGGTGTCTGATACCCCGCCTGATAAGTGTTTTGATTGTTTTCGTACATCTTTATACCTCCTAAAGCACTTTGTGCTTTTGAATATGTAAGGAAGTATAATGACCAATTGTGTACATTTTGTGAAG
>JAGCUO010000109.1 GCA_017962825.1 Lachnospiraceae bacterium | reverse complement strand
GAGTCCGAGCTCCTTGTAATTCTCAACCTTTGCCTTGGAAGCGTTGTAAACGATGAAATCGGGCTCGAAAGCAGCCTCTTCTTCCTTGGAAGGCTGGATGAACATGTTCTTGATGAAGTGAGCCTGCCAAGCAACCTCAACGATGAAACGGACTGCAAGACGGGTGTCCTTGTTTGCGCCGCAGAAAGCATCTACAACGAAAAGTCTCTTTCCGGAAAGCTCCTCTACTGCGAGCTTCTTACAAGCTGCCCAAGCTTCCTGGGTAGCGGGATGGTTGTCGTTGGGATACTCGGGAGTGGTCCACCAAACGGTATCCTTGGACTGATCATCCATTACGATAAACTTATCTTTGGGAGAACGACCGGTGTAAACACCTGTCATAACGTTAACGGCACCGAGCTCGGTGAGCTGTCCCTTGTCATAACCGGTGAGGTCATCTCTTAATTCTTCTTTGTACAGAGTATCGAAATCGGGATTGTAGACGATCTCTGTTGCACCTGTGATTCCATACTTGGAAAGATCGATGTTTGCCATGCTGATTTCCTCTTTTCTTTAAATTTTATTTACGGTTTTGCATGTAACCGAATTTGAAGACATTATCTCAAATACGGGGTTAAAAGTCAATCTAAAACGCCTTCTTAAAACGTGCTAAAACCCTTGAAATATTAGGTCTTATGGGTCTGAGTTTCATCCAGATGAAAACGGACAAAATATAGAGCGGATTCCGGACCGAAAATTTCAATTTCCGCTTCTCGATACGGGTCACGACTCCGCAGATGTCCTCCTCGTATACGGGGCCCTCGATCTCCTTTTGATTGTCTCCGCAAAAATAATACAGGCGCCGCCCGGCTTCATCCTTTTTAATCATTACGATCCTGTGAAGCACGAGCTTGCTGCCCTTTCTCCTGAAAAGCGCAATATCGCGCTTTTTAAGCCTGATTCCGCTCAAAGGCTCTATTATCACTCTGTCAGTGCCCGGTATCAAAAGAGGATACATACTGTAGCCCCTAGGTGATATACTGACCGTCCTCCCCTCCCTGAGTAAGGTTTCTGGATTTAGTTTTGAAGTATCTTTATCCGTCATAAATGGAAGTTTTAACCCCTTGAATGATATAATAAACCGGCAGTGAGGTTCATATGTTCAAAAATCCTTATTTTACATTGATAAATATCGGAAAAAGCTGTTATCTGCTTCCCTACGGCCAAAGTATCAGCGATCATAGACGCGGTATCAAAATAAGCCGTTCCGGAGCAGATCTTTGGAATATGCTCGAAGATCACACCTCCGATGATGATCTGATACAGGCTTTTATTTCAAAAGAAAATATTCCGGAAGCAGGTGAAGGACAGGTAATAAGCGATATGGGTTATTTCCTTGATCACCTGGAAAAACTCGGGATCATCTTAAACAATAAGCCGAAGGCTCCTGCAGCATTTATTCGCCCCGGCGAAGCTTCTTTTAATGAAGTCTTTGAAAAATCAGAAACGGACGGTGGGATTTTTAAAGTTCTCATCGCAGGCATTTGTATCAACTTATCGCTAGACAAAACTCTTATTGATGCAAAACTTGCTTCTTTTAAAACGAACGATCCGATTGAGCCAAATATACGGATACATACCACCGAAAAAAATATCACAGTTTTGGAAAAAGAAACAATCCTCGTTGACGCAGACGAAATGACAATTTCCGAATCCGACAGCTTCCATATCATCGGATACAAAAAAAATGCTGCCGTAAAGAGCATGTATATCCGTAAAAAAAATTTGGATGTTCTGATATGTTTGACTCCCGGATACGATAACAAAACGGCTTCGGAAGAAATCTTCCACGCAATAAGGATTCCCTTCCTGCTGCTTGCAAAAGGCAGGGGAATGTATGCCATCCACTCCGCTTCCGTTTACTATAGAGAAAAAGCATGGCTGTTCTCCGCTCCCGCAGGAACCGGAAAATCAACTCATGCCCGTCTTTGGACTACTTATTCTGATGCCAAGGATATCAACGGAGACCTGAACCTGATTGGTATGAAGGAAGGAGTCCCTTTCACCTACGGAATTCCCTGGTGCGGAACTTCAGAAGTTTACACCTGTGGGGATTTCCCCTTGGGCGGTGTTATTTTCCTCAAACAGGCTCCCGAAAACAGAATTGAATCACTTGATCACGAAAAGGCTTTGGTGACACTGAGCAGGAGAACCATCTCTCCTCTCTGGAATGCTGCATCCTTAGAAAAAATGATTCAGGACCTTGAGCCGGTTTCTTCCTGCATCACTTCTTTACGGCTTTATTGCACCAAAGAGCCCGAGGCTCAGAAGCTTTTACAGGATTTCATCACGAATTTATGACTTCCCGGATCTCCTCTTTGCTAAGCTCATGACAGTGCCTGTCAGCGATCCTGTAAACTCTGTCGCATCCTTTAAGCATTGCGGGTCTGTGGGTAGTCAGGATGCATGTTCTGGGATATTTATCCTCGGTAATGTTTTTGAGCAGTTGCTTGGAAGTTTCCGGGTCAAGTGCCGAGGTTGCTTCGTCAAGCAAAAGTATGGGAGACCTTCTGAGTATCGCTCTGGCGATGGACAGTCTCTGAGCCTGTCCTTCAGAGAATCCTCCGCCTCTTTCTTTGATCTCGCTGTTAATACCCTTCGGTAATTTCTCAACAAATTTCCATGCACAGGCTGTCTTAAGTGCATCTATGATCTCATCATCCGTTGCATCTTCTTTGACCTTGCGCATATTATCAGCGATGGTTCCGGAAAACATGGTATTTCCCTGGGGAACATATGAAATAAGCTGACGAACTGAAGAAGTCAGCGGAATGGGATCCGCATCCTTACCGTACACAACAGCACTTCCTTCTGCCGGTCTTATAAGTGCCAGAAGGAGTCTGAGCATGGTTGTCTTACCCTCTCCGGAAGGTCCGATGAGAGCAACAACCTCATTGGGATCCGCATAAAGGGAGACTCCGTCATAAACTTCATTTCCGTTATTGTAGGAATATTTTACATCATCAATCTTGATACCAATGCCGTCTTTACCGTGCTCTTCAAAATACTTCTTTACCTCTTCGCGTCCCGAAAAATCCTCTTCCCGCAAATTCTCGATTTCCATAAGTCTGGATGCGGCACCTGCCAGAGGAATACCGGAGGGAATTAGAGTAAACAGATTATTGAGGGAACCGCTTAAAGTTGATGACAATGTCAGGAACATGGTCATGGTTCCGTAGGTGATCACTCCGCTCCATACTCTGTAAATTCCCCATCCATAGGAAGTATATGAAATCAAAAGACCTACGGTTACCATCAGGATCGAAGTGATGATAGATATCCTCTGATAACTCAGTCTGATCTTAACCTGGTCTTCCTGGATCACTTTTAATTCATCGATGTAAGACTTGATCAGGTCGAATGCCTTTATGGTCTGAATGTTTGAAAAAGCTTCCTGGTTAAATGAGCTTATCCTGGAATTCATTGTCATGCTGCGGGCATTGCTCTTCTTCAGTCTCTTCGTAAGCTTACGAGATATAAGAAATGTAAAAGGAATACCCACAAGAGAGATTACGGCAAAAGAAACATCGTAATAAGCCATCATGCAAAATGCGATGACGAATCTTACGAAAAAAACGATCATATTCGGGATATAGTTGAGAAGTCCGCTTGCAAGACCGGATGTATCACCGCTCCAGCGTACCAACAGATCACCGGTACGGAACCTGCTGAGTTCCTCCCAGTCTGAAACCATGATCTTCTCAAAAATCTGAGCCTTGATATTGTTTTCCACCTTCAAACTTACCATGGTAGAAAAATATGAAGATATCTGCCCTATAAGAGTCGTAGCAAGAGTCATACAGATCATCGTAATGAATGTTGATACTACCTGACCTGTATCATGTCCCGTTACTATATCGACCAGATTCTTTGAAACAAGTGCACTGATAAATGTAAGTGCCGTTCCCGAAAGTCCGAGCAGAACATAAAGGACCATTTCCTTCCAGTATCTGCGTGCAAAACCGAAGATCCACCACAGGCGATCCTTCAAACTCGGCCATTTTATCTTTTTATTAATCTTATTCAGTAAACGCATAACACCATACTAATTCTATGAAGAGAAAAGTAAAATGCACTGTCTGCAATAGCAAACAGTGCATCATAGATCAGATGCAAGACGGATCAGTCCCATCCGCCCTGAACATTTTCTGCGTGGGTACAATAAATGGTAACACCAAGAACTCTGAGTTCTGCTGCAACCTCAGGAGGACAGCTGAACCTGATATTAACGGTAAACTCATCTCCGGAGTGATATGCATCACCGAGTTTTTCTCTGGTAAACTCTACTGTAGTACCATTTGCTGTAACGGGATACTCCTGACAGATTGCATCCGTATATCCTGCCGAACTAAGCTGAACAGATACTCTCTGTTTAGACGAAATATGCTTAAGATTGGTCTTGTGTACACCTTTTACTGTGTAGATAACAAATGAATCGGAAGGATTGGAAGATACTCTCTGAACTTCCCAGAAACTGGGCACCCAGCAATCCGCATCATTTTCATAATCAACTACAGGCTCTTCTCCTCCGCTTTCGCCGCCGGATTCACCACCGCCGGTCTCTCCTCCACCGGTTTCTCCTCCGGTCTCACCGCCTGTTTCTTCATCTCCGCTGGCAGCGTAGATTCCTTCTGCAACATCTTCTAACTCAAGAACTATGGGCTTTTCGTACTTAAACATCTTCATTTCCTACTCTCGGGATTAAACCGCCTAAATTCGAACTTTCATATCCCGTGAAAACACTTTTAACTTTCTCAAGTCTATTCCGTGACACCTGTTTTGTCAATTTAAAAATTGCTATTTTTTCAGCGAAAACAGGCTTAATTTAGCATTCAGTTTTCCCCTCTCTCCGGCTTTCGAAATCACGGATGACAATTTCACATTTCTTACCTTTTTATTATTGATCATAAAGCGGGAAAAAGTCACTATCCAAAGTATCGGCCAGATGAGGTAATATCTTGACGCTTTCGGAAAATTCAGCTTCATCTGATGGTGAAATTCCCTGAAATAATCTAATGGTCTGTTTCCTCTGAGCGAAACCATACGGTCTTTTGATGTCTTTCCGAATTCACCCGCATTCATGAACTCTTCGAAAAAGGTCTCAAGCTCCGGATCTGTGAAGTCGGTACTTACATTCAATAACTCTGCAACCTTCTCATCAAGGCCAAGATATCTGATACATACGCACGTGATCATATCAGAAAATCCCTTGATACCGCATTCGTCAACAAGTGACAAATATTCATCCGCCGCACTCTCACATTGGGGATTGTTCCAAAGAACCACCCAGTCGCATAGAAGTCTTATCCCGAACCCCGACCTCAGATAATGCTGCAGCATATGGAGAAGCAACTCATAAGCCATATATGCATCTGAGAGCATTTCAAAAGAAAACCCAAGAATATCTTTACTTTGAAAACATTTCTTTTCACTTTCGTAATCTTTAAACAACTCGGACAACTGCCCTGCGATAAGTGCATTTACGCTCTCATCATCAAAAGGTTCGGCAAGCATGGTATGAAGTTCGATATCAGGATTACCTTCCTTAGCCATTACGACATGGTGATGAGCTCTTTGAATTTCTTTTACCTCATATCCAATTCCTTTGCAAACGTTAACAGCATCATACAGAATACTTTGAGGTATCAGAAGATCAATATCCCCGCTTTTTCTGTATAAAGGCTGGGTATAATACGAAGCCGCAGTGATTCCCTTGATGATCACTGACGGAATTCCGTTTTGGGAAAAACACTCAGAAATATCTTTGGAAGTATAGAGGAGGTCAAATGAAGTATTAACCGTACTCAAAGCCATGTGTTCAATCCACCGCCTAAGCGCAGGAGGGCAGAGACTTAACCGTTGGAATTCATCATATACCAGAGCAGAAAGTTTATGGATTCTGGCAAGACGAACAAGCTCTGCATATTCGGCTCCCGGCAGATCATCCGCATAAGAAGCGCAGAGATTTTTATTATCCGCAAGAGAATTTTTTACAATCTGAGCAAATACATTCTGAACTTTATTCATTCGATCTCTTTTCATAAGATGATGCTTCGCTGAAAACTGATTCAAAAGCATCGATCAGTTGTTTAGATACAGATAAATCTTCAGGAGAACTTACAGTGTCATTAATGCAGAGTATCTTTACAGCAGGGAATAAGTATCTCTTTCCTTTAGCCTCGATCACCCTGATCACCTTGCTGTTATCATCCGATATCTCGGAATACATAACATGTCGCGTAATATTCGAAGGATAAAACCTTCCCTTAAGCTTTCCCCATTCCCTGAAAAGGTACTGGTTAACATCAGAATCGCTTCTGAATCTGTTACCCGCAAGGGATTCAAGATACTCTCTTTCTTCAGCCCAAAGCTCTTCAAAATTGCTTTTTAAAAGAGGAGCCGCACTGTGCACCGAATACAGACCGGTGAATTTGGGAAAGCACATCTCAAGTGCATTGTAGATAAAATAAAACAAAGGATATCCGATATGAAAGAACTTGCCAAAGTTTTCTTTTACAGTCTTTCTCTTATCAAAATGTCTCGATAAAACCAGCGCATCGTTAAGAAACAGATGCGACATTCCCGGATCATTGGGATTGGCCACCACAGGCTGAAATGCAAGCATGTCCCTTGGAAGATCATTATGAAAAAAGAAATCGCTTCTTACGGGTGAAAGAACATAGCAATCATCATTGAAATATATAAAGTGCTCCGAAAGACCGGGGATCAGATGAAGGTATCTTTCAATAAGGGAGCTGTTAAAACATGGAAGTGCATTTGCAGGTATAAAATCCTCATGCTTAACTATACGAAGCTTGGGATTTGATACATTAAGCCATTCGGGTACGTTCTTACGAGTAATAAAATATATATTTCTCACCCAGGGCATGTTCTTATCAATACATCTGAAAAAGTACTTTAACAGACCCCTTTCTCTGAATCTCTCGGGGCGATCGCCGTAAGAATTGTCCGATGAATATTTACTTTTCTCTGCCTGCCACTCGGGATCGGATGAATCCACCCAGGGCACTACAATATCAATATCCATTTTATTCATCTTTGGCGGTTCCGCTTATCGCATCTTCCGTTCTTAATCTGGAGTCATCTATCTCAAATCCCAGCTGATACAGACATGCGGGATTTTGTCTGAAATAGTAACAGATAAAATTCTCATCTTCGTAATATACATGAAGCTCGTTGGGGTAAAGATTGTTAAAATCATCGACCCATTTGAGCATTCTGGATTCAAGTACGGTTCTTGTAAGCCAGTCCTTATATGACTTGGAAGATACCGGGAACTTATAGAAAGGTCCTACCGCGATCTCGGGCGATGCGGTGGAACGGATATAATTGGGATATCTGCTTCCAAGATCGGTGTCATAGAAATCACAATATTTATCTTCCGCAATCCATGATGGGCCCATGAAGAAATTAAACTGAGCATACTTAAGAGGTCTCTTCTCATAGAATATAAATACATATTCCGTGGGAAGGGTGTAATCCTTCTCAACGCAGTCATTGGCAAACTGAACCAGCTCTTCGTGGAATCCGTATTCTATGGAATGATACAGATCATCAACGGGAGAAACTATTGTAAAGGTCTTCGGATCCATATTTGCGACAATTGATTCGGTTACATTTACAACAGAATTATACCTTGTAAATTCACAATACAGATATCCTCTGAAATTACCGGTCCCTTTGCATCCGATATAGATACCTGCGATTACGACTATACTTAAGATACTTACAACCGCACCCGCCATATACTTTTCAAAAAGCATGAAGATAATATCAACAGGGATGAAGCAAACCGCACAGAGAAGAAATCTTTCTATTCCGCAGAGTCTGCTGGGTGAAAACAGGCTGGGAAGGTTAAGTGCATAGGAACTGTACAAAAGCATAAACAGTACGGAGGCAAAAGCAAGGACGAAGTATCCGTCAAATAACCGCATGTTCACGTCATCGGATTTCCTGACCAGTACATAGATTATATTGGCTGCCTTACAGATTGCAAAAAGCGCAAAAGCAAGCACGGTAAATCCTATTACTACAGACCCCCTGTCTTTCAGATAAAGAGTTTCATATCCTGCATTTATGAAGGTTCTTGCAAAAGATCTGATACGGTCTGTAAGGCTTACCTTAACAGGTTCATATACTGCTCCGGACTCTTCCGTTTCATTACCCGGTGTATTTTCAACCTCTTCGGATGAATAGTCCTCTGCATGCTCTTGTGAAGATTCCTGTGAAGGATCCTCTGCCTGCTCGTAACCGGAATTCTGGTTTTGTCCCACGCTTACCATATTTCCGTTTTCATCCGCATCCTTTTCTTCTCCCTCGATAACGCTCACGGCCCATCCGATGGACTTCTCGAATTCGATACCGGATGCATATGCCAATGCCATGGGAGTGATTGCAACAAAAAGCACTACCAGAATGGATGCAAAAATAGGAATAAACCTTTTGTAATTCAGCAGCTTATGAAGCATAAAAGGACAGATGGACAGGCACAGAAAAAACGCCATTCCTGTTGCATAGAAATGGGAAATAATGGTACAGATAAGCGCACCGATAAAAATGATCAGTTTATCGTTGTAAATAAGCTTTTCGGAGAGAGCGGATCTTTTCTTTTTTCTTTTAAACAAAACAGGAAATCCGCCTTCTTTCCCTCCCTCTTCCAGATATTCGAAAAGTGCGGTGACACATATAAAAGCATAGGATAGCCCGAACTCCATGGGAATGGTCCACTGGAATCTGGACATACCGTAGACTTCATCTATACACAAAACATCAAGTGTAAGGAAAAGTGCCAGGGAAAAGATCGGAGTAAACCTTGATCTGAACATCCTTCTGAGGAATATATATACGCTCACCATGATGATCAGAGAGTGAACGGGGCCTGTATAAAGAACGGAACTGAACAGACTGATACCGAAAGCAACATGCATTGCATATATAAAACAGTGCATTCCTTCGGGATAGATTCCTGATGAAAAAATCTTTCCGTCAACAAGTCCGTAGATCCAGGAACTGTGTACGTACATGTCTCCGAAACCGAAGGAATGGTTCTGGATGGTTCCGTATGTAAAATAGATCATTCCGAAGATCAGAACGATTGACAGCAATGCGTATTCAATTTTATGCCCGCGAAGCTTTTCGGATAATTCTCTTCTGTTCCTGTGATAAGTATTAATTGTATTTCTGAAGAGGTTATAGAAAAGCTGCTTAACACCGTAGCTTCCCGCAAGAACTCTTCCGAACTCTCTCACCTTACCTCTTTTATCGGGGATCCTTGATATAAGACTTACAACAACACTTCCGTAAAAAAGCAGATTAAACATGGGGATAGAAAGTATATGCAACAGTCCCAGTATCATAACGGTAAGATTATATGAGATAACGCTGCTCACACAGCAGAACATAAATCTGAAAGAAAATGATCTTCCCTTCAGGAACTTATAAAAAACGATCGAAGGCCAAACAAACATCAGCATCATATATGCGATGTTTACCTTGCAGTATTCCAATATCCAGTAAAACAGTTCCATTTAAAACAATTCTCCCAGGTACACTCCGCCTTCTTCGCAAGGAGTGTTTACAAAATGTATTTCTCTGCCGTCATATCTCCTTACTGTTTTAAGAGATACTCGTACAGGCATTTTAAATCCATTAAAAATCTTCTCGGGAATTAAGATTTTTAATTCCAAAGACTTTGAAAGGTCAAGTTCCGTCTCCTGTTCAAACACATATCCTTCACTGTCGGTATAGCAAAGAGTGCTTTTAGTGCTTCTGTAAACAGGAGCAAATCCCGAATTGACTACTCTTACGCAAAACATCTTAGTCCCTTGCGAAAAGCTGACACCGGATACATGTAATCTGTATCCCAAATGTTTTTGTATGTATCCGTAGAGCTCATCATTTGCTTTCAAATGATCCAGCAGTTTCAGATCATGATCTGAGTTCAGATAAGTGATCCGCTTTTTTTCGAAACGTTCGATGATCTCTTTATCCGAAAGAGTCTTTATGTATCCGTTTCCTAATACCGTCTCCCCGCCGTAAGGAACGGTTAAAGATACATTGCTTACATATTCCGAATCAGATTTCGGATCAGCAAAGGTTCCAAGCTCATCTTCGGATGCAAATAATGCATCGTTAAAAAGTCCGAGCCTGTCTCCCTTCTCAGTCAGATACCTGTGTATATCGGGACGTCTTACCGTATAGTAACATCCGGGATCAGACGCCATGAGCTTTTCATAGATCATTCGAAGTGATTCAAGATCGTCATATCTTGTTGTATGCATCTCACCCCAGGCACCTACAAGGAGTCCCTGATAAACAAAGATCTTGTCTCCGAGATCAGAAACAAGCTTACCGATCTTTTCCGCACATTCAAGAACATCCTCGATATATTCCGGTTCTTTCTCAAGAGCATGACCGTTGGTATCATAGGCTATTCTTAATACGATATCCTTACCTTCCGCACTGAAATGATCGATTATCTCTTTGATCTTTTCTGACGTTTCGGAAGTGACTTTTTTACCGATACCGATAAGTATCAGCACAATCGGCTGCTTCGGATCCGTAACCACTGTCTCAAGTCCGGGTTCTGTTTTTTCAGAACTGACATTAAATGTATATAAATGAAACCAACCCCTGTCAGGATTAACGGGATCGATATCTTCTTCCTTAAAGCGTGCCGCCTTAAAGGTATATGCATTTTTGAACAGTTTTAAAAATGCCATTATCCCAAGCTTTCGGATTTCTCCTTAAACAGTGTGATCCTTATCCAAACCGCAATTATCGAAACGGACATTCTGAACATATAAATGACGGGCTTTAAACCCGAGTGCATACTCTCACCTGTTTTTCTCGTATGCATCACCGCATGTATCTCACGGACATTAAATCCGAGAAGCAGCATCTGCATCAGCATGTTCGCATCCGGATATTTATCATCAAACTGTCCGTACTTCATATAGTGTGAGAAGGCTCTTTTACTGAGTCCCTGAAGTCCCGTGGTAGGATCGGTAACTTTAAATCCCGTTCCGCATTTTATGAGAAATGAAAACAGTTTATAGGCGATCTTTTTCACAAATGAAGTGGGATAATCTTTAAATCCGTTTGTGAATCTCGAACCCAGGATAATGTCAGGGTACTTCCCTTTATCATCCGGCGTGGTAAGAGCCGCATATATCGATGCAAGGTTACTTACATCATGCTGGCCGTCCGCATCCATCTGTATTACATAATCATATCCGTGATAATAAGCATATTTATATCCCAGCTGCAGGCCACTTCCGTATCCAAGATTATATATATGTCTTACGGTCTTAACTCCCCTGCTTCTTACGACTTCCTCGGTATTATCCCGTGATGCGTCATTCATAACAAGGATATCGGCAATACTTGAAATATCCGGTTCTTTGAGTCTGTCCAAAAGAACGCCGATGGTCTCTCCTTCGTTATATGCAGGTATTATTATCAAAGCTTTTTTATTTTTCTGATTTACGTTATCCATAATCTTTCACGTTGTCAGATAAGTGACATAAGTTTGTCCGTATCATCAGGAACGGACTTTTCTTTTACTGAAGCTGCATGACCAAGGCGGTCTGTCAGTTCTTTGTTATCTATCGTATCAATGATCATATCTGCCAGTGCGGCAGCATCAAGCTTGCACAAAAGGCCATCGCATCCGTCATCTATCAGATCTCTGTTATCACGTGTATCACTTGCGATAACCGCTTTTCCCAAAAGCATTGCTTCTCTTATGGCGATGCTTCTTCCTTCGTATTTCGTGGCATGAACATAAATATCCGCATCCGCCATATAAGGATAAGGATTATCAAATGATCCGCACAAAACGAAATCCTCTTCAATGCCCAGCTTTTTTATATATCTTTCAAGATTCTTTCTGCGGTCACCCTCGCCCAGAATAAACCATCTGACAGGCAGATCTTCCGGCTTTCTGCGGCTCTTGATAAGTCTCATTGCTTCGGCGGAAATCTCAAGGGATTTTTGCATGGTAAGACGGCATAGGGTAACTATTCTCTTTCCTGTAAAGCCGTCATCAAAACCTTTCCCGTCCCTTGCAAGTAACTCAATCTTTTCCGAATCGATAATGTTATTGAAAACTTCCGCTTTATCCCTAAAGCAAGGATAAACATTCAGAAATGATTCTTTAACCTGATCCGATACGGAAAATATCTTATCGAACTTTTCGTAACAATCCCTGTCCAGCTTTTTGGAATACCCGGCCTGAGTGTAATCCACATGCACAAACGCGAACTTCTTATCCGCATCCACATGATCCGCCACATAATATGTGGATCCGCCCTCAAGAAATGCAACCGCCAGATCAAAATGATCCGTAAACCTTTCGCATCCGTCGGAAAGTATCCTCCACATAAGCTTATCCGGCATCAAATTTCCGCGGCATATCATAGTGATGAGATTAGAGATAATGTATGGAAAATTTCTTATCCCATTCAGCCTTTTCACAAGAGCGCACAAACAGGTTTTCCGAAGTTTTCTCCTGCCGCATTTATCAAGCACAGACTGTGTACTGAATGTCTTATTCAGCAGCGTAACGCCTTCGGGCACTTCGGAGAAGAGTTCTCCCTGCCCCGTAATAACATACAGATATATCTTTAATTGTCCGTATCTGTCTGTTTTGACCAGTCTGCTCAGAAGAGAAATAAGAGCATTTTCCGCACCCGCTCTTCCGAGAGTGTTGATCACAAACAGGATCTTTTTATTTTCCATCTTTGATCTCTTCGATCATCTTCTTCAGCTCTTCGTTTTCACTTATAAGCAGGGATACGTTGATCGCAAGCTCATTATTTTTACGGACAAGATCCGATATTGTATGCGAGAAAAACAAAGCGATATGAAGAAGCGGATAAAGCGTCATCAGTATGAGCGCAAAGCTCATGGGAGAAAGGAAATCCGATAGCTTCGAGGGCTGTATGATAATGCCTACGATTATGGTAATAACCGATATGAGTCCCCACATAAGGCAAAAAGATTCCGTCATCCTTCTCTTGGCAAGAGAAAAGATCGCATCTCCGAGAAGAAATGCTCCGAGAAGTATTATGACTATCTTTAGTATAAGGCCCATTGCATTCATATTCGTTCTCCTTTCACCTGGAGTAAACTTTGTTGGAAGGCATCTTTCCTTCCCTGCGTTTCATAAGATGTCCGCTGCAGAAGACATGTACATCCAGAGTTTTCTCCATCTTACGAAGTCTGTAATATGCCGTAATCCATCCGGCAAAACTTCCGAGTATAAGTCCGAGTCCGTACCAGAGAGGCGTAAGCTCTTTGGACATCATTGAGCCCGCGAATGTAAATGCGGCAAAACAAACCGCAGTAAGAAGGGCTCCGTTCAGATCGTTAAAATAGTACAGGAAGATGATGGCTGAATACATTATGAACAGGATAAAGTATCCGGAAGTAAGGCAGGGATAAATATCAAGTACAAGTCCTCCGAATCCGAATCTGGGAAGTATCATCACCGCCAGGAAAAAGATTACAACAGTGACGATGAACTGGATCCTTACCAGGTTCATGATCTCATCGGACAACTGCTCGAACATTCTGGATTTGGTATTTCTGATATCCATTCCTCTTCCGCCGGTTACTGCCTCGGAATACTTCCTGTATCTTTCATGGAAATACATCTCAACCTGGGATATGAAAATTACGCTTGCCGAGATGTTGGTAAACATTGCAAGGCATGTAGCCATGTCATACGAGGGCATACATACAAAACTGTTTGCAACAACCAGTTTCATATCTGTAGTCCAAAATACGAAGTTGTGTACATAAAGTCCAAGGATATACAGAAAGTTGGTAGCAACAAGCTTCCAGTATTTTTTGAAATATCTGAGAACTTCTTTATAGCGTCCGCTGTTTTCCCTGAAATAACTTCTTATCTGGGCATACTCAAGAGAACCGATGAGCATAAAACCGAGATCAAGAGAAAGAAGCATTGCATAGGTAACTTCCATCTTAAGCACATATACGAACAGAAGAGATATAAGTACCGTAAATGTCATACCGGCGAGGAAAAACAACGAGATCCTTTTATATGACTTGCAGATGGAAAGATACAGCATCGAATAAAATACCATCATCAGGCACATATATCCGAAGAATCCGAGAAAGATAAAATAAGGATCAACCTTCCCCACAATGTATTCCCTGATGCAGAAAGGGACGCCCACGATAAAACTCAGGATCGTATTCATGAACAGCCCCACATAATAGCAGGGAATAATATTGTCGTACTCATCATAGTAAATAATATCCGACATATACTTGGAGAGCACCGCATTGAAAGGTGAAGCGGTCAGCAATCCAAAGATAAAAATATAAAGAACCGTGCAGGAATATAATTCCCTTGAAGCGTAGCTGAGTTTTGAATAGCCGAGGAATCTCTGCATCAGATAAACGGCAAGGATAACAACTACCATGGGCGCAATGGAAATAACGGTACTGTAGCCCGCACCCCATATACCTGTGGCGATTGTTCTCTTACTGTATATCTTATTAAGTTTTACACCAATACCTGCCAACTTAAGTAAGACTCCTTTCAACTTTCATCAGACGAAGACGCTCATAAAGATCCTTGTACCTGTCTTTCATGTATTCGACTCTGAAATATTCGCATACCCTCTTGTATCCCGTTTCACCCATTTCAGTTCTGAGCTTTTCGGATTCCGCAAGCTTTATGATCGCGTCGGATATTTCCTGGGTATTCATGATATGCGTAATGATACCCGCATCTCCGAAGTTATCGCCTTCTTCTCCGTACACAAGACCTTTGCAGTTGCCAACATCGGTAGCAATGACAGGTTTATGAGCAGCAAAGCTCTCAAGGATCGTAAGAGGCTGGCCCTCGGATATACTGGTAAGGATGGTAAAGTCCATTCTTCCGAGATAATCTTTGGTGCTTATCCTTCCGGTGAAAACAACATCTTTAACCCTTAAATCTCTTACAAGGTCATAGCATTCATGGACATATTCGGGATCTTCATCCACGGGGCCCATGATAAACAGCTTAAGAGCAGGAACCTTTTCCTTGGCATATGAAAATGCCTGGATCATTGTCTTAACATCCTTGATGGGTGCCACCCTGAGCACGGCTCCTATCTGGATATATTTTTTCTCATCCTCACTCTTAAGAGGTATGTTTTCAAAATTCTCAACGGTTATACCGTTGGGGGTGATAACTATTTTATTCTTAGGGCAACCGATCTGAGCCTGAAGTTTTCCTGCATGAGCATAAAGGGAAGTTACGATATCCGCACTGTCATAGGCAAGCTTGGACATTTTTCTGAACTGATCTATCCAGATGCTCTTATACACACCGCCCACCCATGTGGCCTTGAGAATCTCTTCTTCTCTTTCTCTTGTATATATACCGTGCTCGGATACCATCAGAGGACAACCGTAGAGATGCTTGGCCATCCCTCCCAGCACTCCCGCATATCCCGTAGCTACGCAGTGATAAATGTCCGCCTTGGGAATCTTGGTTCCCAGCATCAGGAAAAGGGGAAGATATATGGATCTCATGGTCCATAAAAAGTCCGAGAAAACAATCTGCGAAAAACCTTCTTCATAGCACTCTTCTACTATTCGCAGGAAATCCTCACCCATAAGGAGTGAATCCACCGAGATCTTCTTTTTGTTAAAAAGATCGAAAAGAACATTCCACTCGGTGTTCTGACCCATGACAACACTTCTGAGAGCATTGTATTCGCTGCGGCTGAGTTTTCTCTTTTCAAATCTGCGATGATCCGATTTGAAATCATAATCATCCAGATATGCCTCGTATACCGCAGTTACGTTGTCCGGCAGATCATATGCAAATTTTCCGCTTCCCTCACGATTTGAAATGATCGCTAGTATTTCAAATTCGATATCAGGAAATGAACATATCATGCTGTTTATCCAGCCGGAGACGCCTCCGACCACATAAGGGTAACAGCCTTCCGCTACTATACAAATCTTCATAACTGATCCTGCATAAACCTGGGAATTCTGAAGGGGTTATAATACCTCAGTACATCATCTGAATCCGTAATACGTATCTTTACCGTGTTTTCACGTGCACATATAAGATAGGAATCATCATCGATCCTTGTATATTCTCCGCCCGTGATCTCACTGATCTTGCTGTCATGGATCCTGAGAAGGAAATAACTTTCCTCTCCTCCACCGGAAACCATCAGCGTGATAAGTTTTCCGTTAGTGATATCTTCCGCAAAAGAATCATAATCAAGGCTGAGCATTCTCCTGACTCTCAGATCACTTTCGGAAAGTGTGGTCTTTTCATATAGAGTAAGCCTACTCCAATATGTGGAGACATTGCTGTCCAGTACCGTAAAATAATTCTCCCAGTAATCCGATGAACTCTCCGGCCAGAGAGTGGGATGAAGATCCATCAAAAGGGACGAATAACCGACAGAGGTATTAAGACTCCTTGCAAGGAAGTCACCGCTGTATGTATAATCGGCAGCATCCTGTGTGATCATCTGACAGGTAATGTCATCGCTTATATAAGAGAAAAGATCATCAGCACCAGCACATGCAACCGTTGAATAACCGCTTATAAGTTCAGGGCTTTCAGCAAGCTCATCCGCACTGTCATAGTAAAGGGTTCTGAAACGGTAAGGATTTCCGGCGCCTGCAAGAGCCTGTGCATTGTATGTGATCTTATCTTCCAAAATGCATCCGGGTGCGGATCTTAAGGACAATCCCGCTTCACCGTTTATCTCATTGATCTGCTGAAGATAGAAATCCAGAGGGCTCATATCCGTTTCAGCATCACTTCCGAGATCATATTTGGTGACCATCATAAATGTAGGTACAAAGCCGTTTCTGGAGGCCGAAGAAATTATTCCCGGCAGGAAAATATCCCTTGCCGCAGAAACCCCGTCTCTGCTGTATGCTTCATTTAATGCTGCACTGTTTTCATCCGTAAATCCCGGCATATCAGCAAGAACGGTACTTCCTGCATTTACTACGGGATAAAGCGCATAATCGGAACTTTCATAGACGAACAGGTTCAAAAGTCCGAGGCCTTCAAGCCCCTTCATGTAATCTCCGTTTACGGCAAACACCTTGGTATTTCCGCCGCTGTATCGCCATACGATTCTGGGAAATCTTTCTCTGTCGTATTCATCCTCATCCATCATTCCTACGATGTAAGACTTGGAGCCTTCGGCTGTTATATACCAGGGCATTTCAAGATCCAGATCCTGATACTTCTCATCTTCGGGGTAAACAGCTTTATAAACCGCTTCTCCCCCCACAAAAGCTCCGTCAAATATTCTGATACCGTCCACGGTAACCGTATCGGAAGGTATCTCAGTAATCCCGAGGAAGTTACGAAGTTCCGTGTCCTCCTTTAAGTCGTCCGGCTCAGGAAGGGTACAGAAAACTACGGTAATACCGCGAATTATGTAATTACGTATATAGGGCATGTAATCGATAGAAGGAATCGAAGCCGCATCGATAAGGACCATGTACTCTTTACCCTGATCCAGAAAACTGTAAAGAGGAAGCTTTCTCGTGACTTCCAGCTCCTGCTTGGTAAGCTCACACCACGCAGATACCGTATTTAAGGCCTCGCTGCCATCTGCTGCCACAAAAAGAACAGTTTTCTTAAACGTATCAGCCCCTGTCAGATCAATGCCCTCGGGAACTTCAAAAGGCTTTCCCGCTACCCACACATCGGACGATGTTGGGATATCCATACTCTCATATTTATCATTGTCGGAATGCGATATATTCTCATGCATTGCCTGTGAGAACTGACACAGGAACAATACGACAAACATCATCAGAAATATCGCAAAAAAATTCCTTCTGGAAACCATTACCTTTACCTTACATAAAAACCCTTATAAGCTCCAACGTCTCCCTGTCGACCACAACGGATGAAGCCTTGAGTTCATTTATAACATTAAAGAATTTTTCTCTGTCATGACTGTTAAAATACAATTTCAGACGGCATGTAAAAGAAGGAAGTGTATCCGGGAACATCTCCACAAGTCTGTCACACCACTTTTCACATGCACCGTAATCTTCTATTTCAAGGAGTCTCATGCAGATTGCTTCAAGATATGACAGCTCCATGGATTCGGGGGATTCTTCATAAATGATCCCGCATATGTTTTCCATGATCTTTACATAAGCTTTTTGCTCGATGGGAGTAAAAACATTCTGCTTCAAAACTCCGTCCATATATGTGACTGCAGCTTCCGTAGCGTAGATCCTTGTCTCTTTATCCTCCCCCATCATCTTACGATACTTTTCTACATTTGCTCTGAATTCACCGAGAGCATCCTGCAGCACGGAAGCCGCATAATGAGCAGTTTCGGAATCATCGCTTTCAAGGGCAAGGGAAATAGAGGTTAGAGTTTTACGAACATCACCCCTTACCACATTCATCATAAGAGTACGAAGGTCGGTCTCATTGGTGACAGCGATCGCTTCCTCGATGGAAACAAGATTTCTCTCCCTGTCTTCTTCCGCACGGAAGGTCGATTTAACCTTATCCTTACTGAATATTACGTCCTCGAGATCAACGGGCTCAGAGAAAAAGAATTTATAAAACAAGAAGGATAGTCCGAAAAACATAGGTCCGAGAACAGGACATAAAGCCATTACCGTGAACTTAAGAACGACAGACTTATGTTTACGGCTAAGACCTGTCAACAGATAAATGACAGATATAATAAAATTGATTATGAATACGATAAGAAGAATCGTAAGATGAGACTTCATCACAGGGTATCCTCCATTATCTCACCCACATATCCGAAGGCTTTAAGTCTCTCCATTACCTTCTCAGCATCATCCGCACCGGAATTTGCCAGCAGCAATCCCAGGCTTCCGTCTTCGAGGAATCCTACATAGTCATGATCCCTGAGTTTGGAATAAAGCCTTTCGCTGTAGCCTTCCGAATCTTCTCCCTCATAATGAAGCTTTATGACAACACATTCCGTGAGTCCCGCTTTCATGGCATGGATATATGCGGTGATCAGATTCTTAAATGCATCTGCTTCAAGCAGGTGGCTTTCTCCCACATACATCTCATCTTCAAGAGCCGCAAGATACTTACCCGCTCTTACAACAGCGCTTCTGATAAGAGCTCCGATAACCACAAGCTGATTTGCCTGTCCGAGTGTCATGCTCTCCCAGGGAAGTGACCAGATCATAATGATTATCTCTACTTCACCGTCATCTCCGTAAATAGCGGACGCCATAACGGGAAGTTCTTCCGACAGCTGTCTGTTGATAAATACCTTTTTCTGCGCAAATGCATCCCACATCTCACCGAGATCACGGCATCTTACGGAATTGCCGAGGATCTTTGCTTTTTCGGAAGTATAGGAAAATAGTCTTGCATATTCGGATGCGCCGACGGTATATACCGATACATCCTTACTCTTCATGATGTCGGATACTATCTCGGCAGCATGGAATAAAACCTCTTCCTGATTGTACAGATCAAGGCGTGAAGTTATGGCATAGATCTTACCGACACTGTCGTTTTGGTTGATTATCTGAGTTTCTAGTGCATCCTTTACGCGAACGTTACTGTCGTTGATGTCCTTGATGTCGCGAAGCTGAAGGGTAAGGTAATTGTGATCTTCCTCATGTTCTCTTTTCATCTTGGTGATGGTATCACGCATGTATCCCACAACCAGACCGATGATAAAGAGCTGTGCGATCCACAGGTATGTACCGCTGTCCACAAGGATCGACACTCCCGTCTGTCCCGTTACCTTACTGAAAAGATAACCGAGAACGGAAAGAGTTGCAGAAACCGTAGCCTGCTGCTGACCGTAAAATACGGCAAAGAGAAGGACATACAGTAAATAGAAATCCATTTTTGCAAAAAAGGTGCTGGAGCCCATCGAAGATACGATCAGGGAAACGATTCCGAAAGCGATGACGTTTTCCAGAAATGGGATAAGAACTTTGATGGCGGTGCCGGCTTTTTCGAGAAGTCTTTCCTTAAAGCTTCTCTTCATGGCTTCGCCGAATACGAAGGTACGTCTGTATCTCTTCATCTGGGATACGACCTTGGAGATTATCCTGGTGAAATCACACAGTGATACATATCCGAACTCCCATGAAAAAGCCTCATTAGAGAGCACAAGCAGAGAAGAATTAAGACCGGTGCTTGCAGTCTCAACCTTAAATCCCATATGCTTTATTATCTGCTCCGCAATATACTGCTCGGATACAGGCTCGGATGAAGATATATTATACAAAGGTTTCGTATGGTTTTCGGCCACGGAAACCTTATAGATGCATTCTATTGCATCAGTAACATAGGTAAGTGCGATCTTACGGTTGTTCTCAATAGGGATCACATATTTGTGAAGTCCCTCAATGATCATCCTTGAGCAGGGATCCGTTGTATCTTCCACATGCTCGGGGATCACAAATACATTATCAAGTCTGAGGATAAGGATATCCTTGTCGGTACTCTTACGATAGCTGGTGCACATCTCTTCAGCCTGCGCAAGTACCATTCCCTTATATCCCGAAGGTGAAGGAACTACCTCTTCCGTTATCTCTTCGTCATAATTACCCGAATAGACCTCACTTGAAGACAGGTAGACAAATCTTCCGCTTCCGGCCATTACATATGACATAAGGATATTCATCATTCTTGATGAATATTTTACGGCTTCTTCATCGGATTTATCCCAGTTGAAATTGGTATCATAAGCACCCATATAAATGGTCAGATCGGGTCTTATGCTCTCGAATATCTCGTTAAGGCATGTGCTGTCGTAACTGAAATTATATTTTTCAAAAACCTTCTGGTAAGGTCTGTTATCATATCTGGAACCGGTCAGAAGATAGACCCTGTGGCCTTCTTTCTTCATCTTGATTATCAGATTGTTCAGAAATGTACTTGCACCTCCGATGAGTAGGACGTTCATTTTTCACCTCAAAACTGTAATACTCAATATCCCATTCTGTGAAGGTCGGAAAAAAAGGATCGAACATCTTCTCCGATCTTGTCGGGATCAATGTCATATTGTGAAGAAAGCTTCTTGATGATTGCTTCTTCGGTTAAATCTTTTAGCCATAGCGTGGCAATATCGTATCCGGTACGGTTCATGGGAAGCGGCTTCTTGTGAAGAGGGCCGCGTTCCGTGATGTCATAGAGAAAATATCTCCCCGCAGCTTCCGTGATACGATAATTGCTGATATTGTTTATTTGGTTATTCATCTGGTCAATGGTCTCGTAACTTCAAACAGCCAATTTTTGACTTCCTCAGGAAGAAGATCCGATATAGTCTCATAAACTGCTTTATGATACCTGTTTACTGCTTCCAATTCGTCATTGGTAAGCATGGATACATCTATAAGATCTCTGTCAAAGGGCGCCATCGTGAGAGTCTCAAATCCGTAGAACTCTCCGAATTCGTTCTTCATCCTGGGAACACATACCATCATGTTTTCAGTCCTGATACCGAACTCTCCGGGCAGATATACTCCGGGCTCGTCCGATGTGATCATTCCGATCTCAAAGGGTGTTCCTCCGTTTGTGCGGACTCCGGTAGAAATATTCTGAGGACCTTCATGCACATTGAGAAGGTATCCGACACCGTGACCGGTTCCGTGATTGTAATCATATCCAAGGTCCCAAAGAGGCTTTCTTGCAAGGATATCGAGTGTACTTCCGACAGTTCCTTTTTTGAAAACCGTATTTGAAAGAGCGACGTTTCCTTTAAGAACCGCGGTATAAAGCTTTCTCATCTTCTCAGAGGGGTTACCGATTGAAACAGTTCTTGTAACATCGGTAGTTCCTCTCATATAATGACCGCCGGTATCAAGAAGGATAAGCGTATCATTTTCAACAGGAACATTGGTCTCGGGTGTGGGCTCATAGTGAATGATCGCTCCGTGTGCACCTGTAGCAACTATGGGAGCAAAGCTCTCGCCCTTAAAATCATCAGCCTCCGCTCTGTATGAAAGAAGCTTTTCCGCTACATCAAGCTCGGTGATCTTACCATCTAAAAGCTCATCGGTTCCCTGTATCTTCTTAAGGTAATAAAGGATCCTTGTAAGCGCGGCGCCGTCGGAGATATGCGCTTTTCTCTCATTCTCCACTTCGGTTTCGGTCTTGCATGCCTTGAGAAGCACGGTAGGTGAAGGCTTATCAAAGGTTTTTACATTACCGGGAAGTGATGATGTAAGCTTCAGATTAGTGCAGGACCTGTCAAGACATACTTTCAGAGTATGATCCATTGCCTTAAGATCGCAGAAGATCTCTTCATAGCCCTTGATCTCAACACCTTTGGATGTAAGCACATCTTTAATATCCGCAGCCTTCTCTTCATCCATGTATAGTACGCTCTTATCGGATGTAATAACGGCATATGAAAGGGCAACCGGATTATAATCGATATCATTTCCGCGGAATCCGAAGAGCCATGCGATATCATCGAGAGATGATAAAACAAGCATGTCACAATCATCTTCCGAAAGCTTCTCCCTGACTTTGGACAGTTTCTCATCCAAAGTAAGACCTGTGTAAGAATCATCAAGGATCCATGCTTTACCGGAAGGAAGCGCAGGTCTGTCCTGCCAGATATTTCCCACAAGGTCTATATCGGTAATAAAGGCAATATCATTACCGTCTACTTTCTTTTTGATAATGTCATAGAAATATGCGGGAACAAGGCGGCCGTCAAATCCCAGTGACTCTCCGTCATGAAGAGCATCCTTTATAAAATCCGAAAGCTTGGGAACACCGGGCTCGCCCATTTTCATAAGAGTGATGCCCGTTCCCTGAAGCTGCTCGTCAGCCTGCAGGAAGTATCTTCCGTCGGTCCAGAGATACGCACCGTCCTTTGTTATGACCATCTCGCCGTTGGATCCGTCAAAACCGGACAGGTACTCTCTGCATTTAAAATAGTCCGAAATGTATTCGGACATATGAAAATCACCGCCCGGGACATAGTATACGTCTGTCCCGGCGGCGAGCATTTCGTTTCTTAAGGCATCAAGCCTCTTTACATATTCTTCTGAAGTAGTTCTTTTCATTTCAGGAATCCCGCAATAACATTTTTCATTTCATCGATATCGCACTCGGTCTTGTGAAGAACGGGAGCGGTTCTGATATCTTCGATAGCCTGAGGGATCTCTACATTTGAGATCTTGCAAAGGTCATCAATGAGTTCGAAATCGGTCTTCTTGTCATATTCGGGATCGATTGAATTCATTACGCTTCTGGTGAACTTATAAGGGCTTGCGGTAGAAGCGATGACTACGGGAGTATCGTCTCCGGTCTCAGCCTTATACTTTTCACATACAAACGAAGCAACCGCTGTATGAGTATCGATCACATATCCGCTGGTCTTGTAGATCTTGGCGATCTGCTCGGAGGTCTCCTTTTCATCGGCATATCCGCCATAGAAATCGGCAAGGCCCTTCTTCTCGGAATCGCTGATGGAATACTTACCGTCTCCGGAAAGTTCACCCATAAGCTCGGCACATCTGTTTGTATCATTTCCTGCGATCATGTAAATAAGTCTCTCGAGATTGCTGGAAATAAGAATATCCATGGAAGGTGATGAGGTTACATGGAAATCTCTGTTTCTGTCATAGGTTCCAGACTCGAAGAAATCGAAAAGAACCTTATTGGTATTCGAAGCACAGATAAGCTTCTTAATGGGAAGTCCCATATTCTTGGCATAAAATGCAGCGAGGATGTTTCCGAAGTTTCCGGTAGGAACGCAGACATTGATCTGATCTCCGTCCCCTATCCTCTCCTCTTTAAGAAGCCTGGTATAAGCCCATACATAGTAGCAAACCTGAGGAACAAGTCTTCCGATATTGATGGAGTTGGCAGATGAGAATACAAATCCCTTCTCGTCAAGCTCCTTGGCAAATTCCTTGTCTCCGAAGATCTTCTTTACACCGGTCTGAGCATCATCGAAATTACCGTGAATTCCGACTACCATGGTATTGGCACCCTTCTGGGTAACCATCTGCTTCTCCTGAATGGGAGAAACACCGCTCTTGGGATAAAATACAACGATCCTTGTTCCGGGTACATCGGCAAATCCGGCAAGAGCTGCCTTTCCGGTATCTCCGCTGGTAGCGGTCAGGATTACGATCTCTTTTTCAAGACCGTTCTTTTTGGCCGCTGTGGTCATAAGATGAGGAAGGAGTGAAAGAGCCATATCCTTGAACGCAATGGTGGCACCATGGAAAAGTTCAAGATAATAAGATCCGCAGCTCTCAGAAAGAGGAGCGATCTCTTCAGTATCGAACTTGGAATCATAAGCCGCAGCAATGCACTTTTTAAGCTCATCCTCGGTATAGTCTGTGAGGAAAAGCTTCATTACTTCATATGCAAGGCCCTTATAATCCATTTCGGCCAGCTCTTTTAAGGACTTATCAAGAGTAGGAATGGAATCGGGAACAAAAAGGCCTCCGTCGGAAGCAAGTCCCTTTAATACTGCCATAGAGGCAGTATATTTCTTACCCTCTCCTCTTGTACTTGAATAAGTAACTTCTTTCATAATATTGATCCTTCCTGTGTTACAATATTTCCATGAGCAAATCGGAAAACAACGCAAAAACCCCAAAGGGAGTCTATATTACCCGGACAGCTGCCGGCAAGACATTATACCGTGCGTCTGTAACCAAGGCGTCACGTCATATCTCCCTGGGATCGTATCCCGATGAAAAAAAAGCTCACAAAGCATATCTTACCGCTTTAAAAGTACTTGAAAACAATAGCATTTCATTGGATGATTTTCAAGATTTTAAGGCTCTTAAATATGAAAAAGCCGTAATTCTCATGAATTTGCGCGATAACGGCATTTATTTCGGTACCCCCATATATCTCCGCAAGGACTATTTCAACTATCATCTGACCCCGGAAATCGTTTTTACATTCGATCTGGAGGACCTTTTCTACTTCTCCTCACATAAAATATCCAAGAGGGGCGGACATTTCTTTGTGGCAGATTACGGCTCCCAGGTCTCAATAGGGTCCAGATTCGGGCTTAAGCCATACTCCGTAGAAGGAAGGGACTGCAGATTCATAAACGGGGACCCTTACGACTACAGAAGGTCCAATCTGGAGGTGCTGAATACATATCACGGAGTTATAGTTTCCCCGGACCAAAAGGGGTATATAGCCAGGATCCACACATCGGGATATACCAAGATAGGATTCTACGAGTCGGCCCTGGAGGCTGCCATAGCCTATAATAAAGCCGCAGATATCCTTAATAAGAAGGAAAATAAGAATTATCCCGAGAATTATATAGATGAGGTTTCGGGTAAGGTGTATGCCGAGATCTATAACTCAATTAAACTAGATCTATGACAATGGGGACGTACCCCTCTGTCAGGAGGTTCTTCCTGACAGAGGGGTACGTCCCCATTGTCATTTCTGTGTATAATCTATAAACGATATACTCATATCCGCGGGACCGCTGATTCCGTTCACGCTTCCGTTGGAAGCATACTCCCACATGGTAAACGCGTAAGGATAATCCGGAAGATCCCCATTATTATCAAGCCATATATCAACATCCGAGAATTTGCTCAGATCGATCTCTTTTATCAGAAATTCCTTATCCGCATGGATAACGCAGTTAAATCCCGCTTCTTTGATGGTATCAGCAAAGGTTCTGATGATTGCGGTCTTCTCAGTCTTGGTAAGTCCCTCAATCCTGGAGGTATCATTTAATATAAAACCGATATCGATGGCAAGAGGATATGTGACCTTATTCTCCTGAGCAACCGCTATAAGAGCAACTGCTTCTTCCATGGCTTCTTCCGGGGTTATGGCCTGTGACGAGAAATAGATACCGACATCAAGTCCGGCCTGATTGGCTCTGGAAATATTGTCCGTGTAATAGTCATCAAGTGTTATGGTACCGGTGCCGTAGCCTCTTACTCCGACCCTTACCATTACATAATCGATGCCGTCATCCCTTAAAAGCCCGAAATCAACGTAATCATCATATTTATCAATGGAAACTCCAAGGTAGGACGTAACCCTGCTGTCCGTATAATATGCCATTCTTCCGGACTGGGAAACAAGGTTTGTATAATCGTAATCATTCTTGGGAAGATAGGGAGTTATCAAAACCCATTCCTCCGAGCCGTCACGGTTTACTACGAGAGTATGCTTTCCGTCAGTCGCTTCCGTAGGAACTTCCTCTTCACCGTCCTCTTCCTTATCATCCTTATCTGCAGTGCCCTGAAGAGTATCATCCTCTTCATCATTACCGGCATCTGTGGGATACATATCCCAGAAATCAAGATCTCCGGGCTTTACCTCGCTTGATACGGGAGTATCGGGCTTTACAACAGGGCTTTCATTCTCCGCAAGGATGGGATCCAAAGCCGGAGGATTTTGATGATGTGACGGTTTTCTGTTAGCTATAAGAACTATCACGATGATCAAAAGAATGATAAAAGCACTCATCACCATAGCGGCTGTCTGCTGTGGCGTGATATCTCTTCTGTCATTGTCATCGGGTAGATTCATTTTTCCGGCCATAATTAATTCAGACTATTACCTTCTTGGGACACTTCTCTGTACAGATTCCGCATCCGGTACATTTATCGTAATCAATTCTTGCAAGGTTATCAGTAACCGCAACTGCGGCCTGAGGACAATTCCTTACGCAAAGTCCGCATCCGATACAGCCCGCAGAACAAACCTTCATTACTTCAGGTCCTTTTGCGTGAGATGAGCATGCTACCATGTGAGGAGCATCATAAGGAACAAGACTGATAAGCTTTCTGGGACATGCTGCTACGCACTTTCCGCATGCCTTACATGCATCCTTATCTACAACGGCAATACCGTTAACTACATGGATCGCATCAAAGGGACATACATCAACGCATGTACCGCCTCCCAGGCATCCTTCCCTGCAAGCCTTGGGTCCGCCTCCCGGTGTAAAATCTACGACTCTGCAGTCCTTTGGGCCTACATAATCGTAATTTTCCTGTGCTTTTTCGCAGTCACCCATGCAGGCAACAAACGCAACCTGCTTAACGCTTGCACCGGATTCGGTTCCCATGATCTTAGCAACTTTGTCCGCAACTTCGCTTCCGCCTACGGGACATCCGTTTACGGGAGCTTCTCCTTTTACGATGGCAGCGGCAAGTCCCGAACATCCGGGATATCCGCATCCTCCGCAGTTATTTCCGGGAAGAGCGTCAAGAACCTTCTCTTCTCTTTCATCAACTTTTACTTTGAAAATAATACCGGCTGCGCCAAGGAAAAGTCCTACAAATATTCCCACACAAGCCGTACATAATGCAGCTGTTAATACTCCTGCCATTTCTTTCCCCTTTTATTTACAGAAGTCCGGAAAATCCCCAGAAGGCAATTGCCATAAGGCCTGCTGTCAGAAGCACGATAGGCATTCCTTTGAAGGGCCCCGGAACTTTGGTGTATTCCATTTTTTCCCTGATACCTGCAAGGATCACGATAGCGATAGTGAATCCCACAGCGGTTCCGAATCCGTTAACAACACCTTTAAGCACACCGTAGTTTTTCTGAACATTGCTTACAGCAACACCGAGAACCGCACAATTGGTTGTAATGAGAGGAAGATAAACTCCGAGAGCTTTATAAAGCGAAGGGATCATCTTCTTAAGGAACATTTCAACGAACTGTACCAGAGCCGCAATGACAAGTATGAATACGATGGTCTGCAGATATGTGATGTGCAGAGGCACTAAAATAAGCTTATAAAGCGCTCCGGCAACAAAGCTTGCAAGGGTTATTACGAAAATAACCGCCGTACCCATTCCCGCAGCTGTCTTGATCTTCTTGGATACACCAAGGAAGGGACAAAGGCCGAGGAACTGACTGAGCACAACATTTGATACCAGTGACGAACCCACCAGCAAAAGGAGCATTTCTTTTAATCCGTTCATATTCATTTCCTCCTTTTGCCTTTTTTCTTCTTGTTATTTGAGGGCTTGTTCTGAGCAGGTTTCTTATCATCCGAATCGGACTCGGAAGATTCTTCCTTCTCTTCATCAGACTCTTTATCGTCTTCAGCTTCCGTATCTTCTTCCTCTGCAGGCTCTTTTTCAGGTTCATCTGAGGAAGTTTCAGATTTAACCTCTTCTTTTTCTTCTGCAGCGGAAGCCTTTTTCTCCTTATCCTCAGAAGGCTTTTCCTCTTCTTCGGATTCATCGTTATCTTCCGCTTCTTTTATCTTCTCTGCTTTTGAGCATCCCTTTGCTTCGGGACATCCCATACAGTTCATTCCGCATCCGGAACCGATCTTGGAAGTATCTTTACCCTTGGCTTCCATTTTATCCTTGATGTAATTCTGGATAGCAACAAGCATCGCAAGAACGAAGAATGCACCGGGGGCAAGAACGAAGATCGTCACGCCGTACTCCTCGGGAAATACTCTGTTTCCGAAGAATGTTCCGCTTCCGATAAACTCTCTGAAAATACCGAGAATAGTAAGAGCGAATGTAAATCCGAGGCCCATTCCGATACCGTCAAAGAGTGAAGGGATGGGCGGATTCTTATATGCGTAGCTCTCCGCACGTCCGAGGATGATACAGTTAACCACTATCAGCGGAATGTATATTCCAAGTGACTGATTAAGTGAGGGCAGGTAAGCTTCCAAAAGGAGCTGAACCATGGTTACAAATGATGCAACGATCACTATGAATGCGGGAATTCTTACCTTATCGGGTAGTACTTTTCTAAGGATCGAGATAAAAAGATTACTCAAGGCAAGAACGGCGCATGTCGTAAGTCCCATTCCAAGTCCGTTTATCGCAGATGTTGTAACCGCAAGCGTGGGACACATTCCGAGTGTCAGGACAAAAGTGGGGTTTTCTTTGATTATTCCGTTATAAAGGCGCTCAGCTATACGTTTCATTTAAGCGTCCCCCTTTACAGGATTTATTTCATTACAAACCTCAAGAGCTCCGTTGATCATGTTCACAAATGCTCTTGTAGTAATGGTAGCTCCGCTGATGGCATCGATCTCATCGGGAGCCTGCTTTCCTGTTTTTGTAAATGTGATTTCCGTTACGTCAAGGTTATGGATCTGAGGTACGATAACGCTCTCCGCTCTCATACCCAGTCCTGCGGTCTCACCGATCTCCAGGATTGAGATTCCTCTTAAAATTCCTTCAGAAGATATTCCGCACATTATACGGATATCCCCGCCGTAACCTTCGGCTGATGTAACTTCTACAGCATAGCCTGCAACGGTACCGTCAGCAGACAGGGCTGTATATATATTTCCGACAGTCACTCCGTTTTGTTTTAACTGAAGTGCAAGTCCTTCGGAAACGGCAGCATCCGACAAAACAAAACTTGCAACGCTTGCAAAACCTTCCTCATCGGGAAATACCGCTTTACAGCTTTCGGTAACGGCAAGGTCTTTTTGATGTGCGATGGGTTCTTTGGTAAGCTCATAAACTCCGCCAAGGCACAGACCCGCGATAAGTGTGATGATTATAAGAACGAGGGCATCTTTCGCCGCAGCAACATAATCTTTATTCATCAGCTCTTACCTCCTTTCCTAAACTCGGAAGGATTTATTCCGAAAGGAACGGGAACCGTGAATTTATCGATAAGAGGTACAATACAGTTTCCGAATATAATTGCATAGGAAACGCCCTCGGCTGAAGGTCCGAAGACTCTGAATATTCCTGTTAATATACCGAGGAAAATACCGAAGATGATCTGTCCCTTTGCGGATGTGGGCCTTGTAACATAGTCCGTTGCCATGAAGAACGCTCCCAGCATGAGTCCGCCGCCGGAAAGGTGGGCTGCAAGGAATGCGGGGTCAAAACCATGTCCGCCGAAAAAGATCATAAATACGAGAAATGTAAGGATGTAGCTTGCGGGAATCTTAAGATCTATAACTCCGCATAAAAGCATGATCACCGCACCGATGAGAAGGGCTATCATGCTGGTCTCACCGATGGTTCCGGGGATGGAACCTAAGATCATGTTCTTAACGTTAACAGTCTCTCCTGCTTTAAGAAGTGCAAGAGGAGTTGCTCCCGTGTAGCAGTCTGTTTCAAAATTGGTCATCGCTACGGGGAACGATATCAGCAAGAAGCATCTTGCTCCAAGTGCCGGGTTCATGAAGTTTTTGCCCAGGCCTCCGAAAAGTTCCTTTACTACAATGATGGCAAAAGCAGAACCGAGTGCTGCCTGCCATAAAGGAATCGATACAGGAAGGTTAAGTGCAAGAAGCAAACCTGTAACAACAGCAGACAGGTCATCGACCCTGATCTTCTTTTTAGTAATAAGAGCAAATACCACCTCCGATATAACAGTGGTAGCTACGCAGACTATGCAGACAAAAAGCGCTCTGATACCGAAGTTATAAATACCGTATCCGAATGCGGGCATAAGAGCCAGTATTACGGTCAGCATGATAAGCTGCGTTGTGGCCGCGCTTCTTATATGTGGATTAGATGATACCTTGGGAAGACTCATATATGTATCCTTCTTTGGAATTTATTTTTTGCGCTTGGCAAGTTCCATCTTTCTCATGGACTTGATGTTCTGTGTAAGGGGCTGTTTTGCGGGGCATGCAAAAGAACAGCATCCGCACTCGCAGCACTCCATACCGCCGTTTGCTACGAAATTCTCGTTATCGTGAGCTTCGACCATATCGGAAAGCTTACCGGGCATAAGACCGGCGGGACATGCCTCTACACATCTTGAACAGTTAATGCAGGGTGTGGTTTCGGATTCCGCAACCTGATCTTCTCTGAAAGCAAGAAGCGCGGTCGATGTCTTGGTAACCGGAACATCAGTGGTAAACAACGCAAATCCCATCATAGGACCGCCGCAGATGATCTTTGCGGGTTTAACCTTAAATCCGCCTTTTTGATCGATCAGTTCGGTATAGGTCATTCCGCAGGGAACTCTCATATTGCCCGGATTTCTAACCGCATCACCGCTTATGGTGACGATCCTTTCCATAAGAGGCTTACCAAGGACGACCGCATTATAAACAGCGCAGATGGTATCTACGTTATTAACTATGCAGCCAACATCCGCGGGAAGCATCTTGGAGTTAACCTTCCTTCCCGTGGTAGCAAAGATCAGCTGACGCTCTGCACCCTGCGGATACTTGGTTTTTAATTCTTTGACACTGATGATGGTATCTTTTTTCGTAAGTTTAGTCAGATGTCCGATGCACTCAGGCTTATTGTCCTCGACACCGATGATACCGTGCGCATCCGGGAAAAGAGAGAGCATGATACGAAGTCCCTCTACAACCTTCTCTCCTTCTTCAATGATCCTGCGATAATCGGAAGTAAGATAAGGCTCACACTCCGCACAATTGGCGATAATGTAGTCGATCTTATCCGGTTCTTTGGGTGACAGCTTAACGCTTGTAGGGAAGCCCGCACCACCCATACCTACAATACCTGCCTTGGCAATCTTTGCGATTATTTCATCGCGGGATAATTTCTCCCAATTATCGGCAGTTTCATAATCAACTTCATTAAAGAGACCATCATTTTCAATAATGATGCTCTCTACCATATCGCCTGTTGCGACTCTTCTTTTTTCGATATTTTTGACTATTCCGGAAACGGACGAATAGACGGGAGCAGAAACAAAACCGCCTGCTTCGGCGATCATCTGGCCCCTTAAGACAAGATCCCCTTTTTTCACAAGGGGTTTAGCGGGAGCTCCTATATGCTGGCTTAAAGGAAATATCATCTCATCGCCGGGTACCGCATCTATTATCGGTTTGTCCTTGGAGAGATCCTTGCCGTCATAAGGGTGAATACCGCCCTTAAAAGTAAATTTTGCCATTTCAACCCACCTGATTAGGTATTTTTACACACAATTAATAATATACCTTAATACGTGCCTTTTTTCCATACTTCAGTAGTTAAATTGACAGATTATTAAACTTGAGATTTTATAGAAATTATATTATTATTTTATAAATTATTTATATTTAGGGGGGGGAAAATGAATAAAAAATTTTTCAAAATTCTTACAGGCTTATCGGCTATAACGGTCGCCGGTGTTCTTAGTTTTGTACCCGCAAAAGCTGTAAATGCGGGAACTATAACAGGCGATAATAACCGTATCATTACCATACGCGATGATAACGGAGATATCATTTCAGATTTAAGTGATACAAGTACAAACTATGAAACTTCGATGGATTTGGATTATTTGTATTTTACTTCCGATGGAACCACTCAACTCTCTGAAGCAAATATTTACTTCGAATCAGCAAATCATCCATCGGAGAATTTCACTGTGAGATTTACTATTCCATACAATGTTGCCGATTTATCCTTTACCTACTATTATAATGGTCGTCAAAGCGGTCCCATTGCTTCATATTCGGCTAACGGCAATATAATCTCTGTCAGTGGAACAACTTATGAAGGATATTTTGATGCATATTTTGATATTACATATTCAGGATCCGCTGTGGAAAATCCATTGGAAAATCTTACCGATAAAGAAACTGATGACTTTTATGACAGCATAAAAACCACCACTGATGACATCATAAAAGCCGCACAGGAAATCAACCATGACGGAAGTGAAAATCCTCAGAAGGTAGTTTTCTATGACTACAACGGTGCGATCAACTATCGGATTATCAAGGCTCTTGCAAATACCCAGGGTGTTACTCTTTTATATACCTTCGAGTATAAAGGATATGTATTCACTTCAGCTATCACTTCGGAATTGGCCGCCCAGATCTTCATCGAGGGTGAGGATTGGTACGGACCTTGCTACATCGCCAAGTACTGCCCTACCGCTCTTGTAGGTGTTGCTCTGTAATTTATTAAAACCGTCTGATCAACTGCCTTTTCCGCTATAAGGAGAAGGCAGTTTTCTTTTGCGCAGAATTGATAAATAAAGCGATTTTTGGTATGATTTTACTTGGTTTAATCACTATTTTCATTAAGAGGCGATCATGAAGGAAACAACTCAGACTCTTGAAGAATTTAAGTCATCTTATGATATCGGAAAACTCACCGATCCCGATTCCCTTCTTTTTATCGATATAGAGACTACAGGTTTTACAGCAAGAACTTCTTACCTGTATCTGATAGGCTGTGCATACAGATCGGATAATAAATGGTGCACCAAGCAGTGGTTTGCCGAAAAGTATGAAGAAGAAAAAGATATCATCGAAGCCTTCTTCGATTTTGCAACAGAGGGTGGATATGATACCTTCATTCATTTCAACGGAAATCAGTTTGATCTTCCTTATCTGATTCAGAAGATCACAGCACTGGAACTAGAACTTTCGATCGATTCATTTAACGGGATCGATCTGTATAAGAGAATAAGCCCCTTAAAGCATTTGCTGGGACTGACTTCCCTCAAGCAAAAATCCATCGAGAAATTCTTAGGTATAGACAGAGCCGATGTATTTTCCGGAGGAGACCTGATAGGAATCTATCACGACTATGTAAATAACCCTTCCGATTTTGCTTGCAATTCTCTTCTCCTCCACAATGAGGATGATTTAAAGGGAATGATCAGGATTCTTCCGATGCTGTCATATTGCGATATGGTATCAGGCAAGATCAGGGTAAGCAAGGTTCATGCCGATACCTACACCGATTACAACGGACAGACACAAAGTGAGATCATCATGAGCGTCAAGCTGGAATCTCCTATTCCCAGAGCCATCGCTTCTTTTGCTCACGGATGCTATATCAAAGCTGACGGTGAAGACGCTCAGATAAAGGTTCCTCTCTATAACGAAGAGATGAAATACTTCTATGCGGGATATCAGGATTATTACTATCTTCCCGAAGAAGATACGGCGCTTCACAAATCCGTAGCATCATTCGTAGATAAAGATCACAGAACTCAGGCAACCGCAGCTACCTGCTATACCAGAAAGACTTCCAGCTACCTGCCTCAGTGGGATAACCTTTTTGAGCCCCTCTTCAGAAGAGAATACCACAGCACGGATCAGTTCTTTGAACTTACGGACGATCTTAAGCGTGACAGAAACGCATTTAACAAATATGCGGCACATATCATCGCAATGCTGGCGTCAACATATTAGAATTCGAAAGGAGCGGTTCATCTGAACCGCTCCTTAATACTTAGAAATGATAATCTATGCCAATCTCTTTCATGATTGCATTAGCTGTATGTCTGGACTTAATCTTACCATCAACTGACACTGACACGCCATTCGAGGGATTATACCATATATCATGGTCCCCTTTGCCATGATGTTCAAACCGGCATCCGAATTCTTTTAAAACCTTCCTGACTTTCTTCTCATATTCAGCCATTAAGCATACGCCACGGTCTGTGTACGATTACATATATAGCTGATAACCTTTGCAGGCTTTTGAGAATTAAGTTCAAGTAATTCAGGGATTGCATTTTTTGCTCTTTCCATCAGATTATCCAATGATTCAGATTCCAGCACAAGGCCTTTGATATCAGGGCTCGTTGCAATCCACACATTAGCATCTTCATCCCATGTAAAAAGAACGGTATAATTCATTATTTCACCTCTAAAACATGGCTTTCTCCTTTCCTGTATTTTTCGGAAAGGAAACCTATATATAAAAGGTTCTCTTCCCTTGACGCGTTCACGCCGAGGGCTTATCTATGATTATTGCACTGCCAAAAATAATCCTAATCTCCCTTTCATTATATCCATATCAAATACTTTTGCAAAGTTCCATATGACAATGGGGACGTACACGCTTTGTCAGGTGAACCTGACAAAGGTGTACGTCCCCATTGTCATTTAAGGCTTGCCATAGTAGAAGGAATTTTCTCTGGTATAGCCTATATCTTTGTAGTTGACGATCTGCTCGGTTGATCCGATAAACAAGAATCCGCCGGGCTTGATGGAGGTAAAGAATTTTCTGAATACCTCATCCTTAGCTTCATCGGTGAAGTAGATAAGAACGTTTCTGCAAACGATCATATCGTAATTGGTATCGTATCTGTCTTTGAGAAGATTATGCTCACTGAATTTTACATGAGCCTTGATTTCATCGGATATCTTATAGGAAGGTCCCACCTGAGTAAAATACTTCTTCTTAAACTCATCGGGAACGTTTGCGATGGACTTTGCATCGTAGAGACCGACCTTAGCCTTGGCTATAACCGTCTTATCAAGATCCGTAGCGGTTATCATTATATTGGATAGCGGAACATGCTTGGAAAGAGCCATAACGAGTGAATAGGGCTCATCTCCCGTTGAACAGGCCGCGCTCCATATCTTCAATCTGTTTCCGAACTTTTTGACCAGTGCAGGGATAACTGTTTTATCCATATATTCCCACTGATCGGGATTACGGTAGAACTCTGATACATTAATGGTAATGTAATTAATGAATTCATCAAAAAGAGGTTTTTGAGACTTGAGAGCGGCGACATAATTATCATATCCGACGATCTTGTTTTTCATGATAAGATTGTCGATCCTTCTCTTCATCTGCTTTTCCTTGTAGGAATTCAGATCAATGGAGGTCATCTTAAGAATTTCTTTTTTAAAATATTCGTAATCGACAGCCATACTTCAAAACCTTCGAAGCAAAAGCTTCCCCTTTCATATAATATAATTAATCATATCATGAAAAAGATTTTAGGGCGACACGTAAAAGGTTATTTTCATTTTTTGTCATAAGATTTCATAAATAACAAAGAACCGGGCAGGCTCGTCGCCTACCCGGTCTTCTTATCTCCATTTGGAAATACACCCAATTTTTTCTTCTGATTACTGCTCTTCGCTGATTGCTGCCTCGATATCAACGGGAACCTCATCTGCGTTCTCGTCAGCATCGGGAGCGGTAAGAGCCTTTACTGAAAGTGAGATCTTGTGATCTGCTTCGTTGAAATCAACGATCTTAGCGGTAACTTCGTCACCAACCTTAAGAACGTCTGAAGGCTTCTCAACACGATCCTTGGAAATCTGAGAAACATGAAGAAGTGCATCAACACCGTTCTCGATCTCTACGAATGCGCCGAAATCGGTCATACGAGCAACCTTACCGGTTACGATCTTTCCGATTGCGAACTTGTCGTTAGCATCCTTCCAGGGATTCTCATCATCGAACTTAAGTGAAAGTGCGATCTTGGTTCCGTTGATATCCTTAACGAGAACCTTGAGATTATCTCCGATGTGGAAGTTCTTCTTGGGATTCTCAACTCTTCCCCAGCTCATCTCTGAGATGTGAAGAAGTCCGTCTGCTCCTCCGAGATCTACGAATGCACCGAAATCGGTAACGTTCTTAACAACACCGTCTACGATATCGCCAACCTTGATCTTGCCAAGGAGTGCCTTCTGCATCTCTTCCTTCTTAGCTGCAAGAAGCTGCTTGCGGTCACCGATGCATTTTCTCTTGTGAGGGTTGTACTCAACTACAACGAAGTCGATTTCCTGTCCGAGATACTTGCTGAGATCTTTCTCATAGCTGTCGGATACAAGGCTTGCAGGGATGAAGATTCTGGTTCCGTCAACTTCAACGGTGATTCCGCCCTTAAGGATAGCGGTAACCTTAGCGGTAAGAACTTCCTGATTATTGAAAGCTTCTTCGATACGCTGGTTTGCCTTCTCCTGCTGAACTCTCTTATAGGATACGATAACCTGGCCTTCACGATCGTCAACCTTGAGAACCTTAACCTCAAGCTTATCTCCGGGCTTTACAGCCTGTGTAAGGTCGACACTGTTATCGTTGGTATATTCGTACTTGCTTAAGATACCGTCTGACTTGCAGCCAAGATCAAGAATGATCTCTTCGGGCTTAACATCAAATACTGTGCCTTCGACTACCTCTCCTGTATGTAATATGATCTTCTTTGATTCCTGCTCTTCCAGTAACTGTTCAAAAGTCATTTCCTCTGACATATTTTTGAACCTCCTCGATAATATTTTGCGGAGTGGAAGCCCCCGCGGTGATGCCGATCAGATTTACAGATTCAGGTAGTTTAAAAGTTACAAGATCATCCGGTTTCTGTATACAGACCGTATTCGGACAGTTTTCAGATGCTATTTCATAAAGTCTTCGAGTGTTGGAACTCGCGCTCCCCCCTATGACTATCATCGCGTCTGCCGTTTTGGAAAGGACTTCGGCTGCATCCTGCCTGTCCTTCGTTGCAGAACATATAGTGTTCACAACGTTAGCATTATAACCTTTTTTGCTAATTATTTCAACAATTTGTGAAAATTTTCTGTGCTGAAATGTTGTTTGTGCGACAACTGTGATATCGCCATCTATTTCAAGCTTCTCGGCTTCCTCATCGGTCTTGACGACTTGGTAAGGTCCGTCGCACCATCCGCATATTCCTATGATCTCCGGATGCGAAGGATTTCCGACAATTACGATATACTTGCCTTCCCTGCCCTCTTTCAGGACTATGTCATGTATCCTCTGAACAAATGGACAGGTAAAATCGGCAGTCTCACAGCCTTTTTCTTCAAGGATCTTATAGACATCCCTTCCGATTCCGTGCGCTCTGATCACAACGACCGCATCGGGTTCGAGAGTTAATGACACAAGTGACTCTTTATCCGGAATCACCTTTACACCCTTACTCTCAAGATCGGATACGACGGTCTCGTTATGAACTACGGGTCCGTAGGTATAAATCGGCCGTCCGCTCTTTAATTGTTCATATACCCCGTCCACGGCTCTTTTTACGCCGAAGCAAAAACCGCAGGGGTCAGCTAATCTTACTTCCATATGTATATTCTCGGTTGTGGTGACAGTGGGGACGCTTCAT
>JAGCUO010000108.1 GCA_017962825.1 Lachnospiraceae bacterium | reverse complement strand
CCAATAATCCGTGATACTTCACCGAAACATCGGCTCCGTCCTTTCCATATGTTGTTACATCAAGCATATACTTTGGATATCCCTCTTTATCCAGCGGTTTTATTCTCGTGTCCGCCACATCTGTCATGATCTCGGGTATATCTTCTACAGGGAAGATTTCCTCAATATTACCGTCTGTGAGCTTATAGATATAGACAACATCGTATTCGGTTATGTTATTTGAAAAATACTGATGGATAACGATCTCATCCTTACCGTCACCGTCTATATCAAGTTCTTCTTTTCCTTCTACGTAATATCCGAGAGGAACCTGTTTTGTAACGGTATCACCGTTACTTAGCGTGAAATATACTTCTGCTACATCCGAATTACCCTCACTGAATTCCTCATAACTCCCAAAATTCCATGACACATCCGTTATTTCGACATCCTCTTTTGGAGCTTCTTCTTCCGTATCATCCTTCTCCTCTTCAGGTTCTTCCTCTTCCTCGGCGTCGTCTTCCTTCGCTTCCTCTTTTACGTCCTTAAGCTTATCCTTAAGATCGATCTCTGATGACTTTGATTTTCCGCAGCCTATAAGAAGCATGGCACCTATAAGGCAAATAATAACTTTCGCAAGTGATTTTCTTTTCATAATATGATCCTCTCTTTAATTATAGGTATTGGACCTCAGTCCCACCAGTAACTGCCGTAGTATGTTTTTATCTTATTATCTTCAAGACCAATCTCGAAGACTCCCGACAGTGCGGGCCCGTTCATCTGATACCGGTCGGGATCGTTATTCATTAGCTCGTAATTTCTGACTATCCATTCATATGGAGTGTCGCCCTTTTCATAGTTACCGAAGGATCCAAGATCAGCGGAAGAGTCAAATACCGTATCCTCTGTCACAAGCAGATAAGCATTTATCGATTCTCCGTATGTAAGATAGGGGATCGACAGGGATACGCCGCCAAGCATAACACTATCCTTCAGCACATCTATCCTCTCTCCGCCATGCATTGTATACCAGTATTTTTCCCCGATATAGGTTCCCGCATATTTGACATAGGCATCTGTAAAGCCTGCTTTCTTTACTTTGGCAAGTGTCTCTTTGGCATCGTTTTCCGACGTGAACATTCCTGCCGTGGCAACATAATAAGGCTGCGGATTAAGCTCTGAAAAGTCAGGCGTATAAACAACAGGCTCCCTCATAAAGCCTGCTTCTTCAAGCTTGTCTACGGTCGGTGTGCATCCCTCAGGTGATTTTGCTGATGAAACAAATACTCCGTAATATTCCTGTCTCTTAAGCTCATCGTAATTCTGGTTGCCTCCGAACATTCAGAATGAATCGGAAGTAAACTCCACTTCATCCATTGTTGTAACATGCGCATGTCCGTCCTTGATCCTTTTGTATTCTCCCTTTGCCGGGACCTTTTCAGGCACATCGTCTGGACTTGAAAAAGCAAGCGTCAGTGTATCGCCGTCAATCTTATAGTCGCAATTAAGTTCAAACGGCATTCCTCCGCTGTCTATACAGTTAGCCAGGCAGTCAAACGATCCCTTGTAATGATCGCAGCACCCGGCGGCGTAAAAGACTTCCGACCCGGGATCTTTGCAGTACATATACATATTGGCACCTGCAAACTGAATGTAAAGATCACCACCTTTGCGGTCAAGTATCCACAGTCCTTCAAGCTCATCATTACCCTTTCCGTCATAAAGATTCGGGAATGCACTTTCCACCCGGCCATCTTTAAGAAAGAGCCTGCTATCATCATTGTCAGGCACGAGAAATCCCTCATTTTCGAAGCCCTCAAAGACAAGTCCGTCATCCGTAAGAGTGATAGTTCCTTTATGCCCGGAATTCCAGTACATCCCTGCATTTGACATTATGGAGAAACACAATTCATTTACAGTTACCGTGTTCCCGTCCGTACTTGTTATCTCATCCTCATCATAGGGAATAAACTCACTCACCCAGAAAGTATACGGGGATAAGCTCTCATAATCTTCCGGCATAGCCTGTCCGCAGAAGGCATACAGATTATCGCCAAAGGGAACGACATCCATTGTAAGAAATTCTTCGGTACCTTCCTCATCGCTGATGTGATAGCTGTACTTTCCTGCCATACGCTGTGCGAGTGACTTTCCGTCAGGTTTTTTCGCCTTTTCATCCTTCTTTTCGGTTTCCTTTTCTGTTTCGCCGGAAGGATCCTCTTCGTCCTGCTTATCGTCCTCTGCCATCTCTTTTTCATCCGTTTTTTCTTTAAGGGTGGCAGTCGTATCCTTAAGGCCTTTGTCAGCTGACTTTGATCCGCCGCAGCCTGTAAGAAGTGCGGCGCTTAAAAGACCAATGATGATCATTGCAAGTGATCGTTTCATTCTGTTTCCTCCACATATTATATGTATTCACTATTCATCATAAACATTGTAGTAGCCCATCCAGAATCCGTCTTTTGATCTTTCGGTGCTTACATCTTCAGGAATGGCAAGACCTTCCGCTGCGAGGATAAGCTTGCCCTCCCTCTCAAGCTTTTCCGCTTCAGCTGCACTAAGCTCGTAATACTTCCTGTTTATGCCGGACTTTTTGTATTCTTCATCGGGAAGGCGGTATATCTTGAAGGGCAGACGAAGGTACGGATCATATTTTCCCTTGATCTCCTGTGCATCCGTCACAACAGAAAATGCGTTGTACTTAAACATCTCGCCATCGGCAGCCGGTTCATAATAACGGGGATGACCGTCAATATATTCCACGGTTCCGCCATACGGATTATCAACCCCAAGGTCGTAATAATCACCCTCTTCAAAATTGGTCCCGAAGAATCTGTAGAGAAGCTCAAACCTTTTATCCGAGTCGATCCCGTTTTTGTCACCCGAATATTTAACGCTTGAAGGATCGTTTATCCTGCACCATTCAAGCACAAAATGAGCATACGAATAAGGCCATGTCCTGTCTTCAAAGCCCTGTTCCGAAAAGTTCGAAAGATATGTATTAAGCTTACGCTGCATATCACCGGTAAGATCGACAGGATCACCGGTGATCTCATAGGGCCAATTATGCATAAGACCGCTGTCGGCGTTTAGCCCTGAGCATTCATAATCTCCTTCAACAAGATATTCCGGAAAGAAGTTCATATAAAGGTATGATGTCCTGTAATCAAAAGTCTGATCCGGACCGTCTTTACTTCCAAGATCCAGCAACATATTTTGCATGTGAAGATCCGCAACCCGTACAGATCCTGCCTCATAAGGCTTCCCCGTCTCTTCAGCGATCCTTTCCTGAAGCTGGCTTGAGTTGATCACCCCATCCTTATCAACGACGATAAAGGGTCTCCACTCCCCGTCCTGAAAAGAATAAACCGCTGTGTCCGATACTGCGGGGCCGCCTGTCCCAAAGGTATAGT
>JAGCUO010000107.1 GCA_017962825.1 Lachnospiraceae bacterium | reverse complement strand
TGTTAAAAATATCAAACGTCACCAATGTCACCGTCACTCGGTGACAAAAATGAAACGTCCCCAATGTCACCGTCACCCGGTGACAAAAACGAAACGTCCCCAATGTCACCGAATAAGAAATGAACTGAACAAAATAAATGTTTGTGACAAAAGGGTACGTCCCCAATGTCACCGGTATATATGAGAATATATCTTCTTGATGTAAGTACATTACAGGATGAAACTACGGGCGCTGAGCTTTCAGCCAAGGCCCGTGGTCTCATTGATGATTACAGAGGCTCTAAAGCGGACCAGTGTAAAAGTATTCCCGCCCGCGGACTTGCTCTCGGTGTCGGCATGTTATTGCAGCTTGCCGCAAGAGGATACGTGGAAGATGTATCAAGGGCCGCTCAAGGAATCCCTATTGAACTTACCGCGGAGGAAGCTGTCAGGATCCTTGCCAGAAACGGTGAAGTACTAAAGCTTGCTTACTCAATAGAAAACAGCGGCAAGCCTTACCTCGAACCCGATATCCAGATTCCTGCGGGGGAGAGCGGTATTCCTTTTATAAGCATTTCCCATTCGGGAAAATATGTGGCTCTGGCGCTTTCCTATTATGAGATTGGGATTGATATTCAGATGCGCAAGGAGATGAATACCGAGAAGATCTCTACCAGATATTTCACGGAAAAAGAAACTGCTCTGATACATAAGGACCCCAATCTTTTCTTTACTCTCTGGTCGAGAAAAGAAGCCTGGGGCAAATGTGAAGGCTGCGGAATAACTGCTGCACTTCAGAGAGATTTTTCCGATGTCAGCAAAGGTCTTTCCAGGTTCTATATGTGGAGTGAAAACAATGCTCCCTCAGGTTATGCAATGTGTGTTTGCGAGAAGATGTCCTGATACCCAGAGGATTTGTAATTAATGAAAAAGGTTCTTTCACTTTTAAAAAACTATAAAAAAGAGGCGTTTCTGGCTCCTTTTTTTAAGTTGGTCGAAGCGATATTCGAGCTTTTTGTTCCTCTTGTAATGGCGGACATCATTGATGTGGGCATCCCCTCATCCGATACTTCTTATATTGTTAAAAAAGGACTTGTACTTGTGCTTTTGGCCGCAGCGGGTCTCACCGTTGCCATAACCGCACAGTTTTTTGCAGCTAAAGCGGCTGTTGGAGTATCCGGTGCACTTCGGAAAAAACTCTTTGATCACATTATGGGACTTGAGGCCCGTGAAGTGGACAAGGCAGGTACTTCAACACTTATCACCCGTATGACCTCCGATGTAAATCAGGTTCAGACAGGTATCAATATGTCTCTCAGACTTCTTCTCAGAAGTCCGATCATTGTCTTCGGTGCCATGATCATGGCATTTACCATAGATGTTCCTTCGGCAACTGTTTTTTGTATTGCGGTTCCCATACTTGCGGTCATCGTTATCGGAATTACCCGTTTCAGCATTCCGATGTTTGCCGGAGTTCAAAAGCTTCTTGATAAGGTAATGCTCTCATCCAGAGAAAACCTTACGGGTGTGAGAGTTATCCGTGCATTTAATCTTCAGGACGAAGAGAAGAATTCTTTTTACGAGAAGAATAATGCACTTAAAACAAAACAGATAAAAGCTTCCGATTTTACCGCACTGACCAATCCCGTTACATTTATCATCGTTAATGTAGCGGTGATGTTCCTTATCCATAAGGGCGCACTCAGAGTTAATATCGGTGCCATCACTCAGGGCCAGGCTGTTGCGATACTCAATTACATGAGCCAGATCCTGGTCGAACTTCTTAAGCTCACCAATCTGATAGTTACCATTACAAAGTCCATCGCTTCGGCGGGACGAGTAAGTGATGTGCTTGATCTCGGTGCATGTTCTGACAATGGGGACGTACCCCTTTGTCAGGAAGATCACCTGACAAAGGAGTACGTCCCCATTGTCAGCTTCGATCATGTATCCCTGAAATACACCCCCGGATCGGATGATGCACTTTCGGATATTTCTTTTGATGTCAGAAAAGGAATGACCGTAGGTGTTATCGGCGGTACGGGTTCCGGTAAATCTTCACTGGTTAATCTGATCCCCGGTATGTATGAAGCGAGCGATGGTAAGGTTATCGTCTTCGGAGAGGATGTTAAAACCAGCGACCGGGTGAAACTTCGTGATCGTCTGGGAGTTGTTCCTCAGAAGGCCGTTCTTTTCAAAGGAACCATTCGTTCCAACATGGGGATAGGAAACGAAAATGCCTCAGATGAGGAGATGATCGAGTGTTTGAAGAAAGCTCAATGCTATGATTTTGTATCCGAAAAGGGAGGTCTTGATGCTGAGGTTCTTCAAAACGGCAAGAACTTCTCCGGCGGTCAGAGACAGAGACTGACCATCGCAAGGGCGCTTGTCAGAAAGCCTGAGATCCTGATACTCGATGATTCCACTTCGGCACTGGATTTCCTGACCGAGAAGCATATCAGAGAAGAGATAGCAGGGCTGAAGGATATGACGGTGTTTATCGTATCCCAGAGAGCATCTTCGGTTATGAATGCCGATATGATAATCGTTCTTGATGATGGTAAAGCAGTGGGTATCGGTACCCATGAAGAGCTTCTTAAATCTTGTGAAGTGTACGAAGAAATCTATTACTCTCAGTTTGAGAGAAAGTAATAAAACGTATTTATGTGTAGGAGGAAGAAATCAATATGAAGGAGTTAATGCTTGGAAATAAAGCGTTTGCACGCGGCCTATATGAAGCCGGCTGTAGTTTTGTTTCAAGTTATCCCGGAACTCCCAGTACCGAGGTTACTGAGGAGGCAGTAAAGTATGACGAGATATACTGCGAATGGGCACCCAATGAAAAGGTAGCAATGGAAGCCGCTTTCGGTGCTTCTCTTGCCGGTGTCAGAAGCTACTGCGGAATGAAGCATGTAGGACTTAACGTTGCGGCAGATCCTCTTTATACCATGTCATATACTGGTGTAAACGGAGGCGTTGTAATCTGCGTTGCAGATGATGCCGGAATGCATTCTTCTCAGAACGAGCAGGATTCAAGACATCATGCCATCGCATCCAAGGTTCCCATGCTTGAGCCTTCGGACTCAGCAGAGACTCTTTCTTTTGTAAAGCTTGCATATGACCTTTCCGAGGAATATGACACTCCCGTCATAGTAAAGATGTGTACCAGAGTTGCTCATTCCCAGTCTGTAGTTGAAACTTCCGAAAGAGCACAGATCGCAAAGAAGCCTTACGAGAAGAATATTCCCAAAAATGTCATGATGCCCGGCAATGCCATCAAGCGTCATCCTTTCGTAGAGGAGAGAACCGAAAAGCTTCGCAAGCTTTCAGAGACCGCATCGTTCAACAGAGTGGAGATGAGAGATGCTGCTACTACAGGAAAGCACATCGGTATCATCACCTGCTCCACCACCTATCAGTATGTAAGAGAAGCATTCGGAAATACCGTATCCGTTCTTAAGCTCGGAATGGTAAATCCTCTTCCCGTAGATCTCATTAAGGATTTTGCATCCAAGGTAGATACCGTAATTGTTGCGGAAGAACTTGATCCCATTATCGAGAATCATTGCAGAGCTCTGGGAATAAATGTATATGGTAAAGATGTACTTCCTATCTGCGGAGAGTTTTCGCAAAATCTTTTGAAGAAGTATCTTTCTCCCATCGTTACCGGAGAAGAGTACAAGGGAGAGGATGTATCCGCTATAGAAGATGCGATTCCCAACAGACCTCCCGTAATGTGTGCAGGATGCCCTCACAGAGGACTTTTCTATACACTCAGCAAGAATAAGTGCACCGTACTCGGTGACATCGGATGTTACACTCTCGGCGCCGTTGCACCTCTTTCAGCAATGGATATGACTCTTTGCATGGGTGCTTCCGTAAGCGCCATCCATGGATTCAACAAGGCAGGCGGCGGAGAAAATGAGGGAAAGACTGTTGCGGTTATCGGTGACTCAACCTTCATGCATTCCGGAATGACCGGTCTTGCCAACATCGCATATAACCAGTCCGATTCAACGGTTATCATCCTTGATAACTCAATAACCGGTATGACCGGACATCAGCAGAATCCTACTACCGGACTTAACATCAAAGGAGATCCCGCAGGCAAGATCGATCTTGAAGCACTTTGCCGTTCAATGGGATTTGAGAGAGTACGCGTAGTTGATCCTTACGATCTTAAGGCTTGCGATGATGCTATAAAAGAAGAGCTCGCCGTAAAGGCTCCTTCGGTTATTATCTCCAGAAGACCCTGTGCTCTTCTTAAGAATGTAAAACACAATCCTCCTCTTCGTGTAAACAGAGACAAGTGTGTGGGATGTAAGTCCTGTATGAAGATCGGATGTCCCGCTATTTCCATGAAAGACGGCAAGGCTCATATAGACAACACTCTTTGCGTAGGTTGCGGAATCTGTGAGCAGCTTTGCCCGGTAGGAGCTTTTGAATCCTGCCAGAAGGAGGCCTGAATATGAGTACAAAGAATGTAATGATCGTAGGCGTGGGAGGACAGGGTTCACTCCTTGCAAGTAAACTTCTCGGCAGACTTCTGCTTGATGAAGGATATGATGTTAAGGTATCCGAAGTTCACGGAATGAGCCAGAGAGGCGGAAGCGTTGTAACTTACGTAAGATACGGCGAGCATGTTTATTCTCCCGTTATCGATAAGGGAGAGGCTGATGTAATCGTATCCTTCGAGCTTCTTGAAGCAGCAAGATGGCTTCCTTTCCTCAAGAAGGACGGAACCGTTGTTACCAATATTCAGCAGATAGATCCCATGCCCGTTATCACCGGTGCAATGGAGTATCCCGGTGAGCTTGTGGAGAAGATGAAGAATTCCGGAGCTAAGGTTGATGCGCTCGACTGTCTTAAACTTGCGGAAGAAGCTGGCTCTTCAAAGGCGGTAAACATCGTACTCATGGGAAGACTTTCTCACTATTTTGACATGCCCGAAGAGGCATGGATGAAAGCTATGGAAGCCATAGTTCCCGCCAAGTTCCTTGAGATGAATAAGAAAGCATTTGAACTCGGTAAGAATGCTTAATATATCTTGAAACCAAATTCCGAATTTAATGTATAAGGGGTATGAAAGTGGAGAAGTATTTTCAAAAAGAGATCGAGTGTGCTTCGAGAGAAGAGATCACGGCAATTCAGAACAAGAAACTGGTAGAACAGGTAAAGCATGTCTGGGACAATGTACCTTACTATCGTAAAAAAATGGAGAAGGCAGGAGTAAATCCCGAAGACATTAAGTCCATAGAAGATCTTCACAAACTCCCTTTTATGTCTAAAGCGGATTTGAGAGAGACTTATCCGGACGGCCTTTTGGGTGTTCCCAAAGAGGAGGTTGTAAGGATCCATTCCACTTCCGGAACAACCGGTAAGAGAGTAATTGCTTACTATACGCAGGGAGATATGGATCTGTGGGAAGACTGCTGTGCCAGAGCTCTTGTTGCGGCAGGTGCTACCAAGGAGGATGTTGTCCAGGTATCATACGGCTACGGACTTTTTACCGGCGGACTCGGTCTTGACGGCGGCAGTAAAAAAGTAGGTTGTATGACCGTTCCCATGTCTTCCGGCAATACCGAAAGACAGATCATGTTCATTCAGGATCTGAAGGCTTCAATTATCTGCTGTACTCCTTCTTATGCGGCATATCTCGGAGAGTCCATGAAAGAGATGGGACTTACCGCAGAAGAGATTCCTCTTAAAGCGGGGATTTTCGGTGCAGAGGCATGGAGTGAAGAGATGAGAAAGAGTATCGAAGAGACTCTTGGCATCAAGGCCTACGATATCTACGGACTCACCGAACTTTCCGGTCCCGGTGTTGCATACGAGTGCAGCGAGCAGCACGGCATGCATATCAATGAAGATCACTTCATCGCAGAGATAATAGATCCCAAGACTTTGGAGGTCCTTCCTCACGGAACACAGGGCGAGCTGGTATTTACCGCCATCGATAAGAAGGGCTTCCCCATGATGAGATACCGTACCAGAGATATCTGTGTTTTATCTGAGGAAAAGTGCACCTGCGGAAGAACGTTTATAAGAATGGCGAAGCCTATGGGCAGAAGCGATGACATGCTCATCATCCGCGGCGTTAACGTATTCCCTTCACAGATCGAAACCGTACTTCTCGAGCACGGCTATCAGGCTAACTACCAGATCATCATCGATCGTGTAAATAACACCGATACATTTGATATTCATGTTGAGATGACTCCCGAGATGTTCACCGATAATGTCTCCGAGATCACCAAGGCTCAGAACGAGCTTATGCAGGGACTTATTAATATGCTGGGCATCAAGGCTAAGGTAACTCTTGTAGCACCTAAGAGCATTACAAGAAGCGAAGGCAAAGCGGTTCGTGTCATCGACAACAGAAAGATCTGATAAGGAGGTACCTATTATGAGCGTTAAACAGATTTCTATTTTTCTTGAAAATAAACCCGGAAAAATGTGTGAGGTGTCGGAAGTTCTTGCAGAGCGCGGCATCAACATGAGAGGTATTTCTCTTGCAGAGACCGAAGGTTTCGGTATAGTAAGGATCATCGTTGATGATGTATATGAAGCAACCACCGTTCTTAAAGACAATGATTTTTTAAATAAACTTACAAGCGTTGTAGTCGCGGAGATCCCCGATATTCCCGGTGGTTTAAGTCAGATTCTTAAAGTATTTGCGGATGAGAATATCAATCTGGCATATATGTACGCACTTTCTGCGGAAGGCAATACCAACAAAGCATACATGGTATTTAAGGTTGATGATCATAAAACTGCACAGGCTGCCCTTACAAGAGCCGGCATAAGAGTTGTATCTCAGGAAGAAATATCGACATTATAGTTGACATAGGGGACGTATCCCGTTGCCGGGAAGTTCCCCTGACACCGGGATACGTCCCAATGTCACAAGAATAAACTATGGAAAAAAAGAGTTCCAAAAACAAAATGAAGAGGCTTCTGGCATATACCCGTAAGTATATGCCTTTAGAAGTTCTGGTTCTTATCTTTGCACTTCTTTCAGTTGCGTTTTCGCTTTATATTCCCGTACTTACCGGAAGAGCCGTGGATCTGCTCACTCCCGGCGCGGGTAATATCGATATGGATGCGGTCATTAAGGCTGCATCAAAGGTGGGGATTGCTGCGCTTATAAGTGCTTTTTTCCAGTACCTGATGAGCAGAGTGGGCAATCACATTACTTATAATGTGGTGCGTGATATCAGGAACGATGCCATGAACAAGATCCAGCAGTTATCGGTATCATATCTGGATTCCCACAGAACGGGAGATATACTCAGCAGAATGATAGCAGATGCGGATACATTTGCCGACGGTCTTCTCATGGGATTTACACAGCTCTTTACCGGAGTGATGACAATACTGGGAACACTCATCTTTATGCTGAGACTCAATCCCTTTATCACAATTCTCGTTGTGATCATTACCCCAATGTCACTCCTTGTTGCAAGATTCATCGCAACAAGATCCCATTCTCTTTTCCTGGAACAGTCCAAAGCAAGAGGTTCACTTACCGAACTTACGGAGGAGATGATCTCTTCTCAGAAGACAGTCAGACTCTTTTCGTATGAAGATGATGCCAGAAAAAATTTCAACGAAGCGGATGATGCTCTTTGCAAGGCCTCGCTTAAAGCAATCTTTATTTCAAGCCTTACCAATCCGTCTACAAGATTCGTAAACTCCTGTGTATATGCGCTTGTCGGTATAGGAGGTGCTTTATATGCGCTTCGCGGCGGTATTACCATCGGAGGACTGACCGCATTCCTCGGATATGCAAGTCAGTATACCAAGCCTTTCAACGAGATCTCCGGAGTAGTTACGGAATTCCAGAATGCTCTTGTATGTGCGGGAAGGATTTTTGAACTTATTGATGAAGACAGCGTTATTGCCGAAGCTGCGGATCCCGTTGCAAAAGATGAGATACATGGTGATGTAAAGATCGATAATGTTGATTTCTCATATACGGAAGATAAGCCTCTTATCGATGATCTTAATGTGGATGTTAAGAGCGGTCAGAGAATAGCTATAGTAGGTCCTACAGGCTGCGGTAAGACGACCATCATAAATCTTCTCATGAGATTCTATGAGCCCCGTGACGGTAAGATAACGGTCGATGGAAGGGATATCAGAGATATCTCACGTAAGGATCTCAGGAACTGTTACGGAATGGTCCTTCAGGAGACCTGGTTAAAATCAGGTACCATTGCGGACAATATCCGTATGGGTAAGCCCGATGCGACGGACGAAGAAGTGATCGCTGCAGCCAAGGCTTCACATGCACACGGATTTATCAAGAGACTTGAAAACGGATATGACACCGTTGTCGGAGAAGAGGGAGAGGGACTTTCCCAGGGACAAAGGCAGCTCCTTTGCATCTCAAGGGTAATGCTTGCACTTCCTCCCATGCTTATTCTCGATGAAGCGACCAGCTCCATCGATACCAGAACTGAGCTTAAGATTCAGAGTGCCTTCGCTAAGCTTATGGAGGGCCGTACCAGTTTTATCGTAGCTCACAGACTTTCAACCATCAAAGAAGCCGACAGGATACTTGTCATGAAAGACGGACACGTGATCGAGCAGGGTACTCATACCGAGCTCCTTGCATCCGGCGGATTTTACCACGAGCTTTATACTGCACAGTATTCATAGAGTCAAAAGGGACGGTTCTTACTGACTCATTTTATTCAAATTCTACGCCGGTGGCTGTAGCATTCGTAAAATGAGTCAGTAAGAACCGTCCCTTTTGACTCTGTTTTTTTATTCCGTAAAATCTATATTTACCGATCCGCTTGTGGTTGAGACGGTCAGTTTCTTAGTGCCTTCATTTGAATCATTCAGATTACAGGAGCCGGATGATGTGTCTGCACTTATTTTGTAATCATCTTCATTTCCGACTATGGTTCCTCTGACATCCCCGCTTGATGCTGATATTTTGAAGCCGCTTCCTGCTTCAACTCTTTCCAGAGTAACCGAGCCGGAAGTGGTAGAGGATGAAAAATCATATTGAACCGTTACATCTACCGCCTTCAATGATCCCGAACTTCCGTCGCAATTCAGATACTCTGCGGTTACATTCTCTAAATATCTGGTTCCGGAAGTGGTTGACAGCCTTGCTCCTTCTTTTACGGAGACGGATCTGATGCTTATATCTCCGCTGTTGCATTTAGTATCGAGTTTTTCATAGATGTTTGAGTTTTCAATACTTATTCCGCCGGAGGTATTTGATGCTGTCAGGTTTTTACATACCAGGGTATCTACATTTATGGAGCCCGATGTATTGGAGAGTTTTGCATCGGTAGCGGTATCTACATCGTAAATTCTTATATTTCCCGAAGTGTTTCTGAGATCAAGAGAGCTTGTGTGTATCGTTTCTGCAAGGATATTTCCGCTTGTAGACGAGATGTTTACTTTTCCCGCAAAGTTTTTCGGGACGGTTATAATAACGGGCTCATCTTCAAAATCAAGATCCACGGTGAATAACTTAATGGGACCGTTCAGATCAACGTACTTTATGTTTAGAGAATCTCCGGATTCGGAGATCTCATATTCATAATATTCGGGTCTGTTATAGTAGGAGACGGATATGAATTCCACATCGCCTGTCCTGATCTCAAGATTGTCGGATGTTATATCCGCATCGATCTTTATTATTTCGGAGCTGCATTCATATTCCTGTTTTACGGAATCTACATTACTCGTTGAAAATTCGGATATACGTCCTTTTACACTGATAAGGGCGATCATCATGATCAGTAAACCGGCAAGAGAGCAACCTCCTGCGATCAGTATTATTTTCTTCATAATATTTCCTTTCTTATGCAATTCCTTTTTTGATCTTTCTGAATATGGAGGGTATCATTCCGGCAACTGCCTTGCACAGTGACCATATAGGATGCCACAGAAGAACGGCAAGTCCTCCCGTAAACAGGGCCGCACCCAGTGCAAAGAGACCGAGGGACCAGGGAGTGAAGCCGGTAAACATCAGGATAAATGTAAACAGACCACATATCGCGGTTGCTCCCAGTGCCACAAGCACACTGAATATCGCTATCACTATGCTCCATAAAACAATGTAAAGAGTAAACAGAAGAACAAATATTACTATCAATATGGGAAGCCAGATGGGAAATCCTATGATGGCAAGTACGATCCATAATGTTCCTTTTCCCTTACCCTTTGCTTCTTCATGACTTTTTTGAACTTTATCCATGATGAGCTTGGTGACCGGTTTTTCCAGTTTGTAATTACTTATTATGGATTCTACCGATTCCATTTGTGCGACTGCGTTTTCCTCACTTATTCCCGATTCGATACGGTCGCTTATCATCTCATCATAGTAATCGATGCATTCATCTATATCTTCAATGCTTGCAGCTTCAAGGCCTGTGCGAAGCTGTGACAGAAATTCCTGTTTAAGCATTTTTATCTCCCCTTTCCTCGGCTATATATTTGTATACTTTCACGATTTCCTCCCATTCGCCCAGCAGTTCGTCAATGCGTGCTCTGCCTGAGTCTGTGATGGAATAGTATTTTCGAAGCCTTCCGTTGTATTCGGCTTTTCTTACAGTCAGCATGTTCTGTGCTTCGAGACGTTTCAGGATCGGGTAGAGTGTTGATTCTGTTATCTCAATAAAGGTTGAAATATCCGAGACAAGCTTGTACCCGTATGATTCTCCACGCTCAAGAACAGCCAGAACGCAGGCATCCAATATGCCACGTCTTAGTTGAGCATCCATATGTATTACCTCCTTACGCGTAATACTATATGATACATAGTATAATGTGTCAAGCAGTATTTTAAAAAGTGCATATATCGCAGGATTGGGCGATGACTGAATGGGGAAGTAATGATATACTTATTATGTTTTTTTTTGCGTAAAGGAGCAGATTATGATCAAGGAAGCAATCGTTAAGATCGTGAGCAAGGAAGACCTGACTTATTCTGAAGCGTATGACGTTATGAATGAGATCATGAGCGGTGAGACAACACCTACTCAGAATGCCGCATTTTTGGCCGCTCTTTCAACAAAGAGTGCCAAGGCAGAGACCACGGATGAGATAGCGGGCTGTGCCGCTGCAATGAGAGATCATGCAACAAAGGTTGATACCGGAATGGATGTGTTTGAGATCGTAGGTACGGGCGGAGACAATGCGGGAAGCTTTAATATCTCAACCATTTCCGCGATAGTAGCCGCTTCCGGCGGAGTAAAGGTGGCTAAGCACGGAAACCGCGCCGCATCATCTTTGTGCGGAACCGCCGATTGCCTGGAAGCGCTCGGAGTTAATATCGATCAGTCTCCGGAGATGTGTGTGAAGCTTCTCAATGAAGTCGGAATGTGTTTTTTCTTTGCTCAAAAGTACCATGCTTCCATGAAATATGTAGGTTCTATCAGAAAAGAACTTGGCTTCAGAACTGTTTTCAATATTCTCGGACCACTGACCAATCCTGCATCCCCCACAGAGCAGCTTTTGGGAGTATATGACGAATATCTTGTTGAGCCCCTTGCACAGGTTCTGGTAAACCTTGGTGTAAAGCGCGGTATGGTCGTATACGGAACAGATAAGCTGGATGAGATATCGCTTTCAGCACCTACCAAGATCTGCGAGATCAAGGACGGATGGTACAAAACCCGTATCATAACTCCTGAAGATTTCGGATTTGAGACCTGTTCAAAAGAAGACCTTAAGGGCGGAACACCTGCAGAGAATGCACAGATTGCAAGGGATATCCTGGCAGGTGCAAAAGGAAACAAGAGAAATGCGGTACTTCTTAATGCGGGCGCTGCGCTTTATATAGACGGTAAAGCTCAGACGATGGAAGATGGAATAAAACTTGCCGGAGAACTTATTGATTCCGGCAAAGCTATGGAAACTCTGGATAAATTTATTGCGGTTAGTAATTCATGATTCACAAAATTTTCAAAAAAAGTAAAAACGGTTTATCTCTCCGGGCAATCCATGTTTGGCTTGTGATAACCATGCTCATATGGTCCGGAACCGTTGTTGTTGCCTCATACAGACTTACAAACACATTTTATCGTCTCTCTGATGCGGAGAGACAGCATTCGGACCTTATAGAAGCCGCACATCAGCTTACGGATGCTTCGGATTATCTCAGTGAATGTGTACAGAGATTTACCATAAGCGGCGACCCGAGATTCCTTGATGAGTATTTTACAGAAGTTTTCGAGTCAAACAGACGCGAAGAAGCTATATCAAAACTGGAAAATAATGAGAACACGGAATCCGCTCTTGAGGAATTGAAAGAAGCTATGACTCATTCCATAAGCCTCATGGATCTGGAATACTATGCCATGAAGCTGGTGATAGAAGCCAAAGGATATACGGATTATCCGGATACTCTGAAAGATGTGGTCTTATCGGAGGAAGATATGGCATTGTCTTCCGATGAAAAGATCCGGAAAGCCACCGAACTTGTCCTTAATGATGATTATTATGAACAGAAGGACATTATAAGGGAGAGCATGCATGAGAGCTTAAATGAGATAGATAAGCTGATGAAGAGCGTCATGGATGAAGAGCTTAATATGCTTCATCGTGAACTTGATTTCGTGCGTATTGTCATAGTCATACAGGCTGTTTCCATCCTGATCATGGTAAGACTCACCTCAATACTCGGAATTAATCCCGTATTAAAGGCTGTGGATAATATTAAAGCGGACAGCCCCATTCCTGAGGTGGGAGCAAACGAATTCAAATATCTGGCTCAGGCCTATAACAAAATGTACCATAAGTACAGATCGAGCCTGGAAAATCTGAATTATAAAGCATCCCATGATGAACTTACCGGAGCATATAACCGTGCGGGATATGATCTGCTTCTTGAAAGCATTGATCTGGACACAACATATATGCTTTTGCTCGATGTTGATAATTTCAAAACCATCAATGATACATACGGTCATGAGGTGGGGGATGAGGCGCTTAAAAAACTTGTCCGCATCCTGAACGGAATATTCCGTGATGATGACCATATCTGCAGGATCGGCGGAGATGAATTTGTTGTTCTCATGGTTCATTCCGCGGCTATTAAGAAAAATCTCATTGCAACCAAGATCGACCAGATCAATAAAGAACTGGAAAAAACGGATGACGGATTGCCTCCGATATCCATAAGTGTCGGAATAGTAAACGGACGGGATGCCAAGAATAAAGAAGAGCTTTTCGAAAAAACCGATGCAGCCATGTATAAGTCCAAGAAAAGCGGAAAACGCACATATACCTTTAATGATTGAGTGTGTATGTATCTGAATTGAGGTTACCGATATGTTTTCTTACATTACTTTTCCGGAAGGAAGATCCAAGGCTCTTACAATGAGCTACGATGACGGTCGCGAGCACGATAAGAGACTTGTGGAGCTTTTCAATAAATGTGGTATCAAAGGTACTTTTCATCTGAATTCCGGCTGGATGGATCCGGAGCTTGAGAAGATGCGTATGGAGGCTGTAAAGCTGTACGAGGGGCATGAGATAGCTACCCACAGTCTTACTCATCCCACTCTTACCAGACTTTCAGATACCGCGATTGTCACCGAGATACTTGAAGACAGAAAAAATCTTGAAAAACTAACCGGAAGGATCGTGAGAGGTCATTCTTATCCGAACGGTGCTTACAACGAGAATGTAAAGCAGATCCTTAAAAGCCTCGGCATAGTGTATGCTAGAGCGGTTTCTCCTACGGATGATTTCGAGATGCCCGAAGATTTTCTGGAATGGCATCCTACCTGTCACCACAGTGCCCCCGATCTTATGGAAAAGGCAAAGTGGTTCTGCGATTTTGACAAAGCTCAGTATCTTAAGCTTTTCTATGTCTGGGGCCACAGCTATGAATTCGACAGGGACAGCTCCTGGAACGTGATAGAAGAGTTCTGTGAGTATATGTCGGGACATAATGATATATGGTATGCGACGGGTATTGAGATAGTTGATTATATGACTGCGGCAAGAGGACTTATATGGTCTGCCGACGGAAGTCATGTTTACAATCCTTATGCGATGGATGTCTGGATTAGAAGAGTTTCTAGCGAAGGTCCGGAAATGGGAGATGTGATCAAAGTTCCCGGAGGTAAAGGGATTATATTATGATGACAGTAGGGACGCTTCAT
>JAGCUO010000008.1 GCA_017962825.1 Lachnospiraceae bacterium | reverse complement strand
AGATTGGTTTACAGTCGATCCCAAAACAGGAGAAACAACTACATTTTACGGTGACACATTCAATTTAGAGGACTATGCATCATATGCCGATGAGGGAGGTGCTCCGGGATATTTGTTTGACAAGTTTTTGCACGGAGAAATCGATGCAGAAGTTCTGAAGCCGTTGGAACCTGAAGAATGGGGTTTTGAGTCCGAAACTGTTAACATCTCCGTTTTGAACTATGAGCCTGAGGAATGGTCATGGGACGCATTTTATTTTGGGGGTAAGTTGGATCTTGACAATGACGGAGAGAATGAATTTATTCTGGATGGACCCTATGGAGGAATGTACTTTGATGTTATAGACGGAACCCTTTATGTTTTTGCGGCTGGAAGAGGAACCGCCGGAGAATTGAAGTATACATATTATGACGATGCATATTGGATTGTATATCATGATACGACTCATGGTGGTCGACTTTGTTATTGGTTATACAAGTACGAAGGCGCAGATAATCTGGTAGACAGTATGACACTTATGGGTTTCTGGAATTCTGAAGATGATAAAGAATTTACCTATAATGGTGAGTCGATAACGGAGGATGAATTTAACAGAATCCAAGATGAGATCTTCGAATCAAAAGATGAAGAGTAAAGAAGAAAAGTTGATCAGATTAGAGGAAATCACAAGAGAAAACATAGATGAAGTTCTTGCACTGAAAGTGGATGAGAGTCAAAAGTCCTTTGTATCTACAAATGGAGATTCTCTTGCTCAGGCATATGTTTATTCTGAAACAGCTTTTCCTTTTGCAGTGTATGATGATTCGACAATGGTTGGTTTTATCATGATGGGGTATTACGAAGTGAAGGCATATTATACTCTGTGGAAATTCATGATAGACAGCCGGTATCAGAACAAAGGCTATGGACGTCAGGCTCTTGAATTGGGAATACAATTCTTACAAAACAGATTTAATGCTTCTGAAATATACACCGGAGTAGTGCCCGGGAATACTGTGGCAAAGAAACTGTATGAGTCAGTTGGATTTGCAGATACCGGGCTTGTTGAACTGGGAATGGAAGAAATGCGGTTGACGCTTTGAAATAAGCAAAGATTTTATTCCGAAAGTTATTTTGCTTGGCGGAGATCGTGCAATTTATGAACAACGTCCGGAGGATTGCGGTTATATAACGTACTAAGGATGGTGAAAAATGGCATCGAGCAAAGAATATCTTGATTTTGTAATAGAACAGCTTTCAGGGCTGGATGAAATTTCTTATAAGGCGATGATGGGAGAGTACATCATCTATTACCGTGGCAAAATAATCGGTGGTATTTATGATGATCGTTTTCTTGTCAAGCCAACGAAGTCAGCAAAAAGTCTAATGCCGGAAGCGGTTATGGAACTTCCGTATGAAGGAGCCAAGGAAATGCTGCTGGTAGATGATATCGATAACAAGGCATTTCTTAATGAACTGCTGGATGCTATGTATGATGAACTTCCGGCCCCTAAGAAAAAGAAATGACTTTGTATTTTCTGTGATATATACAATGAATGAAGAAAGTGAATGAGCATCATGGGACATGGAACTGAAAATGTAGAATTGACAGTCTTGTGCCTTATACAGGATAGAAACAAAATATTATTGCAAAACAGGGTTAAAGAAGATTGGAAAGGATATACATTTCCGGGAGGTCATGTCGAGGCCGGAGAATCTTTTGTTGATGCCGTAGTCAGAGAAATGAAGGAGGAAACCGGACTGACTGTTACTGATCCTAAACTCGTTGGGATAAAACAGTTCCCGATAAAGAATGGCCGATATATCGTGTTGCTTTTTAAGGCAACGAAATTTAGCGGGACTGTTACTTCCTCCGATGAAGGTGATATGGAGTGGATAGATATCGATGACCTTTCCAAAGTGAATGTTGTTGAGGATTTCTTTGATCTATGGAGAGTGTTGAATGATCCGGACATAAATGAATTTCAGTATACTGTTGAAGGCGATGAATGGATCGTTCATCTGAAATGATATCCCGATGTTAGATATGGAGGTGTAGAAATATGGCTTCAGTATTCAGAATTGAAAAGAAAAACATTACAGATCCAAGAGAGTGGTTTAAAAATGCCTGGAGCAGCGAATTGAGCGAATCAGAAATATCTGAAATTGATGATTATTATGTCTTTGAAGACTTCAGTGAAGAACTCTTTATGTATTCATCAACCGAGACTTGGATCCGTATTGCGGGAGATAACCACTTGATATTCGGCTGCTATTCTGAGGATAGTCTGGCGGCAGAGTTCATAGAGATACAGAATGGAGAGTGTATAAGAGAGTACAGAACATATTTTGATATGCCTGATAATAATGCAGATATTGGAGAAGTACCGGGCTTTAGCAGTTGGGTAGACGTTGCGACTTTCGTTGATTCGAAATTATTGAAATAACGTGGCTTAAACTGAAGGAATATCTAAGGAGGTATACGGATAGATGATGACAAGAGATGAATTTTTCACCCTGTGTAACGATGTCCCTGACTGGGATAAGTCCGGTGATGATGAACTTGTGGTAAAGCCGCTAGTGGAATATCTTTCAAAACTCCCGGATGAAGATATATTTGCATTTGAAGATATCATGGCTGAACTGCTTTATGAGATCGATACAAAACAGAATTTTGATACGGCGTTGAAGTATGATACTCACAACGACGATACATTCCTTTATTCACGCTGTATTGCCCTTGTTAACGGAAAGAATTACTTCGACAATGTTAAGAACGGCAAGATAAAAGAAATATGGGGGATGGAATTTGAAGCCATCCTGTATGTGGCGCGTGAAGCCTGGGCAATAAAGCATGGGACAAGCGCCGGTGATTTTCCGCACATATCACACATGAGTTATGAAACAGGCAGCAATAAAGAAGGATGGAAATAAAAGGTTATATGCTCAAATTGGATGCCGAAGTTCAAAAGTGTCTGAAATGCGGAAAAGATAATACGTTCTTGACACAGGCCGATATACATGAATACGGGGTGTGGATAGCAAGAAATCAGCGAGGGGATCGTTTTTCCCGCGTTCAACTGATTGATAATCCTGTATTTGAAGAGCTTCTTGAGTTGATCAAGACGGTTTGTTCAGAGCATAGCATAACTGATCACGGTAAATACTTGGATCCCAAAGTGACACAGAATTTATTTCCGATAGCTTGTGATCTTGTTGATGGGAACAGTGTTTCTTTTCGTGATGAGGCAAGAGTTTGCAGGTATTGCGGTTCAAAGGACTTTGCCGAAGGCTTATCGATGCCAATAAATACTATTGAGGTTAAGACATTTGATGTTTCATATGATTCATGGAACAACAGATCATTATCCGACAAGAAAGAGCTGGTGTTCAATGCTTTAAAAAGTATTCCCGTATAAAATTGTCTGAATATAAGGACATCTATTCAGACCTATGATCGGGAAGCACTCTGTTGCGGAGCTCCTTGCTGGAGATGGGTATGAGAAGAATAAACATACAGGTTATTATCGGCGCTGCTTTTACCGTATTGTCTATATTATTACTGGGTGGATGTGAGAATGATAATATCGGATACATTACCAAAGTGGTTGTTTCACCATCCGGAGAATATCAGGCTGAAGCGGTTCAGGTGAGTTATGGAGCTACAGGAGGTCGGAGCGGAGTATTTTTGGAAACCGGCAGTGATGGAGCTTTTCCTGCCGAGAAAGAACAGAATAGTGAGGACAGTATTGAAATAACCGAAACAAGGTCCGGCTGGAATGCGGATTATGATATACAGTGGACTTCGGACAATCAATTTACCGTCATTGTATCCGGACGCAAATGGTGTAATTATTATTTTGTTACTGTAGAAGGAAATGAGTATACACTCATTGAAGGTCTGACCATAGATAAAGATAAGACTGTATATCATGAAATGATGACAGATGGTGATGCTGTCGAAATTACCGCTACGGTTTATGTTCGTAATAATCTGGATGATCCCGTCAGGTTTGTTGTCACAGGTTACATTTCAACTTATGGTCCCAAAAGAAGTGTTTTTGATATGAGATCTGCCACAATACAGACTGAAACGGACCTTGAAACCGGTGACTCCCTTGTTATAGGCCCCGGTGAAGACGGTTCTTTTGAGATTAAATTGACCGGCACAAAGAAAGCGGAAGAAGAATTTGATAGTAATCTACCGGTCTATCTGTTTGTACATATATCGGATGTTGTCACAGACGATGAAATGACTTCTGAAACATCATAGTAAAACATCCCGAAATATTAAGAAGAAAAGAGACAGGAATATGGCAGAGGAATTTTTAACATTAATGGCTGATCTGGATGATGAATCACAACAGATTCTGTCCGGTTGGTACAAAATTCTTCAGGGTGCAGGTTTTACAGGAGTACAGACACCGAACCTTCCTTTTCATATCAGCATGGCAACCTTTTCTTTAGATAAAGAATCTGCGATCATTAATGAAATGGATGAACTGGCCAAACGATTTTCTGAGATTCCGATACATATCAGTCATATCGGATTGTTTGAAGGCGGTAAAGTGCTCTATGCTGCTCCGGATATGAATCCATCCGGGCTTTTGGATCTGCGGCTGGCGATAAAAACGGAAACGCGGGAGATATTTCCTTGGACACCACACGCTACAATTCTGATAGATGAACCTGAGACAGTACAGAAAGCTTTGCCTTTTTTAGTAGAGCATTTCCATACTTTTATGGGCAGGATAACAAGGCTTCATCTGTGTGCTTTTTGGCCTACACGAGAGATCCATACAGTTTATCTTAAAAGGTGATGATGTTTCGCTGCAGATTTATTTCAGGATATACGACGAGGTTAATGCGATGGGCAATTCTACAGTAAGATGGTAGCTAATAGCATGAATTGTTCGCGGCGTGTAAAGGAAATCGGGGAAGTATTTGATCATATTTATGATACGGAGTGAAATATAATGACTGCTAAACAATATAAGAATCTCAGGAATATCATTATATTAGTCGGCATGGTTACCGCTTTTATAATCTGGCTTTTTATTCCGGATACATTTAAAAATTCATCTTTGTTTCATGTGGGAACCGGTGAATACGGTTCGAAATGGGGAGCACTTATCTTACTTCCTCTTCCCTTGTTTTCTTTGTGCTTCAGAAAATCAAAAACAGAATTTCATGGTTCCGACATGGAGTATGCGGCACAGGAACAAAATGCATCTGACAAAACGAATATGCAGCTTGGAATGGTGACTGCAACAGCTCTGTCACTGTTAGTCATTGTTTTGATGAGTGCTGTGTTATTTCTTCACTAAACGATTACCCGGTATAAATGAAAGGGGATAACTTATGAGCATTACGGTAAATATAAGGTACAAAGGTGAAAATGGTGCTGCGAGGAAATTTGCGGAAGAAATGATCTCCGGCGGAACAGTGGATGATATACGAAATGAGGCCGGAAATCTAAAGTATGAATATTTTCAGTCGCTGGACGATCCGGAAACCATACTGCTTATTGACAGCTGGGAAGATCAGAAGGCTATCGATATTCATCACGCTTCTTCAATGATGAAAACAATTATCGATCTCAGACAGAAGTATGATCTTCATATGACTGTAGAAAGATATAAGTCTGATGACACCATGCCCGAATCGGATAACAGCTTTATAAGAAAATAGAAAGAAAGTTATGGGGGTTACCGGACGGATACTTCTCCCGCCAGCACTCTGTGGTAATCCTCCAGATTTTTCTTAAGTAGTTCCGGAATATCCAGTCCGTAAGGACAGCGGGGAAGACATGCTCCGCATTCCACACAGGACTTTACCTTTTCCATTTCTGCCTGCCAGTATTCGCTGAGCCATCCCGCACTGGGGGCTCTTCTCAGCATCAGGCTCATCCTGTTGCACTGATTGATCTGTATACCAACTGTGCAGGGCATGCAGTATCCGCATCCCCTGCAGAATTCGCCCGAAAGGGCTTCTCTGTCCTTTTCGATAAAATCCCTTATCTCTCCACTGTATTCCGGGGTGTCATCCATATATGAGAGCCACTCATCCAGCTCACTCTCACGCTGTATTCCCCAGATAGGTACGGCTCCGTCGAACTGTGAGACGAATGCCATGGCGGCTCTCGAATCCGTTATCAGTCCGCCGGCCAGGCCCTTCATACAGATCAGGCCCACATCATTCGAATTGCAGAGCTTTATCAGTTCGATCTCCTTATCATCCGCCAGATAGCTGATGGGATACTGAAGAGTGTCGTAAAGACCCGATTCAACTATCTCCCTTGCCACACCGATCTTGTGTGCCGTTCCGCTTATGTGACGGATCTTGCCCTGCTTTTTGGCTTCAAGCATGCACTCATACATACCGCTTCCGTCACCGGGCTTCCAACACACGCCCATCATATGGAACTGGTATATGTCTATATAGTCTGTTTTGAGATTTGTAAGTGAGGTCTCAAGATCCTTCCAAAAGTCTTCCGGTTTCTTGGCGGCAGTCTTGGTGGCGATAATGATCTTATCCCGGTCCGCATATCCGTCCCCGAAGGCGGCGCCGAGCTTTATCTCACTGTCGCTGTAGGCTCTTGCGGTATCAAAGAATCTCATTCCCCCGTCATAAGCCTTCCGGAGTATCCTGACCGCTTCATCCTGAGTTACTCTCTGGATGGGCAGAGCGCCGAAGCCGTTCTGCGGTACGGTTATATCGGTTCTTCCAAGTCTTACATTTTTCATCTGTTCCTCCGCCCGGTCCGGGCATTAATCACACCATCAATTATATCATTCATAGCCGGTCCGTACCATTTTATAAGCGTGAGGACAGCTTGTTAAGTATGTCGTTTCCCGGAATGATCTTTGATATAATTGATCTTGCAGTATTACCAATAAAATATTACGGCAAAGGGTGCCATAGTGGAATTAAAGAGATTATCACATAACTTAACGGTGTGTAAGGTCAGGAGCATAAAAGACATTCGTCTTGATACTGAGATCTTCTTTATAGGCAAAACGGATGAAGAAATCTCACTTGTCTGCAAAACAGAAGATACACCTGCGGACACGATCGAGCGTGAGGATGGATGGAACGGATTTCGAATTCAGGGAGAACTTGATCTTTCACTGATAGGGATCCTGTCAAGACTGTCAACTATCCTTGCTGAAAATGAAATCGGTATTTTTGCCGTCTCAACATACAATACCGACTACATTCTCGTGAAGTCGGAGAACTTTGAAAAAGCAATGAATGTTTTGGAAGAACAAGGATACCTGGTACAATGATAGAGGACGGAAGATGAGAAAAGCAAACATTCCGGGATCTGCGATATTCGGATTTGTATTATTGATAGTGTGTCTTTGCGGACTGATAAAGAATCTGGGCAATATGGATAACATTATTCCGATTGTTTTGATCTGTTTAGCGGTTCTGGCGGTCCTGTTTTTCTTTTCCTGGAAGAAGGTTCATATAACCGAAACCGAACCGGAGGATTACACCAGGAAACAGCCTAAATCCAAATTCAGAGCATCCGCCGAAAAAGACACCGTGCATATGAAGAGAATGCTGGAGAACTACCGCAAGGAGCTTGAGGATATCAGGCGTAAATCCCGAAACGGGATGATCTATGCGGGTATTGCGCTGGTGTTTGCATTCATAATGTGGGGGAGCGGAAGGTTTGCCATCACGTTCTTTGCGTTGTTTTCACTGGTATGCATATGTTACGGGGGATGGTGTCTTTGGACATATTTCCTCAATTCCGACGATCCCGAGGCGGTAAATATCGCAGGGAAGTTTAATATCACAACTCTTCCGATGAAGATAGAAGATGCCGAAAATATCATCTGGATGAATGAAAAGGACAACCAGGATACGACTGCGGGCATAGAAAACAAAACAGCAGAGTTACCCGAAAAAAACGAATGAGGAAACTTATGGATCACAGGTTTTTACGGATAATAAAAGCGAATATCTGTCTTTTGCCGGGAATAATTCTTTTGGCGGCATGCGTATTACATGTAAAAGCATCCGATGTTGAGGGACTTAAGAATATCTGGTACGAGACCCGCTACTATCCTATATATCAGGATGGTCCCGAGTGGCAGAAGCACAGTATGGAGGATACATTTGAGATAAACAATCCTCCTTACGATCTTCTGTTTTCGATGTCATCGGATGAACTGGCGGATCTTCTGTTCGAAAGCCCGTATTTAACACAGCTTCTCACTTATTACGGTGAAGACGGCTGCAACGAATACACGACTTTCTTCGCATTTATGGAGCATCATTCCGAAATCTTCTATGAGCTTTTGAGGAGAGAAGATGGGATCACGGCGATCCTTGACCGGTACCGGAGCAGCGGTGTGGATGCTTCATGGCTGAATAATACGGCCAATACGGATACGACCAAAGGAATGTACAGATGGTGGGCGGAGATCTTCGGTTCTCAGTTCATGCACGAATATTCAGATGTTTTTACGGAAGAAGAGACCGATCTGGCCAGGCTGATCCTGAGTGAGAAAAACAGTATCTACGATGCTTCATCGGGCTCACCTCTTTCAGACGGGAGCTATTTTGATGTTTCCGATATCGAATACCGGACCGGAAACACAGCCGGTATGATCCGCGCAAAATTCCTTTCGGAGGATGAGATCTCGGAAAAGGAGAAAACATTTATTGAAGCCGCGGCCGTGACAGAGACGGAGGAAGAACCCGAAGAGACGGTTTCCGAACCAGCGGGAGGCGAAGCAGGTGGTCCCGGGGACGGCCACATTATCATTTATGTAATAACGGGAGCGTCGGTTCTCGCCGGTTTTGCATGTATTGCCATTTACATCCGCAGGAGAAAAGGAATCAAATAACGGTAAGATCCGATGCAGATACTGCACCGGATCTTTATTTATGAGCAGGATCGCAGATGATGACGGCAACAGCCATCCGGCTTATTTGATTAGACCTGTAAATAGCGATATAATATTAATTTGTCGGAGTGTGTTTTTCCGGGGGAGAAAAATATAATGACAGACTATTCGGCATATATAGATTCCTTTAAAGGAATCGCATGTATAGTGTCGCTCAGAAAGAACGGTGAAAGCCTGAGCGATCGCGTGACCATTGCGGCCGCTAACAGAAAGTATCTTGCTTCCGTTAATAAGCTT
>JAGCUO010000106.1 GCA_017962825.1 Lachnospiraceae bacterium | reverse complement strand
GCATCTAAGCGTGAAGCCCCCCTCAAGATGAGATATCCCTACCATAAGGTAATAAGACCCCTTAGAGAGTATGAGGTAGATAGGAATGGTGTGTAAGAGCAGTAATGTTCTCAGCTGACATTTACTAATAGGTCGAAGGCTTATCCTGTTGTTACCTGGAATGCAAGATGTTCAGATGTGGTTTGGTTTCGGTTTTGAAGGAACAAAAAGTTCCTGAATACGACGATTTCCCTGTTTACAGGGATTTTGTTTTATATTAAACAATAAAAGACGTCGGAAATGTGGCCTATCATTCCTCGATAGCTCAGTCGGTAGAGCATTCGGCTGTTAACCGAAGTGTCGTAGGTTCGAGTCCTACTCGGGGAGCTAACGAGTTCGACATTTTGTAATCGCTCAGTGCACAGCACTTTCGCGAACAAACTGTAACGAACTCTGATCAAGTCACTACGTGCCTTGATCCGGTTTTCAGAAATTTCATATTGGTGCCATAGCCAAGTGGTAAGGCATGGGACTGCAACTCCCTGATCGGCGGTTCAAATCCGTCTGGCACCTCTCAAAATACACTCAGCCGAGTGTATTTTTTTATGTTTTCATGTTACTGTTTATGTGACCAAGGGAATCATTTTTCCGTCATAATTTATGTAACGGAAAATTCTAACGAGGATACTGCTATGAAAAATGATCCTTTTAAAACGGCAAAGATCATATCGTCTGTTTTGGTCCTGGCCATGGGTCTTTCAGGATGTACTTTTTCTCCGGATTCATCCGTCCCTGAACCTCAAGTTGAAGTTCACTTTGCAGACGAAATTGAACCTCCCTCACTGCTTGGTCAGTATCCCGTTGAACCTCAGGAAGATGAATTTCTTGATGAGGTCCCTGAATATATTTCCGACAGAGGGATTATCCTTAGAGGTCCTTTTAGCGATCATTCTTCACGGACTGATACAACCGGTAATGGTATATGGATCTCCGACTATACCTGCGACTGCAATCTTGAGATAACAGGATCCGATCAGGAATTTATGGAATTTTGCGAAAGATTTTCTTCTTTTGATGATCCATATTATTATTCCTTCAAGGGCAACGACTATTACAGCTGCGTTTTCGGCGTTCAATATGGCAGGGATGCATCCCATACTTATTACGGACAAGTATTCAGGTCGTGTTTTTATGGTGGTGGTGTGTCGGGAGGCACTGTTTACATGGATGGAGATCCGGGCATCTCGGTCGAGATATTTTATGATCCCAGTGGGAAATATATGCTTCTTTTGAACAATACCTATGTCGGAGAAGTGATGGATGATTTTATTCTTACTTTCCTTGAGCCGGAAATGGTAAAACTTGACATCATTCCTGCCGGAAGCGAATATGTTATTTCTGTGGAGGATCCCGAGGCAATCGGTGAGTTTGTGGGTGCCATGCACGATCTTTGTGTTCTTGAGACGAAAGGTGAAACGCCGGATCCGGATACGGCCGAAGAACAGTTGACTTTTTCTTTTACGGATGTGAACGGATACGTAAATGATTATACGATCGCCGGTGAGTATCTGATACACGGAGAAGATGTTTATCGGGTAGAGAATCCCGAAAAACTGGGTAGATTGACAGATCTATTTGAAAAACTAAGATGATTGCCTGAAAAGGGAAACTGTTCCCCTGTTTCTATGATGATAATCTTATGAGGATCATAATATGAAGAAAATTTCTACCTTCGCAAAGGTATTGATAATACTTTTTCTGATCATCATCATCTTTTTGATAGTTATTCCTTTATTCATGAAACTTTCCCGGGATCATGAAAATGCAAACGGTCAGGAACTTTATGAAAATGAAACTGAGGATATTTCAGGCGTGACTGTCGACGGCAACATTACCTCGTATCCAGCACTGGATGAAGTGCCGGAACATATTGCAAACCGCGGAATCATCCTTCTCGGATCTGACTATGAATTCGCAGGTGGTAAATTATTCGGCAGATACGATACCCGCGGAGAGCGGCTTTGGGTTGACGGATACACCTCTGACTGTAATCTGAAGGTTGAAACTTCCGAAGAAGAATTCCATGAATACTGCGAGCGTTTTTCTGAATTTGGAGAGATTAGATATACTGATGACGGATACGGTGAAGTCTGTATTGTAAGGATTCCGTATTATGCTTATCCGGATAAAAGGGTATGGGAAATAGATATAACAAGATCGTGCACCTTCCCGTTCGATGCTGCCGAAGGAGGTATGTGGGAGCCTGCCGGTGATGCTTTTTGTTTGGTGCCGATCTATTATGATCCCTCCGGAAAATATATCTTTGTGATAAGAAATTCAACTCTCGACAGTGAGTATTTTCTGTTCTGTCTTGAACCCTGTATGACTTCAGTGGATATTTATTCTTCTGACTCCGATAACGAAACTGAGTATCATTCAGACGATGCAGGAGAGGTAAGAGCAGTTGTGGATGCAATCCATGAACTTAGGCTTGAGAAAGTTGAAGAAGACCGCCCGGAACTGGCTATGGCAGAAAATTATACGGTTTTCACTTTCACCGATGAAAACGGATATACGAATGAATACACCATAGTCGGCATCTATCTGATACACGGGGAAGACGTATACCGGATAGATAATCCCGAAAGGCTGGATGAACTTGAAACACTTTTCGACAGCGCCAAATAAATGAAGAAACAGGGGAGCATCCCCCCTGTTTCTTTTTTTATGTTATTATTGAAGGCGGAGGTTTAGCAAAATGAAATATTCCAATATATGCACATAAACAAGTAAGCGTAAAGGAGATGAAAATGGGCGGAATCTTATTGATCGGAGTATTTGTTGTTATTGTTGTTCTTGCGGTTATCGCTGACAAGAATACCAACAAGAAGTTTCTTGCAAAGTATGAAGAAGAGCACCCTGCGAAGGAATCCTTCGGTGACTTCAGGATAAGCGAAAAAAATGAGCTGCTTTATACCCTGGGTTCCGGAACGCTTGCGGGATTTAAGATGTGGAAGTTAAGTGAGATAGGAAGCATCGCGATCGTAGATCTTAAAGCTGCCGGAAAGCAGTTCTCAGTCTTAGATCTTGACGGAAATGTTACTAAGGGTGAATATCTTACACCTTCCAAAAAGCCCCTTAAGGAAAAAGCATATAAGTCCTTTTCACTGGGATGCGATGCGGATGAGATGATCGCATTTATAAGAAAGTACGCACCGGACATCAAGTTTACCGTTAACCAGAAGGAGGTATGATCCCGGACTCCGGGACCATGCCGTAGGAGAGTCTATGAATGTAGAAGCATTAAGCTGCCAGTGCTGCGGAGCACCCCTTAAGCCCGGTAATTCCGTATGCACATGTGAATACTGCGGACAAACGAATATTGTGAGCGGTGAGACCGGAAAGTACATCGACCTGTTGAACAGGGCAAATGAGCTCAGACAGCAGTGCGAGTTTGACAGGGCATTCCGCATATATGAGGACATACTGGACCGCAATCCTCCTTTCGTGGATATACTCTGGGCAATGACCCTGTGCGAATACGGAATAGAATATGTACAGGATCCGGCATCGACGAGATATATTCCCACGCTTCACAGGATAAACGATGAAAGCATACTGAATTCGGAATCGTTTAACGAAGCTGTTGAGATGGCCGATGATATCCAGAAGGAAGAACTTAAGGCCGCCGCCTCGCAGATAGCAAGGATCCAGGAAGATTATCTGAACATCGCGAAAAATGAAAAACCTTATGACGTATTTATCTGTTATAAGGAAACCGATGATGAGACGGGACTCCGTACCGAAGACAGTAAGATAGGCGAAAGATTATACGGACTGCTCACGGGAATGGGACTGAAGGTCTTCTTTTCAAGGGAAACTCTTCAGGACAAGCTTGGGGTAAACTACGAGCCGTATATTTTCGCGGCACTGAAAAGTGCTCCCGCGATGGTCGTTCTGGGAACCAGAGCGGATTATTTCCATGCCGTCTGGGTAAGAAATGAGTGGTCAAGATTCTTTAAGCTGAAGGAAGCCGATGATCAAAAGCTCCTTATGTTTGCCTGCAAGGATATAAATGACCTGCCCGCTGCATTCAGGCGTATGCAGGCCCAGCTCCTTACGGGGGACGAAGCGCTTATAAACATTGCGGAAAATATCAGGGACCACCTGACCGCTATAAGGGGAGAGAACACGGAGCTTGTACGCGTTAAATGCCCGGAATGCTCCAAGTCTGTCAGTGTGGATCCTTCGGAGAAGGCATCGATATGCCCTCATTGCAGAAAGCCCTTTATCGTTCTTGATGCGATCGCAAAGAGCGTGCCCGGCGGAAACAGGATCAAGTGTCCGCACTGCGGAAAAGAGCAGGAGCGCAATAAGTACGGCTGTATCTTCTGTCATAAGCCTATAGCTTAGGCCCGGACATCCTTTGAGATATTAAGTGTATCAGTACTTTACGGGCATTAGATTCGGATCGAAATCCATATAATAGATGCTGTGGTTGTTTGGATCAAGGTATATGGAAACGGTCATTCCTATGGCACCGTTTAGATCAACACAGTAGCTTAGACTTCTGTAGAACTCTGTCCTGAGGGTGACCGGATCTTCATATCTGCAAACGACATAGTTGGGATGGATACCGTTGATGGTGATTTTTTTGTCGGGATATGTCTCGCTTATGGTTCCACAGATGCGGTAGCCGGTATTCAAAAGGGCTTTCCGTCTGAGTTTCTTACGGAACTCATGGATGACGAATCCCATTCCCACTGTGAGGAACAAGAGGCCCATCGCGGTAAATATTCCGGTCAGCATATAGAAATTCTTTACGGGATCGTCGAATGAACCTTCGACCGAATACCTGTCCCCGAAGAAGAAATAAAGGATACCTATTGCGGCAAAGACGAAACCGTCTATGGAAAAGATCCATCCTACAAGGAGCAGTACGTTCAAAGCAGGTCTGATTTTCATATTTTTCACCTCCGGTCCATTATATATTAAAATCCGAAAAGGAGAAATACATGATCAAAGCGGTTATCTTCGACATGTTCGAAACTCTTGTCACTCTTTTTGAAGGGAGGACATATTTCAGTGAAAATATGGCGGAAGATATAGGTGCGGATCTGACGCAGTTCCGGAAAGTTTGGCACGAAAGCGAATACGACCGAAGCATCGGAAAGATGACCATGAGGGATGGAATAGCGGATACACTTAGGAAGATAGGTAAGTATGATGATGAGGCTGTGGACAGGCTGTTCGAAAAACGCCTTGCTGCTCTCGGGGACACCTTTTCAGCAATACCGCAGGAATCTGTTGATCTTCTTAAAGGGTTGAAGGAAAGAGGTATCAAGGTCGGCCTCATTACAAATACTTTTTCGGATGAAAGGGATAAGGTACGTGCTTCGGAGCTTTTTCCTTTTTTCGATGCGG
>JAGCUO010000105.1 GCA_017962825.1 Lachnospiraceae bacterium | reverse complement strand
TTTGTCACCCGGTAACAAAATAGAAGCGTCCCCTCTGTCACAGCCTCATTGTCATCCCTGTTTGAATGTCTTCCTGAGCTGTACCAGCGAAGAAATCGCAAAAGGGAATGTCATTATAAGAATTATAAGGGCCTGACCGATTGATGAATCGGTAGTATTATCGATGATGATCGCTTCCATTCTGTTTGCTTTAAAGCATGTCCAGATGGAACCTGCAAAGTCTACAAGTCCGTGAAGGATTATGCATGATAACAGATTTCCCGAGCGGTAATAGATGGTTGCAAAGAGCATTCCGAAGAATGTCGCGTAAATTACCTGTGTAATGGTGGAAATGGTGTTTGATCCGTTCAGATTAAAAAAGTGAAGGCAGCCGAAGAGAAGCGATGATAAAAATGCACTGAGATAAACTCCTTTTTTGTTATCGCCCCAATATGCTTTGAATGAGTTGAAAAGAAGACCTCTGCAAAGGATTTCTTCAAACAAACCTACGATCATATATACGACCAAATAAAACAAGAGTATGGGCAGTGCTTCTGAAAATGCAATCTCGGGTGCTTCGTATGAGAGAAAAGGCATTACAAGGCAGAAGATAAAGATTACGATTCCGTACCAAAAGATGCCTTTAAAAAGGTTCTCTTTTCTGATACCGAGTTTCATCCCGTATTCGTGTTTTATATAGAGCATGATCCCCACGGATTCAACCAGACGCAGGAGGCTTTTGCACAGATTCGCTAATATGTCATTTTCTATTCTGTCACAGAGAATTCCGACTGCGAAAAATGGGATGAGCCAGAGTACACACACGACCAGACTTTTGATAAGCTGCTTTTTGTTTTTCATATCTTTCTCCAATTCGATTTTTCCCCAACGCCGGTTTATTGTATCACATGGATTAAAGATGGGACAGTTCTTTTGTGGCAGTGATTCATTGCCTTTTATGGGGTCAGACCCCATTAAGACAAGGCTTCATTAAGCAACCGAGGTGGCTGTAAAATCCCTCAGAAACTCAAGATTTACAGTCCAATCCATGATTTAGAACATAATTAGCAACTGAGGTGGCTGTAAAATCCCTCAGAAACTCAAGATTTACAGTCCAATCCACGATTTAGAGCTCAATTAGCAACTGAGGTGGCTGTAAAATCCCTCAGAAACTCAAGATTTACAGTCCAATCCACGATTTAGGGTTCAATTAGCAACCGAGGTGACTGTAAAACCCCTCAGAAACTCTAAATTTACAGCCCGGTCCACGCGTTAGGGGCGGGCCGGAGGCCCGAAAGCTTTAAAGAAGCGGATTCTCGAAAGAGAATCCGCTTTTGTGATATCATTCTGGGGTGTTCGAAAAATTTTTTTACAAATCCTGTAACGAAACAGTCTGAATTTGCATTAACTATATGAAAACCGGTTGAAAGGAGGTGAGGAGTTGCAGTCCATGGAAGAAATCTATCAGCATTATGCGAAGACAGTCTATCATTTCCTGCTTGCGCGCACGGGAAATGACGATCTTGCGGAAGAACTGACGCAGGAGACATTTTACCAGGCGATACGGAGCATAGACCGTTATGACGAGACCTGTAAATTATCCACATGGCTGTGCGGCATTGCCAAAAACGTGCTTCTCACCTATTTACGAAAACACCCCGAGACGGAGGATCTGGAGGGAGATGCGGCGTCTGAGCTTCGGACGGATTCGGCCGAGGAGGATGCAATCGAGAAAATCTCGAGGATCGAACTTATGAGAAAGCTCCATGACCTTGAGGAACCTTACCGCGAAGTAATGTATCTGAGAGCTCTGGGAGGCCTGTCCTTTGCAGAAATCGGAGAGGTACAGGGTAAGAGCGAGAACTGGGCGAGAGTTACCTTTTATCGGGCAAAAGAAAAACTGAGAAAGGAAGAACTATGATGAATCATATAGATTGTGAAATTATACAGGATTTACTGCCTTCTTATATAGACGGACTCACCTGCGAGAAAACAAATGCGGTGATAGAAGAGCATCTTGCAGGCTGTGAAAAGTGCAGGAAGGTACTTGCTACCATGAAGGGTGCTTCCACAGAAATCCCGGAAATATCCCATGAAGAGAAAAGGGAAATTGATTTTCTGAAAAAGAATAAAAAAAGAAACCGCAGGATCCTCATGGGAAGCGTCTTAGGGGCATTACTGTTTGTTTTTATCATGATAGCTGTCAGGACATTTATAGTGGGAGCGGAAAGTTCTCACGAATGGGCTGCCATGAATCTTACCGTTACAAATAATGTACTGAATTTTACGGCGGAGCCTACGGGAAGCTCAAATGCAGTCGCAGCACTTACCTATACGGAGGAGAACGGAATTGTAAGGATCTCTGCCCGGACAGTTATGGTAAGCCCCCTTCACAGAGGCTCTTTGGAAGGAAATTTCACCGCTTCCGAACCGATCAAAGAAGTACGCATCGGTGGCCGTATCATCTGGGCAAACGGTGCAACTGTAACCCCCCTTGCATCCGATCTATATAACACAAGACACAGTTACATCGGAGATATGCCGGTAAATACCAGAACCGCCAATGCCCTGAATATGAGTACGTATCTCGGCCCGTATACCAATGAGCTTTATACGGCATCGGAACCCTACGGATGGAAAATAATACTTTCAGAAGAAATACCGGATAACATACGTCTTCAGAAAATAAATGACATGGAGGCCTTCGGGTATATCTTCATCGGCCTGATCGAGAATCTTGATCATGTTACTTTCGAATTTCAAAGCGGCGGAGTTGAGGAATCGTTTACAGTTGATGCTGAGTCAGCGAGTGAGTTTCTGGGGCAAGATATCAAGAATTGCAGCACGAATATCCGTACTTTGGATGAGCTTATCTCCAAGACCGGGCTTTCGCTGGATGCTTAAGTAAAAGTGACAGTGGGGACGCTTCTGACAATGGGGACGTACCCCTCTGTCAGGACGAACTTCCTGACAGAGGGGTACGTCCCCATTGTC
>JAGCUO010000007.1 GCA_017962825.1 Lachnospiraceae bacterium | reverse complement strand
GGATTTGCACCCGCACCTCGTGAATCCTATCATCACGCGCTCTGCTCGATACAGCAACCTCATAAACGAGCGAGGCTGTAATTAAGCTACGTCCGGATATAATTATTCAATCTCTACCCACGAATCATCGGATTCCTTATCACCGCAAAGAGCCGCAATCAGGACTTCACCTGACCCTGCGCGGAACAGCGGGCCGCCCTCCATAAAAACATAGAAATTACCATCGTCATGATAATAAATGCTCATGTTTCCACGATATGCAAAACCCGCAGGATAAGCCATTCCATATATCTCATAATCATCGAGCAAATGGGCAAAATCTTCTTTGCTGTAATTCTTAAAGTCCGCTATCGGATTTATACTATGCCTTTCCGGTTCGGTGTGCTGAATATCATATTTTATCACGAGGAATCCGTACGATACGAAGAACTCTCTCAACCTGTCAGGTATCACCATATTTTCAGCAGCATAAGCGGTCTCGATCGGCGCAATATCCACTTTTCTGTCCGGAGTCCATCCGGCATCATAAAGCCTTTTTAAAGCAATATCGTTCATATACTGTCTCTTCACAAATCTATCTGTAATGTGATCGCATCGTACAGTTTTCCGCCTACCATGCGATAATCCTTTTTACGTACATTTTCAGTAAATCCTAATTTCTCCGCCACTCGCAGCATCGCATGATTCCCGGACCATGTCTGAGTATATGCGCTTTTGCAGCCCCGTTTTTTGAGATATCCAAGGAATTGCTGAAGCGCTTGCGTTCCGACACCTTTATTCCATGCATCTGCCACCGGTATATCAATTCCCACTGCCGGAATGTGCCCGGGATTATCAACATAGTCCAGATCCACATAACTGCTGACCCATCCGACATGTTTTCCATCCAATTCAATCTCATATTTCCAGCGTTCGGAGTCCTCAGGCAATTCACGCACAGATTCGTAGTATTCTGTCCACGAACTTCTTTCTGCCTCCGGCGTGGTCGCCTCGTTTTCCCAAGGTGAATCCGTTTTCATCCACTCTGTTTCAACCGTAAACCACCTTACATAGTCTTCTATATCACTGAAAACCATATCTCTCAGGACAAGGATCGGTCTTTTCAACCTAAACAGTTCGGCATGCTCACCATCATCGTTCCGGTACTGTTTAACCGACTCGAAACCCTTTTTCAGAAGAATCTTTCTTGAATAAGTGTTGTCCGGATCCGTTATTGCCACTATCGTTGAAGAGCCTTGAACCATGTTAAGCAGTATCTCAACCAGTTCGGTACCGTAACCCTTGTTCCAGAACTGCGGCAAAAGCATATATTCGATCTCAGGTGCCTCATACTCGTCATTCATAGTAATAGCACCCATACCTATATATTCTTCTTTATCAGGTTCATCAACGAACACTTTATAGAATCCGAATTCATTTCCTTCTGAGTTCTGTTCCAGCACTGCCCGGAAGAAAAAAGCTGCTTCTTCTTCGGTGAAAGTTCTCCCAAGGTTCTTCACCATTGTTTCTTCGTTGAAGACTAGGCATTCATACAGCGCCCTATCGTTTTCACTATACTTTTCCAATTTCATTTCAGTTACGCCCTCTTTACAATTCATATATGTCACAATATCATCAAACTTTGTGACATATCCTATTTACTATACTTTTCGTATTCCAAGATATCCTTATAAATAATATCAATCGTAATATCATTCAACAACTCAGTCTTTCATTCCGTCAATCAAAGTTTTACTTAAATAAACCAGGTATAACTATCCACTAGCCATTCAATACCGGATTCTGCCTGATCGGTGCCCGGATTTTTGTTTGTCATAGCTACAGAGATTTCACCGGATTGAAGATACAATTTCATCATGCACTGTCCGTTTTCTCCCCATCCCTTTGAGATCAGTATGTCCTTTCCATTTAGGAGAATACCGAGGCCTGTCCACGGAAATCCCTCCACCGGTTTTATGATTTCCTTTGCGCTGTCTGCTTTCAAAAACATGCTTTTTCCATTAAGAGCATGAAAGAACTCCGTGGCAAGAGTCATGAGATCTTTCGGCGTGCTCCACAACCCTGACGCGGCAAGATCAGGTGTCACAGGATATTTCCCGGGGATTGGCAAGCCGGCATCATCATAGCCTGTGGCCATCTTCTGTTTATGGTTTTCTCTTTCAGTCGGAGAAGCGAAAAAAGTATTCTTGAGTCCCAGTTCTTCAAATACCAGATCATTAAGCAATACTGAAAATTCCTTGCCGGTAATATCCTGCATCATCTGCTGCAGAACACAATATCCCGCATCGGAATATTCAAAATCAGTCCCTTGACGGTTTTCCGTTCTCACAGCTCGGTTATTATATTTCGTACGTCCTTCCAAAATTTCAAGCAAATTGACATCAGGGTCACCGATTCGTAATCCGTAAAAAGAGTCTTCACCGTCTATGATTCCCGCAGTATGACTAAGTATGGCTCTAACTGTTGCTTTGCTTTCTTCTCCGTCAGGAGTCAGAAGCTTCCACTGAAGCAGATATTCATTGACTCTTTCATCAATATCTAACATTTTTAATTCCTGCATTTTCATCACACATATCGCAGTAATAAACTTCGATACAGAACAGGCAGGAAAAATAGTTTCCTGATTCACCGGCGAATTGCTTTCCACATCAGAAACTCCGAAATACTGCGTCGTACCGCTTTCATCCGCACGCCCATAAGCAAGTGACAATCCCGGAAACTGCCGGACAACTTGATTCTTCTTATTAAGTACATCCGTCTTTCCGGCTATCCATTCCGCACTCGACCATGGTGCAAGTATGTTATAATTCTCGTCAAAAATCGTATAATGCGGAGGACAGTAGTAATCATCATCCGACTCGAAAAGAACTCTGCCGCTGCCAATCAGTTTATCAGAGTCATCATCACCGCCGAGCTTATCATAAATCTCAGCATCAATCTCACACAGTTGATAAAATCCCCTCCAGCTTCTTTGTGCCGTATAGATGTTCTTCTC
>JAGCUO010000104.1 GCA_017962825.1 Lachnospiraceae bacterium | reverse complement strand
TCGCGAATTCGTGGTGGAAGAGGACCATACCATCCTTCTGTCTTCACATATCACAAGCGATCTTGAGAAGATCGCTGATGAGGTCGTGTTCATAGACGGCGGAAAGATAGTTCTTTCCGGAAACAAGGATGAGATTCTTGAAAAACATGCTGTCGTAAAGTGTAAAAAGGATGAGCTTTCCAAAGTCAGCGAGTCACTTATCGTGAACTCCGAAGTGAGTGACTACGGTGCGGAGATCCTCGTTAATGACAGACATGCAGCGGAAAAGCTTTATCCCGTAATGGTCATTGAAAGAGCCGAGCTCGAACAGATCATGATCGGCTATGTAAACGGAAAGAAGTGAACGGGGGACAGTAACCCGGTTCACCGGTGAGGTAAAACTATGAAAGGTTTGATAATAAAGGACATCATGTGCCTAAAAAAACAGCTCACCACTTTCGCTTACATCATAGCCGGAGTGGTGGTCATATCGATATTGTATGTTCTCAGCAGCCGTTTCGGAAATCTCGCTAAGGTGGGAGTGGTTCTGCTTGATGAGAACAATAACATGTCTCAGGTAGATGTAAAGAATCTTGGTTCCATGGTTCTGGTCATGTTCATGCTGATCCCCATAGTGTGTGTCGGAGATATGCTGAACGTATTCATCGCGGACGGAAAAGCGGGCTTTTTCAAGGTATCCGCTTCGCTTCCCGTATCCATGAAAAAGAGAATGCTTTCAAGATTCCTGACGATCTATACCCTGTGTGCCATAGGAGCCGCAGTGGATATAATTCTTGCTCTGGTATTGAGTGCTCTCACGGATATCATGAGCTTCGGAAGTTTCTTTGGGATCATCATTTCATGCGCATCGATCTTAAGCATATACAGTGCTCTTGTGATCCTGTACTGTGTGATGCTCGGTTACGGCAGGGAGCAGTATGCCCAGGTTTTTTCGCTGCTTACGATCATTCTTTCTTTTGTGATCATTAAGTTTCATAGCGTTAAAGCAGTGTTCATACAGATTTTTATCAAAGAGCAGGGCCTTGATCCCGGAACATTCTGGAAGCCTTTGGATTATTTCCGTGACAGGGGATATGTATTCCTTATCATAGCGCTTTTAGTCAGCGTACTCAGTTACGGGCTCTCTTTATACATTGCCGAAAGAAAGAGAGGTGTCATCTGATGGGCGGATTATTATATAAGGATTTTCTCTCTATAAATGGCAAAAAACAGGTTGCGGTTATTTCTGTTTTTACCGTTCTGCTCGTGGTCTTCAAACTGATCGTGGCCTTCGCAGACACACCGGACGCCTGGCTTATGGAAAATTCCGAGGGCGAGATCATGAATTTTCTTGATTATCTCGTTTCAATGCCGGCCCAGATGCTTCCGATCATGTTCATCAGTTTTATAGCCATGTGGATTCCGAATGTAATTCAAAACGATGAGAAAAGCAAGATACATGCATATCTGTCTGCAACGCCTTTTTCGAAGCGTACATATATCGCGGAAAAATATGTCTTCATAGGAATATGCATTTATTCGGCTTTATCAATCTGCGTGATTTGGTGTGTCATCTCAATGGCGTTTTTGCAGGAGGGCGCTGTACTGGATATCCTGATGCTCATTTCATCATTTTTGATCGAGCTTTTCTCGCTGGCACTTATCGGCGCAAGCATCGAATTTCCTGTTTTTGTCGCCTTCGGAAAAGAAAAAGGACAGATGATCAAGACCGGTATTCTTGAGGTCCTGGCGTGGTTTGCTGTGGCATTTCTTTTCTTCGGAAATCTGGACGTTTTAGAAAAAGTAGATTTTAATCGCATAATTGAATGGGCAAAAACGCATTTATTTGCACTTATGTTCATGGCGGTCATTTCTCCGCTTATTACTCTCTGTGTCTATTACATCTCATACCGTATTTCCGTGCGCATATATGAGAGAAAGGAGAGAGAGCATGAGTGAAGCAAAGACTATGACCAAAGCTTATGACGATGCAAAAAGAAGTGGGAGAGAATACACTGATACACAGAGGCTGATCATCTATCTCGTACTCACATTTGTTATTACTTTTCTTTGGTTCTTCGTAGCAAATCCCGACCGATCAACATGGGAAGATATGGGAACAATGAGACAGTCATTCGTTGCTCTCGGTATGCTGTTTCCTGTGATATGTCACGTTCTTTCGAGAGTGATCACGAAGGAAGGATTCAGATTTGACGGTGAGAACAATTCATATTTCGGAATATATCTAAAGGACGGAAAGTGGAAGTATTTCTTCTTCGCATGCCTTGTTCCCTGGCTCTACATGGAACTCAGCAACCTGATAGAACTTGCAATGTGCCCGTCGATGTATGATCCTGAATACTATGTAACTCTTGATATGGAGAAGAGAATGCTGTTCATGATGCCGGTATATGCGATCGTGACCGGATTTGTAGGATCCTTTGCAGCATTCGGTGAAGAAGGCGGATGGCGCGGTTATATGATGCCCAAGCTTCTTAAGATCACCGGAAGAAAGAGAGCGCTTATCATAGGTGGCGTGATCTGGGGACTTTGGCATGCACCGCTTACCTGTATCGGACATAATTTCGGAACTGATTATCCCGGATTTCCCTATCTCGGTATCGCATGCATGTGCGTGTTCTGTACGCTTATGGGTGTGCTTCTTACCTTCATTACCGAAAAGAGCGGATCCGTCTGGCCTGCAGCGATTATGCACGCGGTCAATAATTCCAATCCCTCAATACTTGGCGGATATATCAATCCTGACAATAAGACCACTGATCTTCCCATCGGAATGATCGCAATGTGCATAGCGCTCCTTGCCGTGGCTATACCTGTGATGATCATATGGAGCAGATCTGACAGCAAAGCCGCTTCCGAAGAATAAACAAAACAGATAACAAAAAACAGGGCCCGGATCTCCGGGCCCTGAATTATTGTCGGAACAAACCTGCTTAGAGAACGCCTTCACATACGGAACACTTTCCGTTAACGGGAACCATGACCGCATCGCAGAAGGGACATGTGACCTGTGCTCCCGCAGCTGCGGACGCTGCTTGCATAGGTATGGGACCGCCTGTCGGATCGGTGGGGGAAACGGGGCTCTGCATGGGCTGCTGCGCGAAAACCTGATTCATCATAGGCTGTCCGTTCATGCCTATCATTCCGCCACCGTTCATGAACTGAGCTGACCCTGCAGGTGCCGTTGCTGCTGCCTTCATCATGGCTACCATATTGGCTGCCTGCATTGCCTGAGCAATGGAATCGGGTGATGAAGGATCAAGCCCGGGTACGGTATTCTGCGGCATTCCCATCCAGCCGGTGATCATGCTCTTGATATTGTCGCCGATGCTGATGCACTCATTGTATTTGTTGATGTTCATGTTGGCACGAAGGCCTGCGTTAGTGCTGAGCTTCCAGCCTGCGTTTCCGCCTGCGGTCATGCAGGTGTTGCCGGTATCAACGGAAAAACTGTTGATCTTGAACTTCATATCATCAAAGTAAGGATTATCCACTCTGATGGTTACATAGAAATCATACGAATACTTATATCTGGGAGGAACGTAGCTTACGGATTTTCCGTCAACGGTTCTCTTTTCCTCGGTTCTGTTTTCCTTTATATCGAGGTCGCAGGATCTTGCCTGTGAAAAATCGAGAATGTCGGGATTTCCGCCCGAAAGATCCTTGTCCGAGCAAACAGTGAATCTGTTTGCGGAGGTATCAACATAAAGCTTCTGGCTTCCGAGTCCGTATACCAGATTTGAACGGAATGCGCTGACCTTGCTCTGATTTGATTCCCTGTATGCCAGCTGCTGCTTGATCTGTTCGACTGTGGAATGCCTTCTTTCATCGAACCAGGGAGAGAGCTTATTTGCACAGTTTTTGCAGAGATTTCCGTCTTCAAGCTTGCGGTTTCCGAGAAGCTTTATCTCCTCACCGCATACATCAC